>CAZAEF010000045.1:0-1580 GCA_964484315.1 uncultured Candidatus Saccharibacteria bacterium | reverse complement strand
ATTCGTACGATGATGGTCGATGTTTATCACTTTCAATGCATCAGGGATACTAACTTCCTTTATTCGTGATATGCCATTGCGAGATGAATCTAGGACAATGAATAAATCGAATATACTAGTATCAATCTCGAAAAAGTTCTTATTCACGATGTCTGTTGCTCCAGGAAAATGCATGAATCCTCTAGGTATTTCAGAATCCCCACGTATAACTGTTACCTTTTTACCTAGTTGCTCTAGAGCAAACTTCATTGCCAGAGCAGAACCTACACTATCCGGATCTGGTGAAGGATGACAATGGAGAAGAACTGACTCGGATAGCTTTATTGCCTCGAGGATTTCCCTCGATTTCTTCGTGAATTCGCTTGATATTGCCATGTAACAATACTATCAGATTTGTTGAGTGGAACCAAACGTTACCCTTCTTATCGTACGAATAGAGTTAATAATGAGAGCAATAGATGAAAAAGCTGTGAGTGTAATGAGAGTTTGGACAATCAATCGTGAATGGATGAGGGATGAGTATGTATAGAAAAAGCGCTCTGACCAATCAACATGGGCCATGGTATTCTTTATCACATCTCCGATAGATACGATAATACTAAGAGATAGCACGAGGGCAATCCCGACTAGCGCGCTCATGAGCGGAGATGATAGGAGTGTGCGTATAGTATTCACAGCTCGCACACGCGACATCACATCATATTTTAATTGTAATTCATGATTCATATTGATAGTTGGAATATTTTATATTGAGCTCTTTCAGTTTATCCTTTGCACGGGATATGCGCGTACGCACAACTCCATATGACACACCCTCGATCTCAGCTATTTCCTTCTCTGACTTGTGATCAAAGATATAGAGCTCTAGAGTTCTCTTGAGGAGAGCGGGTAATTTCGAAACGAGTGACAGAAGATAGTCCTTGTCCATCCCATATTCCCGTAATTCCTTTACAGAAAAGTCTTCTATTTCTCCTGTTACTTCTGGATCGAGAGTAAATGTCGCTCTTTTCTTATTCTTCGAATATATAGTGTAACAGACGCGTACGAGGATAGCATAAGCCCATGAGGAGAACTTTGTCCCCGGCTTCTTCGCATACCTTGCGCCATGGATGAACATCCTCACGAATGTCTCCTGCACCGCATCCTCTGCATCTTCTACGCCGAGTATGCGTTGTGCGGCACGACGAAATGCTGTCTCGTAGCGCTCTACTAGCACTGCGAACACGTCAGGTTCGCGTAGTGCATGCACGAGGACTGCTTCATCAGGCTGATTTGTATAATCAATTCGCTCCATACACCTATTATAACCTAGGTTGAGGGGGGAATGTTACAGGGGAAGTATTTGGGAATATTAATGATTATTTTTTAGTGAAACAATCAAAGCTCGACAAAAAACGTCAATCGAAGCTAAAGGTGAAGACGATATAGGATAAAATTAAAAATTTTAATAACACAATAAAATCTCAGATGTCTGAGATTTTATTGTTAATACTTACTTTAAATAACCTAGGTTGAGGGGGGGGAATGTTACAAATAGATTGTTTGTAATAAGTATGATTTATTTTTTAAAAAGACAATAT
>CAZAEF010000044.1:0-1761 GCA_964484315.1 uncultured Candidatus Saccharibacteria bacterium | reverse complement strand
AAATTATACCATATATATGAATATACAAAATAATATTAATCAAAACTCATCAATAATTCTTTTTTAGGGATTGCCGTCAGACATGGTAATTATAAGTATAATACATTTCGAGAAATCCTTCTTGTCCGCATTGAATATCAAATGTTGTCTATATCTAATTTGATAGAAAAAAGCAGGAGTGACCCTGCTTTGTGATGAGAAGACTGACTGTTATGTGGTCTTTGAAACTGAATCCTGCAAACCAGACCAGATAGTTGTAGCTTTCTGAAGATCTGCATCGTCCAAGATCAACTTCAATGCATCGATTTCGCCTTGAACCTTTTTGAGGTCGTCCTCGATCTGCATTTTCCGCAGTTCAAGCTCGTCGATTGTGATCCTGGCCACATTGAATTTATCAGCTTTCTCTCTGATGACACGAAGGGCTCCGAGCAAATTGCTATCAGAGAGCTGTTCAACTGAGACCATCACTGGGACTGGCGTTTTCAGCATTTCGACTGCCGTGACCGTTGTAGTCGAATTCGAAGCGGACTCCAATCCGAACGTCCGCATGGCAGAATCGGTGATTGTATAGATTGTTATAACACCTTTCCTACCTTCGCGCTTGAGCCAATCCTTACGGACCCACGCACTCATGATTGCTCCGCAGCCTCTCCTGTCCTTACCACTCTCCGATCCGTAGACAGATGCTATTATGATATCCGATATCGCAACCGAGTTGACCTCTTTTGATACCGCCTTGCCAAGTATCTCCACAAAGATCTGCTTGGTAAGTTCGAAGTTCCGACTGATGCCTCTGGCACCCTTCTCTTCTGGAACAAGTTGTGCAGGTTGCACAGATTCAGGCGGAGTGATGGCAGTTGTGATAGCTCTGTCGACAGACACAAGCGGTTGTGGTGTAAATACCACCTCTTGTATTTTTTTGACAGGCTTATATGGATCGTGCCAGGAATTGCCTGCAATTTCCCGCAGTGTTTGATTGATGTATGACACTCCAACCGTGCTGTCTCCGTTAGCTCTGCCGAAGAGAGTTCCTTCGTAGCTGTACTCTGGGGAGCATTGGAACTTAACGACTACCTGCGTTAGCGTACGATTGAGGCCGACGACTTTGACCACAGCATCATGCTCGTGCGCACCTTGGATCTTCTTGTTAATGTAGAGCCGAAAGTCGCCTTTGAGGTTCGATACTTCTATAAGTTTCCACAAGGGGTCGACTGAGGCCAAATTCAAGTCTGTGAGATTGGAATCAACTTCCATGGTCAGATTCCGAACCTCTGATTCGTAGAATTTCTTTACTTCTTTCATTTATTTCTTTCTGCTTTCGTTGTTTCTGTTGTTATTCGATTGTCAGACTACATCTTGAGAAGGTTCCTACCTCCTCATAGTCTAAAATCAGGCTACCATGATTTGGGTATGAAGTCAATGCTCAGTTATTTTTTCATTTTTACTATATATCTTAATTAGCTATAAAATCTCGCAATACCGGTTCATGCATAACAGCGTGACTAGCACCGTATATGACGAAGATACTATTATTTTCATTCCAAAAACGTCCTATCTCACCAAGAATATAATTATCTCTGAATCCAACATCCTCAAAACGACTGACTTTATTTATTACACTCATTTCTGTCGTAGGATTTATGACATTATAGAAAAATTCTTTATAATTTTTATCGAATTCTATACCAAATAATTTCTTATGGATTCTAATCAAATTTTCTATAGTAAATTCGAAGTCATTCCAACCACTCTCCCTAGCTC
>CAZAEF010000043.1:0-2099 GCA_964484315.1 uncultured Candidatus Saccharibacteria bacterium | reverse complement strand
CGAGAGTAATCTCGGCAGTCGATAAAATATTTGGCTTATAACGGTGGACTCCATTCTGTAATGATATAATTATGCAATGGACAATACCGCGGGAAGTCTATCTCAAATACAAAATTCAGTAATTATCGGGTCACTTCTAGGTGATGGGTATTTAAGAATTGTTCCAGGAAGACAAAATGCTTTTTTAGAAGTGAATCATTCATTTACTCAAAAAGAATATGTCGATTGGAAATATTCCATACTTAAAGATATTACTGTAAGTGCTCCAAAGAAGCGTGTCATAGATAATATAAGGATTGCCTATCGTTTTTATACGAGACAGCATCCTGAGATTACTCAGTTATTTAAATTGTTTTATAAGAATGGTGTAAAAATCATTCCTAATGACATTCATATAACTCCGCTTTCATTGGCAGTGTGGTTCATGGATGATGGAAGTAGATGCAGGACATCTGATGTATATCTAAACACTCAACAATTTGATTATGAAGATCAAATGAAATTGATAGGTATACTTAAAGAATTTAATCTAGAAGCTAGACTCAATAAAGATAAAACATATACCCGAATAAGGTTTATGAAATCGAGTCTTCCAGAGTTCCGAAGATTAATTAGTCCGTACATTACTGAATCTATGAAATATAAAATTGAGATATGACCCTGTAGAGACTTGACCTGCTTTTTAATAAAGCCGGGTCAGAGTGTGGAATAGAATTCCATGCTAACACGCCGAACTCCATTATTATGATAATGGATGAAGATATAGTCCGATCCTTCTGGCAACAGAAGAAAAATACGACAGCGATGTCGGCTCAACTTATCCTGGAGGTGGAGAAAACATAACTTCTCTCCCAGATGGAAACATCTGGGTAATTAAACAAGCTCAAAACGGTGAAGACTCACTCATATGACCTACGAAGTTTCTCGGAGGTCCCAGGCATGATACAATTCATGCATATGAAGGTTAACGCCGTAGGAAAGGTAAGTGTTGAAGCGAAGCGAGCATATCTCGCAGGTTTTATTGATGGCGATGGATGCATAATGGCAACTATCGAGCGTCATAGCGAGAAGAAATTTGGTTTTCGAGTGAGGGTGGAGATCAAGATTACACAAAAAGAAAATGATTTATTGGATGATCTTTGTAAAGAATTCAAGATTGGTTCTGTAAGTAGGAATCGCAGATTGGATTCCGACTACATGACTCATGATTGGATTATCAGAGACAGACAACATGTTATCGAGATTTTGGAGTATATTCAGCCATATAGTCGGCTTAAGAAAAAGCAGATCAGTATAGCTTTGAAAATCTTGAAAAGACCAGTTCTCACTAAAAAAGACCTTATTATAAATGCTCAATTAGCGGATACATTGTCGAAGTTCAATGTTCGGTCCAAAAACCGACGTAAAAACTTTGCGACAATGATCAAAACACCTATCTCCTCTAACGACTGAGTATATGATTTTGGTCATATACAAGATATGCGCTTAATACGCGGTATAACACGGCTTGCACCTGATTCTCTCTTGGTGACAAGGAAGATATGGTGATGGAATAGTCTGATACTTGTGGTAACACAAGATAACAAATACATGAGCTTCCAAGGGTTTGGCTGTTCGCCAATTAAAAAGTTACGCGAGCTGGGTTCAGACCGTTCAGAAGTTGAATACATTGAACGGTCACAAGAGGAAGTAAGAAATAAGAAAAGTTAGTACAAGTGAAGTTCGACTGTTGAACAGTCTGAATCACTTCGGGAACTTTTCGTCTAAAAAATTAAAAAATAACAGATAGTGAATCAATCACATCACGGCGGTCGCATGTAGTAATACATGATGATCAAGTTAACTAAAATCGGTGGAGTCCTTTTGATAATAAAGGATAATACCGAGGGAAAAGATGAGTTGGTGTGAATGCTCGCCGAGAATACTCGGCATAAGTGTTCGCTCCGCTCCCTTACCCGTAGAGACTAAACGTTAACACTCCTGATTTCGCGAAAATGCGATTTTTGGAACAAGCTCTAGTCCATTGCACGAAGTAATTCGTGACATCAAGCGTGAGACAGGTTGGTCTCCTATCTACTGCAGGCGTTGATTCTTGAGGG
>CAZAEF010000042.1:0-2627 GCA_964484315.1 uncultured Candidatus Saccharibacteria bacterium | reverse complement strand
CCGGCTACCTTCAGGTTATGAGCCTGACGAGCAACTGTTACTCTTCTCCGCGATAAAGCAAATAATAACACCTCCTGTAACAAAAAGCAAGGTCACGGAGTTACATAATTCTGTGAATATCTGATCCGTCTAAGAAAGTGTGTAGAATTCGCTGAAAACTTGACGGTAGAGACCTATCACCCGCTGAGCCTCCACTTTATTGAGAGTATAATTCGAGCCATCGTGAGCGATCCTATTGCGTATACCGTGAGCCTCACCCGCTTGGTCTATAGACTTAAAATCTCCTGTTTTTACCCTGCGCAATCGTTCTCCGATCCCCTCCCCTTGATACCCTAGTTTCACTAGGAGATCTTCTAGCATAATATCTGCTTCTATTATTGCTTGACGCCAATCATTTTGATTGTCAGTAGAGATGTGATCCATCACCTTCCGCCATCGATTTGTGAAGACATTATCCCCCGCATTACTATCTATATATGCTGGTTCAATAGGCTTGCTATACATCTCTTCTTCTTGCTTGCGAACATGTTTCAATGCTTCCACTGTGGCTACGATAGCAACAAGTAGTATAATTGAAATAACAATAGAAAGACCGATAATCAACCCTACCAATGATTGTAAACTACCCCATACAGATGAATAATGATTTGTAAAAAAGTTTGCTAGACCATTAGCATAATATTGAATATCAAGATTTGGCGAAGATATCATATATAAAATTTGACTTAATCCTAATCTATTTTCTCTCCTAGAAAATCCTTACCCACCTCAAAAAGTGTTTTCTCATCACCATGTCGAGCTGTCATCTGCATACCGAGCGGAAGCCTCTTGTCCCCTATCTTGATCGACCCAGATGGAATTGACATTGCTGGTAATCCAGTAAGATTTGCGGTGACAGTGAATATATCCTCGAGATACATTGCCACAGGGTCTGACACTTTTTCACCGATTTTGAATGCTGGAGCGGGAGTGGTAGGTGTAAGTAGTATATCAACTTTTTCGAAAGCTTTCATGTAGTCGCAAGTAATAAGTCTTCGAACAGCGAGCGCTCTATTGTAATACGCATCATAGTAACCAGAAGACAGTACATACGTACCTAGAAGTATTCTCCTGCGGACTTCCTTGCCAAAACCAGTACCTCTAGTCTCGAAGTAATCATCGATACCGTCTTTTCCATCTTTATGTAATCCGTACTTTACCCCATCGAAACGCGAGAGATTGGAGGATGCCTCTGCAAAGTTGATGATGTAATACACTGGTATCGCCTGACTCGCAGAAGAAAGATCAATATCTACTGTCTCATATCCTAGTTCCTTCAATTTTTCTATAGATTCTTCGAAGTTCTTTATTACTCCAGGATCAATTCCTCCTTTTGATTTGAAAAAAGTTGGTATACCAATAATAGGTTTGTTTTTTCCTATACGTGATGGTGTATATGTCGTCGTAGATATAGTCGTACTATCGAGTGTATCTTGTCCACGAATAGTATCAAATATGATTTCCACATCTCGTACAGTCTTACCAATTGGCCCGATCTGATCGAGAGAAGAACCAAGAGACATGAGTCCGTATCTAGATACTGCTCCATAGGTTGGTTTCAGTCCTACTAGACCGCAGAAGCTCGCAGGTTGACGCACAGAACCTCCTGTATCAGATCCTAGAGAGACTAGCGCTCCGTCCATAGCAATAGACGCGGCGGAACCGCCAGAAGATCCTCCAGCCACCCTGTCTGTATCATATGGATTTCTTGTAGCACCAAAAGCAGAATTTTCTGTAGAACCACCCATGGCAAATTCATCCATATTTGTTCTTCCTAGAAAGACCATCCCTTGTAATTTCAATCTCTTGATAGCGGTAGCGTCATAAGTAGCACTATATCCATCGAGAATTTTAGACGCCGCTCCTACTTTTCGTCCTTGTATGAGGATATTATCTTTAACAGCAATTGGAATACCTGTGAGTAATGTTCCTTTTCCAGATTTTATTATTTCATCTGCTTTTTTGGCCTGATCGATAACATCATCATATACCTCGAGATAGGCATTGATATCATTGTTTTTTTCTGCGATAACATCGAGATATGTTTGAGCAAGCTCAATAGCCGAAAAATCTCCATCGACAAAAGCCTTATGGGTTTTCTCTATCGTGAGAGTGGATAAATCTATCTTCTTCATGTTATGTGTAATATTAACTATATCACATAATAAAACAAGGCCACATCTCCCAATGTGGCCTCTGCTTGGTGTTACCAGATCATTCCGAGAATGATCAGGGCAAGACCTAATCCTACCGATCCTACACATAACACGATGGAGAGAATAATCCCTTTCCAACTACACCCCTCCATCCCCATCTTCGTCAGCAGGTCCTTTCTGACTGTAGACCTCTGACGCCGTCTGGAATAAGTACTTCTATACATACTGTCAATAGGTTACCATACTATATTCTATAAGTCAATGGTAGTGAATTAGGGTGCGAATATAGTCAGAAAGTATCTCTTTTACAGCAAAAAACCGCCTATTATGGCGATTTTTTGTATCATTGATAGATAATTTCCAATACGACTGTCCTTTATTTTGTTCCGTTCATTCGGTCAGTATCTCTATAGAGGATACCGACCTGTGTCC
>CAZAEF010000041.1:0-3078 GCA_964484315.1 uncultured Candidatus Saccharibacteria bacterium | reverse complement strand
ATATAATCATATACTATTATTCATACCTATGCAAAATATACATTAAATGATAACATTACTTTTATGAAGAATATTCCAAAAAACTCAATAATTCCACCAGAAATAACCTCTGTCGTCGAGATTTTGGAGAAAAATGGCTACGAAGCATACCTCGTAGGTGGTTGTGTGCGTGATATTTTGCTCGGACGAATTCCCAAAGATTGGGATGTGACTACAAACGCCATACCAGAACAGATTATCTCTATTTTTCCAAAAACATTTTATGAAAATACTTTCGGAACAGTCGGTGTGGTGAACGAAAATACAACTGACGAGACATTGAAGATCGTGGAGGTAACCCCATACCGCCTTGAAAGCTCTTATACTGACTTCAGACACCCAGACATAGTCAAGTTCAGTACAAAGCTCGAAGACGATCTCAAGCGTCGAGATTTCACGATAAATGCCATTGCCGTTAGTTTGTCTAAAGGTGCAATAAAAGACATAGTGGATCTTTTCGGTGGATTCAAGGACATAAAGGACAAAACCATACGAACTGTTGGAAATCCTTCAGACAGATTCACTGAAGATGCCTTGAGAATGATGCGGGCTATAAGATTAGCCACAGAATTAGGTTTCACGATTAACATAGATACCAGAAAGGCCATACAGAGCCATAAAGATCTGATTAACAAGGTGTCCGTAGAGCGAATACGTGATGAATTTGTGAAGATAATCATGTCTGACCAACCAAAACTAGGTATTGAAATGCTTTATGAAAGCGGTATTCTTGAACTTATTATTCCAGAACTAGTATCCGCACGAGGAATTGAACAGAACCAAGCTCATGCTTATGATGTTTGGGAGCATTTGCTTCGTACACTACAACACTCTGCTGACAAGAAATGGACTCTCGATATAAGATTATCTGCCCTATTCCATGATATTTCGAAGCCAGAGACCAGACGGTTTTCACGTGAAACTAACCAATTCACGTTCTATGGTCATGAAGTAGTTGGTTCACGTGTAACAAAAAAGATACTAGAAAGACTGAAATTCCCTCAAAAAATGATTGAAAAGGTGACAATACTCATACGTTGGCACATGTTTTTCTCTGATACTGAAACTATTAGCCTCTCGGCAGTGCGTAGAATGATAGCAAATGTTGGTAAAGAAAATATATGGGACCTTATGAATGTGCGTATATGTGACCGTATCGGAACAGGAAGGCCAAAAGAAAATCCTTATAGACTTAGAAAATATAAGGCTATGGTTGAAGAAGCATTGAGAGATCCTATATCAGTAGCCATGCTTAAGATTGAAGGAAAACGTATTATGGAAGTTACACATGAAACACCTGGACCTAAAATTGGTCATACATTGAGTGCTTTACTTGAAGAAGTATTGGAGAGTCCAGCACTAAACACAGAAGAATACCTTGAAAATAGGGCGCTGGAGCTTATGAAGCTACCTATAAATGAATTAGAGAAGCTTGGAAAAGATGCTAAATCGAAGAAAGACGAACTGGAGAATGAAAATATTGAGGAGATACGTAAGAAGTATCATGTTTCATGAGAAACATACCTAATCATAAGTAGCTTACTCATTAATACACAATTTCATAGATATAGAATCATGAATTAACCATATTCATAGCCGTTTATTGTATTATTTGTTACATGTGAAACATAATCTGAACAAAACAAAACCGCGTAGCATACGCAATTGTCTTGAGATGTACCATATAATCAGAGGTTAGCTTGATTATGGAACCAGCTTGAAAATTGAGTGTTCAACGCGGTTTTTAGAGGGAAATTGGTTACTGGAAGGAGCTAAGTAGCTCAACGAAAACTGACCTACGAGGTTCACTAGGGGAATTGATGTGCAATACCTGCAAAAAAGTTAAAAATTTCCCAGAGGGGGAATTGTGAATTGTAAATTGAGGAGGAATGCACTATACGCCGAAGCGAACAAAGGGTTGTTTTCTCTTCTGACCAATTTCAAAAAAGATCTACCCACATACTTTGACTGATTTTGACGAAGAACTATGATTGCAATATTTATTCTCGGTTCAAATATCACTGATCTGGATACATTGTATCACTACTAAAAGACATGTAAAGGACATAATTATAAAATATGTGGATAACTTATTTTCTCGAGGGAGATTTGTCTTATTTATAAAATTAACTTGTCTTTTATAAAGGACATTTCTATAAACTATTTTAATATAAGTTCGATGGGGCAGTGGTCGGATCCATTTATTGAACTTAAGATTTTAGCTTTATCCACAGCCTTGATAATTCCTGCTGTGATAAAAAAATAATCTATTCTCCATCCAACATTTCGTTCTCGTGCAAATGTTTTCATGTCCCAATATGTATATTGATCCTTCTTATCAGGATTGAATTGTCGAAATATATCGATATACCCAGCCTTTATTACTTTATCTATCCACTGACGCTCAATTGGTAAGAAGCCTGTATTTTTCTCATTTTCTTTTGGTCGAGCTAGGTCTATGGCTGTATGTGCTGTGTTGATATCTCCACAAAAGATAATTTCATAGCCATTTTTCTTGTGTTTATTGATATATTTGAGAAATTCTTCATAAAAAGCGAGCTTATACTCAAGTCTCTCTGGTCCTCCACCACCATTGGGGAAGTAGGTATTTATAACGATAAACTTAGGTAAATTATTCCCAAATGCATTTTCTTTGAAAAACACTGCGAGAAAACGTCCTTCTTGATCATATTTCTCAACACCGATAGCATAATCTACCTTATCTGGCTTAACTTTCGTAAACACAGCCACACCACTATAGCCTTTTCTACCTTTCGAATGATCGAAGTAGCTGTAATAGCCGATAGGGTTTCTCACACCCTCCTCGAGCTGTTCTGGGTGTGCCTTTGTTTCTTGAATGCAGTAAATATCTGGCGATTGTTGTAAAAACCAGTCAAATCCTCCTTTTTTTACATTTGCGCGTATACCATTAACATTCCAGGATATGATATTCATATTTTAATAATATCATAAATTTATCTCTGATAAGAGACTGCTAGTCTGCTAATCTAATATGGAATATGTTTATCTGTGTACTGG
>CAZAEF010000040.1:0-3223 GCA_964484315.1 uncultured Candidatus Saccharibacteria bacterium | reverse complement strand
AGAATATGTGTATAACATGGCTCAATAGAGCCGTTTTTTATATTTTATATACAAAATAGTTGACAAAATCAGTGAATATGCTATGATACTAGGCAGGAAGGAGCCAGACAGAATTATGCCTCTGAAAATATTGGATTTATGTGAGTGCGGCGCTTTCACAGCTTAGGCGAAAGTCGTGAAGATAAGTGACTTGAACCAGCAACAAGGCGGAACATAAGGAGTTTGAAAATCGTTAGTTTTCTGAAAAAGCTATTCAGGAAAGGACACGTTTCGATGATTCCAAATGTACACTTGTCGCTCAAGTTTTCACGACAGAAAGCGCACCATTCCAAGAATCTTAAAAACCGCCCCAGCGACCTGCTCGGGCGGTGTTTTTATATTTGCAGAATGTTTTTCTATGATACAATCTCTCCATACCTACCATATTTTCCATACATACCATATTTTTACACACTATATTTTATGTCATCAGACTCTAAAACATCCACATCTCAAGTTTCCACCGTCTTGTATCGCAAATATCGTCCATCTATATGGAATGATGTCATCGGTCAAGAAAATATTGTAAGTGTCTTAGAGGGTTCAATTAAACTCAAGAAACTTTCACATGCGTATCTATTTTCTGGCAGTCGAGGCACTGGCAAGACTACTGTAGCCCGCATATTTGCTAGAGCTATGGGTGTGAGTGACAATGATATGTATGAGATCGATGCTGCGTCGAACCGAGGTATAGACGATATACGCGAGATACGCGACGGAGTCAGTACATTGCCTCTAGAGTCTCCTTACAAAGTCTATATTGTAGATGAAGTACACATGCTTACAAAAGAAGCATTCAATGCATTGCTCAAGACTCTAGAAGAACCTCCAGCTCACGCTATATTCATCCTGGCTACAACTGAGACTGATAAGATTCCGGAGACAGTCATATCGAGGTGTCAGGTATTTACTTTCAAGAAGCCAACAAGAGAAATACTCAAGTCTCTTGTGACCAAGGTTGCCAAGAAAGAAGGTTATGTCCTCGAGGCTGGTTCCGCAGATCTCATCGCTCTCCTCGGTGATGGATCTTTCCGTGATACTCTCGGCATACTCCAGAAGGTGGTGAGCTCATCGGAAGATTCCACTATATCTATAGGCGAAGTGGAGAAGATCACTGGCGCTCCGAAGGGAAGTCTAGTCCTAGATTTTATTATTGCTCTTTCGAAAAAAGATATAGACAAATCTCTTTCTGTTTTAAGTAAAGTCAAAGAGGGAAATATAGCAATGAAGACTTTTGCGTCGCTTCTATTAGAAAAGCTTCGCGTCATTCTTCTTTTGAAAAATTCACCGACGATTGCAGAAGAAGTGAAGAGTGATCTATCGGAAGAAGATTGGAAAGTACTCTCTACATTGGCGAAAGATTCTACATCAGCTATTACCCCAGCAACCCTAGTTGAATTTCTCAAGGCTTATGACATGATCGGTAGGTCATATATAGAGTCGTTACCGATGGAGTTGGTGGTGGTGGGGATGAGGTAGTAGTGATAACAACCTCTTGAATAAACTCAGTTTTTAAGGTATTTTATAGGGATTAAGTTGTAACATAGCGATACGACATATTGCGGGATCGTATAATGGTAGTACAGCGGCCTTTGAAGCCGTGAATCTTGGTTCGATTCCAAGTCCCGCAGCAAAAATTGAAAATCGCGTTTTTCGCTAGAAACAGGAGTGGTGCAGGGTGCAAGCAGATGATCAATATACGCGTATTCCATATATCTATACAATTAGAAGGTTTAATTTGAATCGTATAAAGGTTATACTACCATCCATGAAAGAGATTTTAGCGAAAATAAATAAATTATATGGAATAAATGTTTCTTCTTCTGAAAAGGTTGCAAAGGGTTTTCTGAGTGATAATTACTTTCTCTCGGACGGCATGAGGAAGTTTTTTCTCAAGAAATACAGATTTAATAATTCAAATCGAATCGTTGAGATTCACGCTTCTAAAAAGTATTTTGCAGATAGTGGTATTCCAGTGATTCTTCCGATATCACTTTTAGATGGAAATACGTTCTTTGAAGATGATGGTGCTTATTACGCTCTATTTCCTTTTATCGAAGGAAGACATATCGAAATAAATGAAATAACAGAAACATCCATTGTTTCTCTAGGAAGAATGTTGGGTAAAATTCATCTTCTTGGTAAAGAATCAAAGCTTGTTGTTGAAGATAGATTTAAGATTGAAAGTGAAGAAAAAACATTCAAGAAAATAGAGGATATTCTTATTAAAATATCAGAAGTCAGTATCCCAAGTGAGTTTGATAAGATCGCTTTTGAGAATGTACAATTGAAGAAGGCTCTTCTATTAAAAAATACATTGACTTTTGATAGTTTGGGTTTAGGCTGTGATCATTTAATACATGGCGATTTTTGTTATCATAATGTTTTCTTCGATGATAATGATAAGGTCAAATGGGTATTTGATTTTGAAAAGACGAACTATTCGCCAAGAACATATGAGCTCTTTAAGTCAATGGTATACAGTTTTCTTTCTACTGATATCACCGAGGTCAATCTGATTGATGCGAGAAAATATATTGATGCTTATTCAAGTATATATCCGATATCAAAAGATGAGATAAAAAGCGGTCTACAACTCTATTTTATCAAAAGTATTCATAGCTTTTGGGTTGAGAGCGAGCATTATCTTAAAGGTAATGTTCGGGTCGACCATTTCCTCTTTAATGATAATAATAGGATTAAGTATCTTTCTGATAATTTAGATGTACTAATAAGTGTTCTCACTAAATAATTCTTTGATATGTGATCTTTTTCTCCTCAAAAATGTTATAATAAATCCATGAACACCTACAACTGGTACTCCCAACTGATGAGACCTACATGGGCACCACCAAGCTGGATTTTCGGACCGGTATGGACTCTTTTGTATATTTTAATCGCAGTGTCATTTGGTAAGGTATTTTTGATGGCTTGGCAAAAACAAATCACACTCCTCGTCGTCTTGCCATTTATTCTAAACCTGATTTTCAACTTTGCCTTTACGCCTTTACAATTCGGATTAAAAAATAATCTTTTGTCGGCAATTGATATTATACTTATCCTCGGTACCCTCATTTGGGCTATGATTGCCATTTATCCGCACATGAAGTGGGTCACATATATTCAAATCCCGTATTTGCTTTGGGTTTCATTTGCCACTGTTCTGCAATTGACTATTACATTT
>CAZAEF010000039.1:0-3666 GCA_964484315.1 uncultured Candidatus Saccharibacteria bacterium | reverse complement strand
ATTTTTTTTATGATAAAATACGTCTATTATTATTTAGAAAAAGAAAACATGGCGCTATCTGATAAAAAAATATTGGCTGAACGAGAGAAAGGAGATATTGTGATTGAGCCATTTAAGATAGAAAACTTGGCTACATCGAGTTATGATGTCACACTAGGAGAATACTATTTCCGAGAACAAAAGCCGAACTATTTCCTCAACCATTACAATATCTACAACAAAAAACATACAGACTATGTATGGGGTACAACTGCTTTCAAAGCGGAGAAAGCAGAGAAAGTCTTCAAAGGATTCTCATCGTTCGAGTGGGTTGGCATACAACCGAATGATCAAATTATCCTTCTAGAGCCAGGAGAGACTATTCTTGCTCATACAGACGAATTCATTGGAGGTAAAAATCACATAACAACCATGATGAAAGCTCGCTCATCTCTCGGTCGCAATTTCATCGAAGTATGCAAGTGCGCTGGTTGGGGTGATGTCGGATATGTGAATCGTTGGACTCTCGAGATTACCAATAACTCTCGTCACTATGCTATTCCCCTCGTAGTCGGACGACGCATCGGACAAATCGTATTTTTCGAGACAGGAGAAATCCTCAAGCATGACTATAGCAAAACTGGGAAATATCAGACTCATCAGGATACAAAAACAATGAAAAAAGAGTGGAGTCCACAGTCTATGCTTCCTCGTCTCTACCTAGATCGAGATATAAAGAAAGAAAAATGAAAACCTTCATCATCGCCGCTCTCACAACAGATGGATTCATAGCAAAAGATGAAAAACACTCTGCGTATTGGACGAGCAAAGCTGATAAAGCTCGATTCGTTAAATTAACAAAAGAGGCTGGAGTCGTCGTTATGGGTTCTACTACTTACACTACCCTTCCACGACCCCTCAAGGAACGGGTCAATATTGTCTATTCTAGATCGAAGACTTTCGAGGGAGTAGAAATGACCCAGAAACCGCCACGCCAATTATTGGCCGAGCTCGAAGAGCGAGGCTTCAAAAGCGTGGCGATTTGCGGAGGTTCGCATATATACACCATGTTCATGAAAGCTGGTGTAGTTGACACCCTATACCTCACCATAGAACCTCATATATTCGGCAAAGGTATTACTCTCTTCAATGAAGAAATGACTTATCAATTAGACCTAAAAAGCGTTCAACAATCCGAAGAAAGTGGAACGCTTCTTATGGAGTATTCAGTTCATAATCCAGGGGTGGCGAAGTGTTAAGCAAAAAAGTAAGTGTATTTTCAAGACTCACGTAATTGCCTGCTGGCAATTCGCTCTTCTCGCGCCGTCGCGCTGCGAAGGGTCTTTCAAATACACTTACTTTTTTGCTTATCATCCCTTCACCTCAACACCCAGAGATCGGCATGACCCTTCTATGATCTTCATCGCTCCTTCTATACTATTCGCATTGAGGTCTGGCATTTTCTTTTCTGCAATTGCTTTGATCTGTGCTCTGGTGATAGTACCGGCTTTCTTGACAGTCTGTTTTCCAGATCCCTTCTCTACACCAATAGCCTTCAATATGAGCGAGCTTGCAGGAGGAGTTTTCAATACGAAGTCGTAGGTACGATCTTCATACACAGTGATAACAACAGGAACAATATCCCCCATCATATTCTTGGTAGCTTCGTTGAATTTCTTTGTAAAATCACCGATATTAACACCGGCTTGTCCGAGAGTAGGTCCGAGTGGTGGAGCTGGGGTAGCCTTACCTCCTGGAGCGCTAACTTTTACTTTTTTAATGATTTTCTTGGCCATTTTTTATATATATTAGTACTGTGAAGCAGCTTTTGTAGATTACCTTATATTTTCTTAACTTGCAAGAAATCTAACTCTACTGGAGTCTCACGACCAAACATTGATACAAGAACTTTGATCTTACCATGCTTATCATCAACCTCACTCACCTTGCCCTCTAGATCCTTGAACGGACCATCAGTGATCTTCACTATCTCATCGACGACAAGGTCGATAGTGTGTTTTACATCATCATTATTCATTCTACTGAAGATCATATCCACTTCTTTCCTATCAAGAGGAACTGGGTATACACCGGAACCGACGAATCCAGTAACCCGTGGAGTATTGCGCACGAGAAACCACGACTCGTCAGACACTATCATCTCCACGAGAACATATCCAGGGTAAATCTTCTCTTCTTCTTCGATTCTTTTACCACCTTTTATCTTTATCTTCTTTTCTATAGGCACAAGGACATTGAAAATAGAATTTTCCATTCCGAGAGATTCGATGCGTTGCTTGAGATTGCGTGCTACAGCATTCTCATACCCAGCATAGGTGTGAATAGCATACCAATTTTTTTGTCCGTCTGTTTGTTGTTTGCTCATTTTTTTTATAAATTAAATAATCCTATACTAGAAGTGTGAGAAGTTTAGAAAAAATAAAGTCGAAGAGGGAGAGGAATAGGGCTGTAGCAAAAGATACGGCTACAACAGCTATAGAGTAGGATGTAGCCTGTTTTCTAGTCGGCCAGCTCACATGAGACATTTCTGAGCGGGTCTCATTTATATATTCGGTAATTTTCATATATTTGTGGATAAGTTGAGGATAACTATAGGATAACTTGTTGATAAATTGTTACTAAAAATCCCCTCCCGGGGTGATGGGGATATAGTATCTCTTATGGGAGATAAAGTCAACTTCAGGTGAAACAGTGACAATTTAGCGAATCTCGTATGTTATGGATACTCGTGAAGAAATCTTCTGTTCACCCGCTGGAATATTAGGAGTTGAGACAGAAGCAGTCTTCACCGCTTCACCACCGTACATCCCATCCATTGGAAATGGAAATACTGGATCATCTTTTGCATCGATAAAGTTCGTGATACGGACAAGCTTCACACCCAGTTCTTTTGCAAGCTTTACTGCTTTTGTCCTGGCGTCAGCGATAGCTATATCGCGAGCTTCTTCTTTCACCTTATCTATATCATCGATTGAGAATGTGAGCCCACCGACATTCTGCACATCGAGAGAACCGATTGTAGAAAATAGTCCCCCAGCTTTCTTGATATCCCGCACCTTCACCTGTATTGACTGACTAACATCGTATCCGGTGAGAATAGATTTGCCTGGTCGACAAGCACCAGACACACAAGATCCTTCAACATAATCATAATGGGGATTGATGGAGTATGAGAGAGTCTTCACATCTTTATCTTCTATCTTATTATCTTTGAGCGCTTTGAGTGTACTATTGATCTTGTTCGTAGCTTTCGTCTGAGCATCTTCTACTGTCTTTGCAGTCTCTGTAACAGAGAAAGAAAATGTTGCTATATCCGGTATCGAGATAGACTCGCCCTTTCCTGTGACAGTGATAGTGTCAGCAACCGTAGTATCACGGCCTACATAAGATATAGACTTGAATTCCTTGATAGAGACTATAGCGAGAAATATGGCAAGGAGTATACCTACCATACGCCCCACTTTCCATATCTGTGTCTTGATTATTTCATTATTCATATATATTTATATTTATTATTTTCAATAACTTTGGTTACCGCTGGTCCTGTTTTATCAAAGGTAATATCAACAAGGGCGATTTTTTGGTTCTCTTGTACTTGAGTATTTGCAAACGCAACATAGGGTGTACTCTTCAATTCATTTTCCAGCTGGGAAATTTGCTTTTTAA
>CAZAEF010000038.1:0-4126 GCA_964484315.1 uncultured Candidatus Saccharibacteria bacterium | reverse complement strand
TATAAAAAATGAAATTTATATGAAAAAACAGCAAATTATCAAAGAAATTAATAAAAAAGGAAGAATGTTTATTTCAGATATTAAATAATTTATTCTTGAACAATAAGGTCAAAAGTCACCTCTCCTTTATTAAGATAAATATCATATACCAGAACTTTCACCATGTTTTTTCCTACTGTAGCGCCAACATCTAAGGGTCGGAAACTTAAATCTTTTGTATTCTGTTCATTTGTCGATATATAGCGATCGTTTATGTACAACTCTACTTTCTTGAGGGGGAATGTGCTTGTGGTGGATAAAGGTATATTTACAGAAGATTGAGGTTTTATTTCTAAGTTTGGTGTTATGACACCAATAGTGACTTTTGGGAAGTTTGAGGGATTGTGAATGGTGTCAATATCTGTCGGTACTGATGTATTCGATGTTTCTATAAAATCAGGATTTGATAATTTCCATTTATCAAACCAATTTCTCACACCATATTCCCAGTATTCATACTGAGAATCATTATTTGGATTGTTAGGCACTGGTCCGAGAGGATCCTTCTTATCTACCCAATTAAGAATAGAATGAACATTCGGGATGATAATTTCCTTTTGTAATTCTAGTGGTGTGTATTGAGTAGCTACTTTGCCAGAGGAAGTATCTATCTTATATGAAATACCTCCTTTCCATTCACCACGAAATACTGGTTTAAGGTCGGGATTAATAGGTTCTGGTTTTTTGAAATATTCTTTTGGTAGACTACTGTTTATTTCGGCCATAAAAGCGCCCCACACCGGTGATATGATCAGACCAGCAACTTTTTTATCCATCGGAGTATTATCATTTTTTCCAGCCCAAGCACCAACCACAATACTTGGCGTATACCCCGCTATCCATACATCTCGGAAATCGTTCGTTGTTCCTGTTTTTATAGCCACCTGCTTGCCACCCAGAGCTTCTGCAGTCGTCGTTAAGCTATTCATACGTACCTTGGTATCAGAGAGAATATCAGATATTTGGCGAGCAATATCAGAAGGAATAGCCTGACTAGGGTAATCCTTCGTTTCTTCTAGGACATTACCTGAAGCGTCCTCCACCTTCAGTATCGAACGATAGGGATTGCGTATTCCATCATTTGCAAATACTCCATAAGCGCTTGTGAGTTCGAGCAGGGAGACCTCACCACCACCAAGTACGAGAGTGAGTCCGTATCTGTCTGGTGTGTTGAGGCTAGTAATACCCATAGAGCGAGCTGTAGCCAGTGAGTCTTTTATTCCCGCTAAATAGAGAGCTTTTACAGCAGGAATATTCCTCGAATGCGCCAGTGCCTGACGTATAGTGAGAGGTCCTTCATATAGTCCATCATACTCCTCTGGTGAATAACATTTTTTAATATCCACATCAACATTTTTAGGCTTTCCTTCTACGGTGCATTGTGTAGAGAATTCTGTTTCAACATCAAAAAGGATAGTATCTGGAGTGTATCCTTTCATAAAAGCAGTCGCGTATACGAACGGTTTGAACGTAGAACCTGGTTGTCGAAGGGCGGTGGAAACATTGAAATTTCCTTCAATTTTTTTATCAAAATAATCTCTAGACCCTACCATTACGAGAATATCGCCATTTTTTGGATTGATAGCGACCATAGCGGTGTTGCTCGCATTAAATTGGTTTTCTAGGGTTGGTGCGAAGTTACGGATCACTTTTTCCGCTTTTTCCTGCATTGTATAGTCTAGAGAAGTGATAACTTTGAGACCGCCCTCATCTACGGTTGATTGACCATATTTTTGAATAAGGTAATCTTTTATATACATAGAAAAGTGAGGAGCTCTGATCCCCGATGTATTCTTTTCTAGGAATAACACATTCTCCTTGAGTGCTGATTGATACTCTTTATCAGTGATATAGCCATATTCTTTCATTTTACTAAGAACAAGTCTTTGTCGAGAAGTAAGTCTTTCTTTATTTTTCCCATACGGAGAGTAGAATGTTGGAGCTTGAGGTATAGCAGCTAGGTAAGCGGCTTCAGCCAAAGTCACATCTTTAGCAGATTTACCGAAGAAAGTCTTGCTCGCTACCTCGACACCATATATATTTCCTCCATAAGGACTCTCATTCAGATATGTTTCGAAAATTTGATCCTTCGTGAGCATTTTTTCAATCTTTATAGCCAAAATCCACTCCTTGAGTTTACGAGTAATAGTCTTGTCTCTTGTTAAAACAGAATTTTTTATAACCTGCTGAGTAATAGTGGAACCACCTTGCGCTATTCCACCAGGAGTAATATCTGCGATAATTGCTCTGACTATAGATGTTGGTTGAATACCATTATGTTTATAAAAATCAACATCCTCAATAGAAATTGTGGCATTTTTTATATTCTGAGATATGAGAGAGAATGGAACAATGGTCCTTTTTGTATCCGCATGGACATCATAGAGGAGTATTTCACCAGTGCGATCGAAGATTTTCGTGGATTGAGCAACTTTGCGGGTTTCAAAAGCGCTCAAATCAGGAATCTGAAGTGTAGAGAGCCATATAACTACCAGACCACAAATAATAAGAAATGTGGATATAAATATAAGTACAAAGGCTTTAATATGTTTTTTGAACCAATGTTTTCGGCTAGAGGGAGACATATAGCAAAATTGTACCATACATGTTAGATTATGTGCATGTTTGGTATGAAAAAATCTAATATAGTAACTGATGAAAAAATAATTGAAGAAATCCTTACTCGTGGGGTGGAAAATATATTTCCTAATAAGGATTTCCTGAAGTCAAAACTAGTAAAAGGGGAGAAGCTCACATTCTACCTAGGTGTGGATCCTACAGGGCCGACTCTCCATCTCGGAAATGCAATTCCTATAAAAAAGTTGGGAGAATTTCAGAAACTTGGCCACCAAATCATTTTTCTTATCGGCGACTACACTGCGATGATAGGGGATCCAGACAAGACTACCACTAGAAAACAGCTTACCCACAAGCAGGTTCTCGATAACTGCAAGAAATATAAGGACCAGGTTTCTTCATTCATCTCTTTCTCCGGGCCAAATAAAGCAGAACTCAAATTTAACTCTGAATGGCTTTCGAAACTTTCTTTTGCCGATACACTCGATCTCATGTCCCACATCACACACTCCCAGCTTGTAAAGCGCGACATGTTCCAAGAGAGAATACAGCAAGGTAAAGACCTTTTTATGCACGAATTCATGTACCCAATCATGCAAGGATATGACTCTGTCGCTATGAATGTAGATGGAGAACTTGGAGGAAATGATCAGACATTCAACATGCTTGTGGGACGCGATTTGATGAAAAAAATGAAGAATAAGGAAAAGTTTGTTGTGGCTACAAAACTTCTTGTTGATTCATCTGGTAAAAAGATGGGAAAAACAGAAGGAAATATGGTTAGTCTTGATCAGACTGCGGAAGATATGTTCGGAAAGATCATGAGTTGGAGTGATGGACTTATTATTCCTGGGTTTGAGATAATTACAAACATTCCATTGTCTGAAATAGAATCTATAAAATCTACGCTTACGAGTGGAGCAAATCCTAAGGATTCCAAGATAAAATTAGCAAAAGAGATTGTCACTATGATACATGGGGATGTTGCAGCAGAAAAAGCTCATCAAGCTTTCGAGAATACATTCAAGAAGGGAGAAATTCCAGAAGAAATAATGGAAATAGTCGCAGTAAAAGGAAGTTATATAAGAGACGCTATTATTGGGCACGGTATTGTGCCATCAAACGCTGAATGGCGCAGACTTATAGAAGGTAATGCTATTACAATCATGGCTACAGAAGAAACGATAAAAGATATCTTTGCAAAGATAGAGAAAGAAACAGTGCTCCGTATAGGGAAAAAGAGGTTTATAAGAATATTGGTCAAGTAGAATGAGAAAAGAAACAAGTGTTTCGGGGTACGCGTAATCGCTTGCTAGCGATTCGCTCAGACTCGGCTACCCGCCTGCGTAGCCCCCTCCACACTTGTTTCTTTTCTCCTCACCCTACTCCTCCCACTTATCCTTGAATGGATCAATTTCTTCTTCATCGAGCCCAGCATCATCATCTTCATCTTCGCTTGTTTCTTCACCGATTATAATCTCTGGATCAATTATCTTTTCTTCTATATCTA
>CAZAEF010000037.1:0-4650 GCA_964484315.1 uncultured Candidatus Saccharibacteria bacterium | reverse complement strand
TATTTTAACTTTCTAAAATAATAAAAATCTCCACTACCCTTGCGGTGGTAGTGGAAAATGAATGATAGTCGTAGAACATGACTATTGATGAAAAACTGTTACTGATGAAAAACTGTCACATTCTCGAAACCGTACGCTCCATGTAGAGCAGCGACGAGATGTCCCTCGATGACATGTTCTGGAACAGATGAATTTGTGGTGATGATGAATCCGTCTTGATATATGATGAGCTCATCGACCAATCCGGTAGTGAGAGCTACCATACGATAGAATAGAGACACTCCCTCTCCTGCTTGTTCGAGCACCAACACTTGAATCTCAGGAAGTCTCTTGATAGGGACTCTGATCATTGGTTGTCTGCTGATATTCCGAGTTGTTCTGTAGCGTAAAGCTACACAAGAAATATCAGATGTTTCTCCATGAGGCTGGAAGTTGACACGAAGCCGTCGTTCTAATTTTAGTTCACACATAACTTCAAGGGGACGAAGAGCTTGTTTACCGTTCTCCTCTATTGTACAGTATCTTTCATGAAGACTAAAGTCCTTATCATCGTCGGACCTACAGCAGTAGGTAAAAGCGACCTTGCCGTGACTCTCGCAAAGCAATGCGACGGCGAGGTTATTTCTGCTGACTCTCGTCAAGTATATACCGGTCTAGATATCGGTACTGGTAAAATAACAGAAAAAGAAAAGAGGGGTATTCCCCATCACATACTCGATGTCGCAAACCCAAAAGATAAGTTTTCAGTTGTGAAATATGTAGAGCTTGCAGAGAAAGCCATTGCGGATATCCATGCCAGAGGAAAATTACCCATCATATGTGGTGGAACTGGTTTCTATATCCAAGCTCTGATCGATGGAACAATCCTGCCTGATGTTCCACCAAATGATAAGCTTCGTCTAGAATTATCTAATAAATCTGCCGATGAACTTTTGAAAATACTTCAAGGTCTTGATCCAGAGCGAGCAGAAAAAATAGATAAGAAGAATATACGAAGAATCATACGAGCAATAGAGATCGCCACCGTACTCGGCAAAGTCCCTACACTCACAAATATAGAACCTAGATACGAAACCTTCTGGATCGGGCTCAATATGGGTTCTACGAAGCTCAAGGGACGTATTCGCGAGAGACTAGAGAAACGCCTCAAGGAAGGAATGATAGATGAAGTGAAGCGTCTCCATACAGAAGGTCTATCATGGGAACGTATGGATGAGCTCGGGCTCGAGTATCGCTACATTGCTCTCTATCTTCAAAACAAAATTACGCTAGAAGAAATGGAGGATCAACTTCGTAATGAAATCTGGCACTATGCCAAAAGACAGATGACATGGTTCAAGAAAGACAATAGAATACAATGGATCGATGCGGGGGATAGAGGAATCGAACCCCTACTAAACGTTTTGGAGACGTTTGTTCTACCACTAAACTAATCCCCCTCTGTATACGAAAACACTATACCATATTCAACAAAAAATCGCCCTCTCGTTATGCTTCTCATTACGATTGGGCGACTTTTTATTATCTCTTTCTTATTTCTTGGCTTCCTTGAAAGTGATGTGCTTGCGGAGAGACTTGCTGTATTTCTTTAACTCTATCTTCTTTTCCACCGTCTTCCTATTCTTTCTGGTTATATATATTTCTCCTGTGTCCTTGTTGCGGAGAGTGATGAGTTTATCTTGTGACATATGATTATTAATTAGGTCTGCATACTGTACACTATTATGATAAAAAAGGAAAGAGCCATCCAGCCGAAGCATAGATGACTCTTTGTGTGTTACAAACCAATGTTAGGGATTAACCCTTACCACCCTTACTCCAGTCGAGCACTCGACTGAAACGAACTTTGATGTGATACCCACCCGGTGGTAGATCGAGAGTGTATCCACCATTTGGAGCCCTCACCAGTTCCACATCCTTTCCGAGCGGCAGCGAACCTGCTTTATTCGTATCACCGAATATAGCGTTCACATACACTGCTGTTGGGTAGACGATTTCATCGCTTCCCCACACATGGACACCGGAGAGGAAATACTCCTTGATGCCGCCGGGGACGATAATATCAATGATAGGGAATCGTCCGTAGATGAGATCCCCATCCTTCGAGAAGTTGATATTCATAACCATTTGTGAAGTAAAAATGCTCTGCGGGTTAGTTAGGCTGATGACGTCTGATGACATAATCTTTCCTAACTTCGCAATAACAGCTTCACCAAATAGAAGTGTCTGAAACTTCAAGTCCCAACCTTTGGCGCGACCTGAGTCATCCGCAACCATCAAGAAACCCTCACCGAGAATCCCTGTGGGGACCTTAATGTAGGAACTTGCGGTTGTGCCACCAACAACGTAGCGATTCTGGTATTCAATTTCCTGACTGCTTCCATCTTTGGAGAGATACTTTGCTCCATTGATGTATTTGTCATTCTTGACAAGAACGTTTTCAGGAATGGATATCCATGGTTGGAAATCTTCTGCGTTGAGAAGACCTCCCTTGCCTTCAATGATTTGGAGATTACCCCAACCGATCATGACTATCCTGTCATCGAAACTATGGAGTTTGATTTCCGCTCGCACATCATAGTTCCCACGTGGAGTCCTCATGATTTGCGCTGTGAAACGAGTCTGTGCGATTGCGTCGCTCATTTCTGTGAATGATCCTGTGTGGAGGTAACCATTCGATGCCAACTCCTGCTTGGAGATGAAACGATTGTTGCTATCCCCGATTACCGAATCACCTGTATAGGTTGCAGTCACGTAGCTCACCTGCTTTAACAGATATTCCGTGACTTCTTGGCGTCCTCCGATCATGACCTCGACGGGCACGATGGGCGCCGTAGCGAAGTCGTCTGGCGCGAAGGTGTAATCCTTCTGGGCAAACGAGGTGATCAGAGTGAACAGGAACAGAAACAGAACTGCGATTTTAGCTTTCATTTTTTGATTTTCTTTTTTGGTTTCGGATGGTTTTTTACTTGGATTCAGAGGAAATGGCGGGGGCTTGGCCGAGCTGAGGTCTGATCGTGAACATCACGGTCTTCACTTCAGCATTGCTCGCACTCGCGAACAATCGCTTACCGGTTGCAGGCTTTGCCTGTTCCGTCGGGGCCGGGGTTGAGGTCGAATTATCATTTTTCTTAGGGGATGGCGCCAAAGCGATAAGAATCGCCAGAAGCACCAAGAACCCGATTGTTTTTTTCATACTGTATTCCCTTCATTTTCTGCCCAATAAACAAACCTTCCTTCACACACATGAAAGAATGAATTTAACATTGGTTTGTCAAAGAGCAGATTGGTAATCAACCTATCATACTTACCTATCTATGTCAATGGCTACTCTAGCCATCACATCACTTTTTATGTTTAAATTTCTTGCCTCCATTCCCTATACTCTTTCACTATTCCACGTTGTATTTCCTCATATCTTTGAGATATTTTCTTTGTAAATAATCCCTGTTTTCCCTCTCCTACTTCCCTTCTATCTATGGATAAAATCGGAGTAATTCTCGCGGATGTACCACAGATAAATGCTTCATCAGCGACATATAGCTCGCTTCGAGCTATGGCACGCTCTACTATCTTCATTCCCATATCCTTTGCAATACGAATAATGCTATTTCTGGTAATTCCTTCGAGAATATCCAGATTGAGAGAAGGGGTAATGAGGACGCCGTCTCGAAGTATAAAAATATTTGCAACGGTACCTTCTGTAACATAGCCGTTTCTATCGAGAGCAAGGGCATCATCGTAACCGTTCATGAGGGATTCATTTTTCATAAGGGCAACATTCACATATCCCCCATTTACTTTTGCTCTGGCAGGAATGACATTGTCTGGAAGACGACAGTAACTAGAAACACAGACATGTATTCCCGAACGTGGAACAATCTCACCCATAGGGTATGCGTATGCATAGAGAGCATTCGGCAGACCGCGAATCTTCGTACCAGCGACGAGTGCGTCGATAAAAACAGAAATACGAATGAGGAAATCTCCAGAACTTTCCGCAAGTCTATTTTTCTCCACAAGATCCTCGATCATCCTTTCAAATTTATTGAAATCCCAATCTTTTATAAACTCTCCGAAATCCATAATCTTTGCAGAATCAATAAGACGCTTGAAGTGATCTTCTAGACGAAATGCAAAAAGCTTTTTTCCACTTTTGTCGTGATTCAGGCTAAGGACAGTATATATGGCCAGACCATATAGAACAGGTGAACTAGCGATGCTTACATGAGCGTCGGCAAATGGGACAAATGAGTCTCGCATGAAGACATGACCTTTGTCGTAAGAAAATTTTCCCTTCTCTGACTTCTCAGTATTTTTCATTCTGTATTTTTGTTATTTTATTGGTGCGTCAGGAGGGACTCGAACCCCCGTAGCCCGAAGGCGCGACGTTTACAGCGTCGTGAAATTGCCGCTATTCGACTGACGCAAATATTTAGTCTTATAGGAGTCTATCATTTTTTTGATTTCTAGCAAGAGCTTCTTGTCATAATAACGAATGTGAATGAGACCGTATTTCATTTTTCTTCCTTCAATTCTAAAGTCTTTTCTGACATACGGCTTAGTAAAAAGAGTCTTGTTTATTTTTGTACATTTACTCCAAAATTTTATGAGTTTTTCTATATTTTGATCAGAATAGCAATATAATAG
>CAZAEF010000036.1:0-5057 GCA_964484315.1 uncultured Candidatus Saccharibacteria bacterium | reverse complement strand
ATATGATATAGCCAAATCTGCACTAATATCCTTTATTCGAGAAAATATCTCATTCATATTTACTGTATTATTCATATAATTATATCATCAAACCAAATAATGACATACGTTGGAATAATTTAAACCTGATTATTTAATATACTAAATCAGGTATAATGAACGCCATGATTAATTTAATACTGCTCTTAATTCTTTTTATTAATGGAACATTGGGTGTTTTTATATTATTGAATGCTCCGAGGTCATTGAGTAATAAGATATTTAGTGTACTCTGTTTTATTGCTACAGTATGGACATTTACAAACTATATGACAAGTTCTTATCCGACTCAGTTTTGGTTAAAGAGTACTTATTCCTTGGGATCATTACTTGTCGCCACCGGATTAATTTGGACATTAATAATGGTTGATGGGAAATTAAATTTAATAAAATTTAGTACTATATCATTTTTTTCAATTTTTTTTATGATTGGATCATTCCAAAATGGATTTGTTGCTAGTCACTATACAGGAATATATTCAGGCGGATCATTCTCTGGCACATCTGGTATTGGACTCACTTATTACGCGACCTACTATATAATCTTATCAATAATAATTATTTGGAAGCTCTTTACTTTCCAAAAAAGTCTAACTGGCGAAGAAAAATTACAGGTTCAATGTGTACTTATTGGATCTCTTATAACCCTAACTGTGACTGCTTTTAGTAGTTTTGTATTACCTGTATTTAATATATTCGATCTTGGAGGAATTGATTGCATTGGATTCCTCTTCTTCCTCCTCTCCATCGCATATGCAATCACCAAACATCATCTATTTAATCTGAAAGTCATCTCTATCCAACTTCTAATTTTTGCCCTATGGACTACCCTCTTCATACGTCTTACTCTCACTACCAACCTCCACGACCTGCTCCTAGAAGGAAGTCTGTTCACAGTCAGTGTTGTATTTGGAATATTACTCATACGAAATATCCTTTTAGAGAAACGGCACCGACAAAGAGTGGAGGAATTGACCCACAAACTCAAACAAGCGTACAAGGATCTCGAAGAACTCGATATGATAATGCCTATCGATGGATAACCATATTTAGAGCCATAATATTATCCACAGTGGTAGACTTGACAAAAAACTTGATTTCTCATTAATTATCTGATATAATCTGGCTCAGAACGTTGACGCTTCACTCTTTGTGAAAACGCCGACAATGATTTTCGAAAAGTCGAGAGAAATCTTGGCTGTCGTCAACCTCAATAACCTAAATAAAGAAAGGAGGATGTAATGAAACATCTTCTCATCTATCTACTGCTGATCTTCGGATCTGTAGTCACGGGTCTTGGGGCAACGAACGCAACCAAGATCTTAACGCCACAGTCGGTGGAACCACCTGACTATCACTTCAACACCAATACGTTCACCTACAATAGTCTTGGACTCGGAAGCATGCACAAGATGCTCGACTTCATGACGAATCAGGTTACCAAGATCAGTATTGGAGTTTTTACTGATAAATCAGGTGAGATTTACGAGCCTGGTCAAGGGTTCTACACGAGAAACCAAGATGAAAGCTTGATCGAATTTATGCGAAGGACAATGAACATCGAGCTTAGACGAGCCATCAAAGCTCGTGAGTACAATCCAAATCAGAGATTTACTGTTGCCTACGGTCTCGATACTGTCGCGTTCCTCATGTCTGAGTTTGTTGGTCGTATAACTTTCGTGCCAAAAATCGAAGGATCGAACTACATGATCCCTGACGAAGCTTTTGACTTCGAGTTTCAGTCTTCACAGATGTTCATTAGCAAACCAGAAAAACATCTGATCTGGTGGCCTCGCATTGTGAAAGCTGTTGCGACCATATATTCACCAGATGGTACGGAGGTGATCTATAACGGTCCACTCAAAATCACTGAGGAGAGGGTACTGAACATCCCTCGTTCACTTATAACAAATGGTTACACAGGAACATTGACTGTCACCATGAATTATATGCACAATTACGAGAGCACTGTTTACTCCATGAGCGACGGTTCGAAGATCCTCTACCCTGAGTATCTCAAACCCCTCATGGGTCTGACAGTGAGCGGCGGTAAAGCCACTGTCACTGTGAGTGGCGGAGCTCCATATAGTAAGATCACTCTACAGTGTTTCTCAAATCTCAATGAGCCTCCTCACGAGGAAATTCTCACTCTCGACAATGTTGGTGCCACGACATGGACCAGCAAAACAAGTTCATCCTCTGGGTTTTTCCAACTCAAAAGGACTGAATTATGAAAAATCATCAAAAAAACTCCCTCGGCGCAAGCTGGGGGAATTTTTTATTAAATTTAATTTTCTATTTCTCCTCGATTGAAGGATTAATCAGTTGAACTTTCAATGATGTTTGTGCCTCTATCTCTGTTGGTAAACTTCTATTTTTTATACAACTCAAAGTATATTTCACCAATGTCGATCCTTGTGACATATCATTCTTACCAGATCCAAGAATAATATCTCTATCTCCGGTTGGCAGATCAGTCGGCAACGCAGGCTTAGTTATTTCATCATAAGACCGTACGGTGCATTGACTAGTAGTAAACCTCGACCCTTGTGTTCCCTTCAACGTAAACTGCTTGCCTTTTCTCACCTTATAGGTTGGTGGATTCTCTTGATCAGCATTTTTTTCGCTATCGCTCGTTACAAAGCCTCGTGTATCTGATACCGTGAGTGTGAGGTTTGTTGGAGCTACAACCGGAGCTCGGAAATCTATTGTTACTGGTGAGAAAGTACACTGTTCTAGAGACGTGCTTGGTTGATTGATAGGAGTTCCATCTGATCTGAAACAATTGAGTGAATATGTCGCATCATTTTTTGCAGTGACCTCTAACCCGTTGCTCTCTGTTGGTGACCGATGAACAGCCTCATCCACACCTGGGCCCTTGATGGTACAGTAGTTGCCATTCGAGCTCCACTTGAGATTAATCTTTGCTGTTTCACCATCCACCACACCTGTAATATTCGGTGTTCCCATCTGTGGATTATCGAAACGACAGAAAGGGGCTTCTTGAACAGCTGTGCCGAAACTTATCCACCCAACTACTGGTCCTCCCCATGCCCAACCGCTCAAACTTCCCTTCTGTGTCGATGAATCATAAGAATAATTGACCGCATGCGTCGTTCCGCTCAACTCTATCCATCCATCCCATCCATCTGTGCGACTCGCCATACTCGTACATACACCATCTGCAGTTCCTGCGCATGCTCGAGCCCAACCCTTGAGTACTCCGCCTACAATCTTGGCAACACCATCGGAATTTCCTTCTGAAGGAAAGCCAGATGTCACAGCACTTCCGAACATTATCCAACCAATATTCGACGACCAAGCACAACCAACAACAACATTGCCATTATTTTTATCTACTGACACACCATAATCATTACCACTACCGAGACTGATCCATCCTATAGTACTTGACCAACCCCAACCAGTTATATTCGCTGGTAAAATCTGCTTGCATGGAAGTATTGTGACAACTGGCGGTGGAGCAGGACTAATAGTGATCTGCTTCGTAGCCTTCGGAGATCTGAGCGCAGTGGTGAGCTTGTCTGTGACAATATCATTATCTGTACTATCAGCGGTTATAGTATATGTGCCTGGATTCGCATAACTGTGTGTCGGAATAAATGGATTGTCTGCATTTTTTACAACGCTTGTAACGAGTTTCGGTGGAGTGGAGTCTCCCCAATCAACTGTATACTGCAAATCATCGCCATCAGGATCTGTACCGAGGACACTTATGCCTTGATAATGTGTGAATCCCGCATAGTTATCATTTGTAGATGATAGTGTAATCGTAGGAATGAGAGGGGCTCTGTTCGAAATATGAAATGGGTACTCTGTCCATGTGGAGAAAGCTCCTTTACTATCGAAAGCTCGCGCATGGATAAGATTATCGCCTTTTGCCGTATACCTCTGTAGAGTTGGTGTTGTTGGCACTCCCGAAGCGAGATAACCGGAACCAATTGCAGGAATCATCTGACCGATCACATAGTCAGCCGTTCCAAGCTTCTTATTGACCCAGTCAATACCATAATCGATACCATCACCATTGGGATCAGTAGAAACAAAAGTAAATGGATAGTTTGTCTTGATAAAATATGGAGCTATAGCTGTTGTGGAGATAGCTGGCGGGGTTGGAGGACTGTTGGTCACATTGAATTCTCGACTACTCCATTCAGAATATAGACCTTTACTATCACCTGCCCTAGCCTTTACACTCATATTTGATCCTGTAGAAAATGTATGGGCAGTAAAAACTTTATAACCTGAAACTACAAGATTGATAGGTTTAATATCTATAGCTGGTATTCTTTCGTCTATTGAACCATTTGAATTCCAATCAATCTCGTAAAAGATAGCATTATCATCAGGATCAGTTGATTTGAATGAAAATGAGTATGGTTGATTGAAATTCAATAACTTGGCCTCAATAGGTGGATCGGCGATAATCGGTGGAGTTGGTGGGCGGTTCACAGCGACTTTGATTGGAACTGTCATAAAGGCGTATCTTGTACCAGAATAAACCATATATGTATAATTAGGAGGAATATTTATTTGTACTCTTACATGAATATAATAATCGCCGACTTTATTTGGTACATCAAAATATGTATCCTGGGACCATATAACACGATTAGCCAAATTCATATCAGGCATAAAGTCGTGATTATAATCAGTTAGAGAGGGGTTGTAACTAGACAGGGTCGTGGGAGCAGCACTATCTGAAATCGGATTTGTAGTCGAGATCAACAAATAAACAGCGTTTACTGGTTCGACTTGTGCTTTCATGCTAAGTTTTATTTTTTTACCTGGTTCATATGTACGTGCATCTGTATTTGCATAAAACACTGCATATACAGGATCTCCGACACCTGTCTCAGGTCCAGACGCAACACGTACACCTATTTCTACAGATGCAGCCCGCGCCGTATTTGCTACAGACAATATTCCACCGATAATACAAAAAAATACTAAACAAAATCTGATTGACATTTTCATGCTTATTTATAATTATATCT
>CAZAEF010000035.1:0-5132 GCA_964484315.1 uncultured Candidatus Saccharibacteria bacterium | reverse complement strand
TGGGCTAATTTGCCCGTTTCGTTTTCCTCTAATCCGAGGAGGAACCATGGCCTGTATGGTCATAGCGAGGAGAGGCCTATACTTAAGCCGCTTTTCACTATGACCACGCAAGTGTCTATCAAGGAGAATTATCTGATAGCGTTATACACCTAAAATAGCCATTTTGTCAATAGCTACATCCTCTCCGGAACTTTGATACCGAGAAGCTTGAGACCGTTCGTCATGACAGTTGCGAAAGCCTCCGTCAAAGCCACATTGTGAGGAGCCTGAGGATTTTCTTTATCCGCAATTACATTGTGAGCATAGAAATTATTAAATTTGGAAGCGAGGTCGATGAGATAGGTTGCGAGAATATTGGGTTTGTATTCGGCGCCAGATCTCTCGATTATTTCAGGAAAACGGATAAGTAATTTTTCGATATTTTCTGTCTCAAGCGAGGTTTCGATATTTATATTCAAAACACATTTAATTTCCAATTTTTCAGCCTTGGCAAGAGCGGACTTTGCCCGCACGCAGGCGTATTGCAAATAAGGACCAGAGTCGCCTCCTGTGTTCATGATTTCTTCCCAATCAAAGACGATGTCCTGAGCGCTATCGCGTTTGAGATCATTGAACTTGATAGCTGCGAGGGCGACATCGTGAGCGCTTTCGGGATTGATCACCGCGGCGCGTTTCTTTGCCTCGTCGATAATATCCGCGAGCCAGATGACATCGCCTTTGCGGGTCGACATCTTCCCCTCTTTGAATCGATAGAGTCCGTGGGCGACATGCACGCGCTCGTGATCCTCGAACCATCCAAGCATTTTTTCTATTTCAAAAAGTTGCCTGAAGTAGAGGATTTGATCCGCGCCTACTTCGTTGATGATGATGAGATGTTTACCATATTCTTTTTTTCTCCAAACATCCGTCGCTAGATCTCTAGTAGCATATATAGAAGTCCCGTCTGTTTTCTGGATAATCAACGGCGGATATTTTTCACCTTCAAAAAATACGACCTGTGCGCCTTCGCTTTCTTTCATAAGATTTTTATCCTTGAGTTCGGCGAGGACATCGGGCACGAGGGGTATCGCCATGCTTTCACCTCGCATCGTATCGAAATTAGAGACGCCCAGTTCCTTGTATATTTTATCAAAAGCCACAAGTGACGCGTCTATACAGAGAGTCCAGAGACTTTTCGCCTCTGTATTGTCCTGCTCTAGCTTGCGGAACCATTCCCGTGCTTGCGTCTCGAGTTCTGGATTTTTTTCCGCCTCATCATGGAATTTCACATAGAGATCGACGAGGAGACGCATCGGGTCCTCCGATTTTCGTATTTCTTCTACATTACCCCATGTGAGAATCGCCACCATGAGCTTCCCGAACTGCGTCCCCCAATCGCCGAGGTGGTTGTCGCGAATGACTGTGTAGCCGAGAGTATGGAGAATATTGGCGATAGAGTCGCCGATAATCGTCGATCGGAGATGTCCAATAGTAAAAGGTTTTGCGATATTGGGAGATGAGTATTCGACGAGAACCGTTTTCCCTTTACCTATTTTCTGATGACCATATTTTTCACCTTCAGCGATAATATTTTTAATTCCATCTATAAAGTAGTTTCGGGAAATTTTGAAATTAATAAATCCCGGACCAGCAACTTCCGTGGAATCGACTCCGCCTGGCAAATCTTTATTGAACTCCGAGAGGATTTTCTCAGCTAGAGTCTTCGGATTCATCTTCAATGTTTTCGAATGGATAAGAGCAACATTGGTCGCAAAATCTCCATGAGAAATGTCGTCTGGATGCTCGAGAATGATCTTTGGATCCTTAATTCCAACTATTTTAGCCGATTTTGTAAGGTTTTCTATTATCTTCGATGAAATGTCTGAATTCATATGGTTATTCTAGCGTGAAATTGCCCTCAATGCGAGGTATTGACTTTATACACGTACTTGATAGATTAGAAGTGGAAAATATAGCACGACAAGAGAACACACACACGCAAAAAAGGATTCGTCCCAAAATCCAGATGCGGTGTTCTCCCTCCACCCATCTGGTCATACTACGAATTCCTTTCCCCCTTCATCGCGTCCTAGCGCTCGAAGGGGGTTTTTATATCTCATTATCTTTTATAGTATTATCTTTTCTTAAGGATTGTATCTATTCTCTCTGCTATCTTTTTCATATCTTTCTCTTTCTTTCCTCTAGTCGTCTCTCCTGCTGTACCGAGTCGTATACCCGAAGGATCTGCTGGTGGTCGTGTGTCAAATGGTATTGCGTTTTTATTTACAATTATCCCCACCTTCTCTAGCTTATCACTAGCCTCTTTACCAGAGACACCTTTGCCATCCATCCAAGTATCTACGAGGATAAGGTGACTATCTGTTCCTCCAGATATTATTCTCCAACCTTTTTTATTGAGTTCATCGGCAAGGACTTTCGCATTTTTTTTGATCTGGAGAGCGTATTTGCGAAATGCTGGAGTATTCGCTTCCTTGAGTGCGACTGCTGTAGCGGCAATCTGATTGATATGCGGTCCGCCTTGGAGACCTGGAAATACAGCTCTATCTATCTTTTTGCCCAGTTCTCTCTCATCGATCTTTGTGAAGATCATGGCGCTTCGAGGACCGCGAAGAGTCTTGTGAACAGTGGTAGTGACTATATCTGCGTATTCGAATGGCGATGGATATTGTCGTCCTGCTACAAGCCCAGCAAAATGCGACATATCCACCATCAGCAATGCCCCACTCGCATCGACTATTTCTCGTAATTTATTGAAGTCCACTATACGAGGATATGCTGTATATCCAGCGACAATAATCATCGGTTTTTCTTTTATTGCTATTTCTTTCAGAGATTCATAATCTAGCATTTCAGTCTGTTTATCAACACCATATGAGATCTGTTGCCAGAATTTTCCTGAAGCAGAGACTTTATGCCCATGAGTGAGGTGACCTCCATGATCGAGAGACATACCCATTATTTTCCCGCCTTGTGGCACTAGACCGACATAGACAGCCATATTTGCAGGAGAACCTGATAATGGCTGGACATTCACATGCCATTTTGCGGAAGAAAGTCGAAACAGTTCTAGAGCACGCTTTATTGCTAGATCTTCGATCTTATCTACAATAGTATTCCCACCATAGTAACGCTTGCCAGAATACCCTTCTGCATATTTATTGGTCAATTCTGAACCGAGAGCTTCGAGAACATCTTTTGAAACATAGTTCTCGGAAGCAATGAGATTGATCACACTTTTCTGGCGTTTTTTCTCGGTTTCTATCAGTTTTTTTATTTGAGTATCTTTCATGAGGTGTGTTTAAGTATAATACTTTGAAGTTTAGCACTTCTTGAAAAATAGAAAAGTCTCTCCAACGAGAAGCTTCTATGTTCTGATTATGCCTCTACAGCACGAAGGTTAGACGAGATATTCCTGAACCACTCTTTCACATTCATCTATAACAGCTTGAAGTGGCTGATTCGCATTGATTTTGATCATCTTCGTATCGTTGTTTTTTTTGTGAAGCATCTTCTCGAAGAAAGTACGATAACCCTCCTGGATACGAACATGGAAATCGCGCCGTGCATCATCGAAGTGATTCTGATCAACGCCTTTTCTGAGAGCTACGCGACGCAGACCTTCATCTACATCAACATCGAGATGAATATAGAGATGAGGAAGTTGCGGATTGAGTACAGTACTCCTCATAATCCAAAAAAGATCTTCTAGATGACTGCCCTCTTGAGCACAGATCTGATACGCATAAGTACAGCAATCGAAGCGATCAGATATTACATGCTGACCACGTCCTAGAGCAGGAATTATTTTATTCTCGAGATGATCAACTCTCCCTGCCCAAGCGAGACAGAAATGTGCTCCACTCGGAGCGGATTTGGCATGAGGATGTTTCAACATGACTTCGCGTATAGCTTCACCATAGGGAGACCCTCCCGGCTCTCTTGTGAAGAGAACTTGTGGTAGTTTTCTACTGAGATGTTCGAGGACGGTTGTTTTGCCAGATCCCTCGCCACCGGAGATGACGATGAATTTACCCTGAGTGTTAGTATTATTTTTCATATATTCATTCTAGCATTTTATTTCAGTAATCTGGACTTAGTCTAGGCAAAGGTGTATAAATGTCAATAGAAATTGAAAATGTTATACTAAACTTATGAACGATGAATACCACGCAGACACAGAATACGCCTCTCTCTTGGAAAAGATTCTTTTCAGAGGGGTAGAAAAGACCGATCGTACAGGTACTGGTACCGTGAGTCTTTTCGGAACACAGATGAGGTTCGATCTGACAAAAGGTTTTCCTTTACTCACAACCAAGAAGGTGAATTTCGATGCCATCACCTACGAGCTCCTCTGGTTCTTGAGAGGTGATACCAATATCAAATATCTCGTCGATCATGGAGTAAACATCTGGAATGAATGGCCTTACAAGGCCTACCTCAAAGCCAGTAACCTCCCTGTTCCTCCATCGTCTTCTGATGAATGGAAAATCGGTATCAAGCAATTCATCGAGGCAATCAAGACTGACTCTGAGTTCGCACTGAAATGGGGCGATCTCGGTCCTGTCTATGGATATCAGTGGAGACAATGGAAAACTCCTGACGGTCGAGTCATCGACCAGATCGCAGAAGCAGTGAAGCTACTTCGCACAAAACCAGATTCGAGAAGGATCATTGTCAGCGCATGGAATCCTTCGGATATCGAGGAAATGGATAAATCTGGACTTCCACCTTGCCACTGTCTCTTCCAATTCTTCGTCGCCAATGGAAAACTCTCAGCTCAGCTCTATCAGAGAAGTTGTGATACATTTCTCGGTGTTCCGTTCAACATTGCATCATATTCTCTCCTCACGATCATGATGGCGCAGGTTGCAGGACTTACTCCAGGTGAATTCGTCTGGACTGGTGGAGATACTCACATCTACAAGAACCATATCGATCAGGTGAAGGAACAACTAGGTCGTATACCAAAACCGATGCCAACAGTTACATTGAATTCTCAAGTAAAAGAAATCGATGATTTCGTCCGTGAAGACATCACACTCGTGGGCTACGATCCTCATCCTCCGATCAAAGCGCCTATCGCTGTCTAACACAGCACACAACACAGAATACCCTCTCGAGCAATCGCGGGG
>CAZAEF010000034.1:0-5993 GCA_964484315.1 uncultured Candidatus Saccharibacteria bacterium | reverse complement strand
GGTGAATACAGAGATAGATATGAAGATAGAAAAAGGGTTATCGTATAAGACCCTTGCGAAGCGTCACAAGACACTTCGAGAACAGCTCCGCTCTATCGATCGACCTTCTACATTATCGATTGGTCTTTCGAAGGCTTGGCCAAAGGGTCTTATGAGTCGGCTCGCACAGTATGCATCAGTCTTTCTCATGTAGTAATTATTATTCTAATCCATACTATAATATATGTAACACTATGATAAATGAATATCGCAATAAAATAATTTCTTTCTATAGAAATAAAAAGAGGATGCCAAGTTATCAGGAGATCATGACTCTGCTTGGTTTCAAATCTAAAAATGCGGTATACAAGCTTGTGAACAAGCTGGTTGCGGATAAAATTATTTCAAAGGATATTCAAGGTCGACTCATTCCGAATAAACTCACTGGTGAAATCCCTCTCCTCGGTCTCGTCGAAGCTGGTATACCCTCATCAGTAGATGAAGTAGCACTAGATACTATAAGTTTCGATGAATACCTAGTCGGAGATCCGAGCAAAACTTTTGTCTTGCGAGTGAAAGGGGATTCTATGATCGAAGAGGGAATACATGAAGGGGATCTAGTCATTGTTGAAAGAAAAAATGAACCAAAAGATGGAGACATTGTCATCGCCGAAGTCGATGGTGGTTGGACTATGAAATTTCTCCGCAAGAAACCGGGCAAGGCAATATACCTCGAGCCTGCCAATCGCAATTACAAACCAATATATCCAGAGCATGATCTCCGTGTTGCTGCAGTAGTCAAGGGTGTGATAAGGAAATATTAGGGATATAGCTAAATATTATAAAGAAATAACCCCTGTTGTCCGAAGACTAACAGGGGTGATTGCGTTTTTTGTTCGGGGTGTAACCCCTACTTTTTTCGATCATTGAAGACGAATACCGTTTTTGGTCTGAAGAGCATCATCTCAGGGTCTTCTCCCAAGAGATACCTCCTACAGTCGGACGCCTCCCATCCCGAGACAGGAAGCATAGATCCTTGTTCAAATCTTCTCTTTTCGATTTTATACTTTTCGAAATCCTCATTGCCCATTTTCAACTTTCGCGCTGGCATAAGTCTCCTGGGGTTAAGTTCAAAGGAAGAATACCACAAAAACTGTATGAAGTAAATAGCTTTTACTTCAGTACCACTACTCTAGTATGAGTGTTCCGAGAGAAAAGTCTGCCAGTGGCAAGACTACATTGAAGTTCTTACCCATATGGGCATGATGGAGGCGATGGTGTTCATTTATCCACTTATATATCGCAGTTCTCTCGAACCAGCGATTCTTCGGCAGATGCATGCACCAGTGAATATACTCATACGTCCCATAGTACACCCCAACACTAAGTCCTATTCCTACGAATGGAATCCATGTCAGTCCGGATAGCCAGAATAGGATAAATGGCGATGAAGCTATGAATACGAGCACAGGGCCATTCCACCAAGCCATCGGTATGGTGCGCTTGTCTGGAATTCGAACTTCTTTCGGATGATTCTGCAGTTCATAGCTCTGGTCAGCTTTGAACTTGTTGTGATGGACGCAAGCATGAGCTTGGAACGGATAATCGAATGTAAATCCGATGATTTTAACAGGCTTGTGCATGACGTACTTATGCAGTGCCCATTCTACGAATGAAGCATATGCAATTCCGATGATGAAAAAGCATGCGCACAGGACAAATGGAATAATCATAATGTCAGGTATTTCTTTTGTTGACCGCGTTCAAATCTGGATTAAGTATATCATTATGTGATACTATATTCACATGTTAGATATCAAATTTATTCGTGAAAACAAAGACATTGTCTCTCTCGGCGCAAAGAAAAAGCATGTGGATATCAATCTTGACGAACTTATCCATCTCGATGATGAACGACGTGAACTGATGACTAGTATAGAGAAGAAGCGTGCAGAGCAAAATGCTGTAAGTGACAAGATTACCAAGGCTAGTCCAGAAGAAAGAGCCGTTCTCATAGAATCGATGAAACATGTGAAGAGTGGTCTCCAAGAACAAGAAGAGAAACTCAAAGAAGTGATGAAGAAATGGCAGACTCTTATGCTTCAGGTACCGAATATTCCAGACATGTCCGTGCCAGATGGAGATACAGATGAGCAGAATCAAGAAGTAAAGACATGGGGTGACAAACCAAAGTTTGATTTCGAACCGAAGGATCATGTTGAGCTTATGACCCATCTAGGCATGGTGGACTTCGAGCGTGGAGCCAAGGTTCATGGTTTCCGAGGATATTTCCTCATGGGTGATGGAGCGCGATTATCATTCGCTATTTGGAATTATGCTTTAGAATTCTTCGCTGGCAAGCAGAAGAATTTCATACCGATCATGGCTCCAGCGATCGTTCGCAAGATCGCCCTCTACGGCACCGCTCATCTTCCTGGAGATGTGGAAGATTTTTATTCTACTCAAGATGGTGATGTTCTTTCTGGCACGGCTGAGGTACCACTCATGTCTCTCCATAGTGAAGAAGTTCTGGAAATGAAAGACTTACCAAAGCGTTACCTAGGATTCTCACCATGTTATCGTAGAGAGGTCGGTGCTCATAGCAAGGATGTAAAGGGTCTTATTCGTGTACATGAATTCTATAAATTCGAACAGCTTATCCTCTGTGAAGCCAATCATGCCACATCAGTAGAGTTTCATGAGGAGCTCAATCGTAATACTGAGGAATTCATAGAATCTCTCGGCTTGCCATATCATACTGTTCTCAACTGTGGTGGCGACCTCGGTCTCGGTCAGGTCAAGAAATATGACATTGAACTATGGGTGCCGAAAGAAGGTAAGTATCGAGAGATTTCATCCGCGTCATATTTTCATGATTTTCAGACGCGTCGTCTCAATATTCGTTATCGTGATGTAGAAGGCAAACTTCGTTACGCTCATTCACTCAATTGTACTGCTATACCAACTCCTCGCATTCTAGTATCTCTCGTCGAGAATTTTCAGCTCGCAGACGGTTCGATTAGAATACCTGCTGTTCTTGCTAAATATATGGGTAAAGATAGGATTGCAAAAGCATAATCGTTCCTAGTGCGAATCAATAGCTTATATATCTATGCGTTCACGAACTCTTCAATCTTCTAAATATGTAAACAAAAGACGGAAGAAGATGATCGGTCTCATCATCATTTCCATATTCTGTGTCGGTATAATAATTACTGCTCTTGTATCTGTACTTCGGATCAGTTTTCTACAGATCGATACAGTGATGATCACAGGTGATAATGATCTTACACCTTCTTTGCGCAAGGATATTCAAGAAAAATCATTGAGTTTGCTCGAAGGTAAGTACATATATAGTATTCCACGCTCCAATATATTGTTCTTTCCTAAAGATGATATCAAGAAAGCAGTTATGAATGATTTCAAGGAAATTGAAAGTGTAAAAGTACGAAGAGGCGGTCTTTCCTCAATCATATTATCACTTAAGAGTCGCAGTCCAGTAGCTATTGTATGTTCAGGATTTCATGAAGAAAAAGCAACCAATGAAAATTGTTTCTATACTGATGCGCATGCTTATGTCTATGCACCACTACTGGTCGGTTCTACTACACCTACTTCACAGGTGAATCAGTACAAGCGTTATTATGTTCCGACTGATAGAGCGGAGATTGTAACAGGTGTAAGGTTTATCGATGAAGGGCTTTTCAAGGATTTGCAAGTTTTCCTCGACGGGGCTATAAAAGGAGGTCTCTTGCCCCTCGGCGTGCTCATAGGTGATGATGGTGAGTATGAGATGTATACCCAAGGAGGTACCACTGTATATTTTGATGCGAAGACACCGCTCACCACTTCGCTTTCGAATCTGCTTACATTCTGGCAGAATGATCGGAATGGAGGAATAAAGAGTATGAAAGCAACAAGTACTGCACCTTTTGATTATATCAACCTTCACTTCGGAAATACGATATATTATTCTCGTCAATGAAATTTATTTCTTCAATTATAACTGCTATTGTCTCTGGAGTAGCCATAACATTGGGAGGAATTCTTTTTGTGAATTATATAGATTCACATTTCTTCACGAAAGTCACATCAATAAAATCTGAAATTGTTATAGAAAACGAGGAGGATCCAACATTCATATCACATCTCTCACGGGGTGTCGCTTATTCTGCAGAGGATGATGTTGATGCTATTTCTGGCATATTCGGTAACTTGCCAGCTTCTGCTATCGAAAGCCAGGATAATCAAGGTAGTAACGTGAAAAATAATACGACGAAGATATCTGCAAAAGCGTATAGCGTTACAGATATAGATAGAGATGTGGTTGTGTTCGAGCACAATGCTGAACAACTCTTGCCCATAGCTTCTATCACCAAGCTTGTCACTGCTGTTGTCGCGAAGAAACTTCTCGATCCAGATCATGTTATCCAGATAGGTCGCACAAGCTTCGCAACAGAAGGTAATAGTGGGAAACTCCGCTTAGATGAAACCTTCAAACTCAAAGAAATCTTGTATCCACTCCTCATGGTTTCTAGTAACGATGTTGCAGAGGCGATCAGCGCGAGCTATGGTCGCAAGGATTTTATAAAAGAAATGAATACATGGGTAAATAGTATTGGCGCATATCGCACATATTTTTCTGATCCATCTGGATTATCTGCCAACAATAAATCCACAGCGCGAGACATATCTATTATCCTCAAATGGATCAAGATTCATGAACCTGATATTTTTGATATTACTCTTACACGAGAAAAGACTATACGCACACATACATGGGTAAATCCTACACATTTTCTCAGTCTCGCTTCTTATGAAGGAGGAAAAAATGGATATACCACAGAGGCCAATCGCACCACTGCATCATTATTCTCTTTCGGTAGTCCGAAACGTCATTATTCTGTTGTCCTTCTCGGTGGAAATCAACGCGACTCTGATGTTCTAGCTGTGATTAACGAAGCTTTTAAATAATTTCTAATACCTTTAATTCTCTACGAATATAAGGTAGTATCGAAGATATGAAATGGAAAGATACAAAGGTTAATTTCTGGACACAATTAAAAAAAGAGAAAAAAGGCAAACCAATCCTCGTTCTCGCACCTATGGCCAATGTCACAGATGTAGCTTTTCGACATGTCATTGCCAAGTACGGCAAGCCTGATGTGATGTGGACAGAGTTCGTCTCTGCAGACGGACTTCTTTCTCCTGGTCGAGAGAATCTATTATACGATCTCAAATATGATGCTAACACAGAGCGTCCAATCATAGCCCAGCTATTCACTGGTCATGCAGATAAAATGCGCGACGCAGGGAAACTCATAGCAGACCTGGGTTTTGATGGTATAGATATCAATATGGGATGCCCGGATCGATCTGTAGAAAAACAAGGTGGAGGAGCCGCAATGATTAAAAATAAAGATAGCGCGAAAGAGGTTATCGAATCTGCTCGAGAGAGCGGATTGCCAGTCTCTGTGAAAACTAGAATTGGATACAATAAGATCGAGATCGATACATGGATACGCTTTCTCCTAGAACAACATCTCTCTGCTCTCACTATCCATCTCCGTACTCGCAAGGAAATGTCAGATGTCCCTGCACATTGGGATCTCATGAAAGAGATCGTCGCTCTGCGAGATGAAGTCAGTCCGGAGACATTGATTATCGGTAATGGTGATGTTGCTTCGATAGCAGATGCGAAGATTAAGGCGCAAGAGAGTGGTTGTGATGGAGTAATGATAGGGAGGGGAATATTCGGTAATCCATGGTTGTTCTCAGGCAAGATCGTTTCAGATATTTCTGTAAAAGAAAGATTGGGAGTTATGCTCGAACATACTAAACTTTTTGAGAAATATCTGGGTAGTGTCAAAAGTTTTGCTTTTATGAAGAAACATTTCAAGGCTTATGTCTCTGGCTGGGATGGGGCAAAGGAATTGCGTGTGCGATTGATGGAGACGACTAGTGCGGAGGAGGTGGAGGGGATTGTTGGAGAATATGTGGATAACATGGCTCAA
>CAZAEF010000033.1:0-6066 GCA_964484315.1 uncultured Candidatus Saccharibacteria bacterium | reverse complement strand
ATATGGAGGATGGTAAGCCTGTAGATGTTATCCTCACACCACTCGGAGTGCCTTCTCGTATGAACCTAGGACAAATTCTCGAGCTTCACCTCGGTCTCGCTGCGAATACTCTCAACTATCAAGCTATAGTTCCACCTTTTGCAGGTGCTACAGATGTTGAAATCAAGGAGGAGCTAGTGAAGGCGGGCTTTGATGCTAGTGGAAAAATGAAACTCCGCGATGGACGAACTGGAGAATACTTTGACCAACCGGTTGCAGTCGGATACATGTATATTCTCAAGCTTCACCACATGGTGGAAGACAAGATCCATATGCGTTCTATCGGTCCTTACTCTCTCATTACACAACAGCCACTCGGAGGAAAAGCACAGGGTGGAGGACAGAGATTTGGAGAGATGGAAGTCTGGGCATTGCTTGGACATGGGGCAGCGTACACACTCCGCGAGATTTTAACTATTAAGTCTGATGATATCCAAGGACGATCACAAGCCTTCGACTCTATCGTGAAGGGTGAGCGACTCCGCCAGCCGAACCTACCAGCGTCATTCAATGTGCTCTTGAAAAGCTTGAAGGGACTTGCGCTAGATGTGGAGCTTATAAAGAAGAATGCTCCTGAGACGGATGGGGAATAATAATCAAAATCATTAACAAAAAATATATGCAACCAATAAACACAAAAAAACATATTGAACCGATTGATTTTGATGCCGTGAAGCTCGGTGTGGCTTCTCCTGAAAAAATCCTCGAATGGTCTTTTGGTGAGATCACCAAGCCTGAGACTATCAACTATCGAACTCAGCGATCTGAGAAGAGCGGACTCTTCGATGAGAAAATATTCGGCCCTGATCGAGACTTCGAATGTTACTGCGGTAAATATCGCGGTATTCGATACAAGGGAATTGTCTGTGAAAAATGTGGAGTGGAAATCACTCGCTCTATAGTTCGACGCGAACGCATGGGTCATATAGAACTCGCAACCCCTGTATCGCATATCTGGTTCCTCCGTTCTATGCCATCTCGCATCGGTCTCATCATGGGAATGTCTACTGGAGATCTAGAAAAAGTTGTATATTTTGCTGGATATATCGTCACGAAGGTATTCGACGAAGAAAAGCAGAAATTCCTCAAGGAACTCGACTCAGAATTTAAGACAAAAGTTAAAGCCGCTCAGGATGACAAGACAAAAGAGGCGCTCAAAGAATTGGTCATGAACGCTAGAAAGGAGATAGAAAGTCTCGACCCTGGTTTCGTAATGGATGAAGTTCAGTATCACAAGTATTCCATGAAATACGGATCGATATTCGAGGCTGGCATAGGAGCAGAGGCTATTTTCGAAATACTCAAGAAAACAGATATGAAGAAGTTGAATGAGCAACTTGAGAAAGAACTACAGCAAGCTGGAACTCTTGAAAGAGAAAAACTTTCTAAGCGTCTCTCTCTTATAAAAGCGATGATAAAGTCAGGAAGTCGACCAGAGTGGATGTTCCTCACTCGTATTCCTGTTATCCCACCTGCTCTCCGACCTATGGTCGCTCTCGATGGAGGAAGATATGCTACTTCTGATATTAACGACCTTTATCGTCGTGTTATCAACCGCAATAATCGACTTCTCAAACTGAAAGAAATCAATGCTCCAGAGGTTATTCTCCGAAATGAGAAGCGTATTCTACAGGAAGCAGTTGATGCTCTCATAGATAACTCTATCCGACATGGTAGCGCTACAGGCGCAGCAGCTATACAGGCTCAGAAGCGCGCCCTCAAGTCTCTCTCAGATAACCTCAAGAGCAAACGAGGGCTCTTCCGATTAAACCTCCTAGGTAAGCGTGTTGATTACTCTGGACGATCTGTGATCGTTGTCGGACCTAGTCTCGCTCTCGACCAGTGTGGACTTCCGAAGCATATGGCTCTAGAACTATTCCGACCATTTGTCATCTCTGGATTATTGAAGCGTGAACTCGCTTACAATATACGCGGAGCAGGACGACTCATAGATGAAGGCGCAAAGGAAGTCTGGGAAATCCTCGAAGAAGTGATCAAGGGTAAGTATGTGCTTCTCAACCGAGCACCGACACTTCACCGCCTCGGTATACAAGCCTTCCAACCTATACTCATTGAAGGCAATGCTATTCAGGTTCACCCACTCGTATGTCGCGCTTTCAACGCCGACTTCGACGGAGACCAGATGGCTGTCCATGTTCCACTCGGAGTAGAGGCTCAACTCGAGGCAAAGGAGATCATGGCATCTGACAAGAATATCTTGAAGCCTGGATCAGGAGATCCTACAGTAGCTTCGAACCCACTAGATATTATCCTAGGATGTTTTTGGATTACCAAAAATGTTGAGGGTGACACAGGAGAGGGTAAAATTTTCGAAGATCCTACAGCGGCTATTACTGCGCAGAGCTTCGGAGCTATAACATATAGAGCAAAGATAAAAGTCTTTCCGCCAAATACTCCGAAATTTGCTCAGTTCGAAGGCAAACTCTTCGAAACTACCGTAGGTCGAATCCTTTTCAACGAACTTCTTCCAGAAAATTATCCTTATGTGAATAAAGAGATTGATAGAAAGAGACTCAATGTTCTCGTCGATGACTTCATCAGCAACTATGACATGAGCATTATTCCGCCGATTCTCGACAAGATAAAGACATTCGGATTCAAATACACAACTCACTCTGGTACTACATGGGGAATCGACGATGTCGTTGTTCCAAAGGGTAAGCATGATGTTATTGCAAAATCAAAGGCGCAATCAGACCTTATCATGCAACAGTTCAGTGAAGGACTCCTCACAGAAGAAGAGAGACTTCGCAAGAATATAGAGATCTGGCACAAAGCAAAGAATGATGTGGAGAAACTCATCCCAGGCGCACTCAATAAGATGGGATCTGTGCACGATATGTTCACATCTGGAGCACGAGGATCTATCGCTCAGATTACTCAGATGGCTGGTATGAAAGGATTGATCTCATCCACGACTGGAACAATAGAATTCCCAATTCTATCATGTTCGAAAGAGGGACTTACACCAGTAGAATATTTCATCACTACTCACGGATCAAGAAAAGGTCTTACAGATACGGCACTTAACACTGCGAAGGCGGGATATCTCACTCGCAAGCTCTTCGTCGTCGCTCAGGACGTCATGGTCAATGAGGAAGATTGTGGTACAAAAGAATTCATAACTATACAAAAACAGACAGCATCCGGAATTGAAATCCCATTATCAAAAAATATTCGAGGACGAGTCATTGTAGAAGATATCATTGGTGAAGATGATAAAGTTATCTTCAAAAAAGGTCATCTTCTTACAAAGCAAGATGCACTCAAGGTTGAGGAGGCTCATGTGAATTCTGTGAAAGTTCGTTCACCACTCTCATGTCGAAGTATCAAAGGTGTCTGTGCTCAATGTTATGGTATTGACCTCGGACGCAATAAGCTAGTCGAGATCGGTGAAGCTGTAGGAACTATAGCAGGACAAGCGATCGGAGAACCTGGAACACAGCTCACTATGCGTACATTCCACGCTGGAGGTACAGCCTCTGTTGGTGGAGATATAACTATGGGTCTCCCTAGAGTCGAGGAAGTATTCGAGAAGCGCCGACCGAAGAATCCTGCAGTTGTCGCTAGTGTAAGCGGAGTAGTGTCCGAAATAAAAGATATGGTCAAAGAAAAGGTGATCAAGGTTATTCCAGATCTAGAAGACAGACCAAAGGTCAAAAAAGCTGGTGGTAAGACCGGTGAAATGGATGGGGCAATCGAATACATATTCAATTACAAGCGTGTACCTCTCGTGAAGGTTGGCGATAAGATCAAGAAGGGTGATCTTCTCACTGACGGATCTGCTGATATTGACGAGGTCTTTCAGTACGGTGGTCAGGAAAGAGCAAAGGACTATGTGATCAGTGAAGTTGGTAAAATATATGAACTTCAGGGAGAAACTGTGGCTCGTAAACATATCGAGATTATCGTGAAGCAGATGTTCTCACGCAGAAAAGTAACTCTCGGAGGAGATACGAATCTCACTGAGGGAATGATAGTAGATGAAGTGCAGTTGCAAGAAGAGAATGCGAAGGCAAAACAAGCTGGTGGAACACCTGCAAAAGCAGAACCTGTGGCTATGGGTATTGCCGATGTATCGCTATCACGAAAGAGCTTCCTCTCAGCAGCGTCTTTCCAGCATACGACTCGAGTACTCATCAACTCTGCGATTCGCGGAAGTGAAGACGACCTCGTAGGACTTATGGAGAACATCATCATCGGACGACTTATTCCAGCTGGAACAGGATTTAAGGGATCACCGAAGCAGAAGATGATGGAGGCAGTTCAGCCAACAAGAGAAGAGAGGGAAGCGGAAGGATACTAATGAGATAGAGAATACATAGTTTATAATTACATAGAAAAAGGAAAGGCCCTAGAAATAGGGTTTTTCTTTTCATAAATCTGATTAACTTGACAAGAGTCAATAATGTGTGTAATGTTATTTTTATTCAGCTCTTTTTAACCCTCAACAAAGGATTATTCGGTGAAAATTATATTATCTTGGACTGCGGGAATAATAGCCTTCGTGCTTTATGCCCCACTCTTGATCGGTATCTTCAAGAATCAGATCAAACAAAGCTTTGCCACATGGATGCTCTGGGTTCTCCTCGATGTGATCGCACTCGGTAGCATAATTGCCCAAAAAGGTGATAACTGGACACTACTCGCGTGCTACATAAGTGGTGGCACTATAGTCGCAGTTTTACTCATCTACAAAAAACAGTTCAGGTGGACTTGGATAGAATCAGCGACAGTTAGTCTCGTTTTTATTTGTATCTTCCTCTGGCTTGCCAGTGGTCCAAAACTTGCCACCATTGCCAGCACACTCGCAGTCTGTCTTTCTGGAATTCCACAGTATGTGGAGTCTCGAAAAGAACCTGATGTGAACACAGGATGGATTTACTTGGGTTACACCCTCGTGAACTTTCTCTCATTCCTCGCTGGAAAAGAATGGACGATCGCCGATAGGTTTTACTACGGCATGACAACACTACTCTGTGTTTCTATCGCCTACGTTGCGCTTCAAAAGAAGAGTGTTACGACGCCCTTATGATCAATTCACCCCAAGCCCCACAGAAATGTTGGGCTTTTTTGTTATTCAACGAAGATGTGTCCCAAAAGTTGACAAGTATATACTTTAATGCAATAATCGCATAGTAGGTTCTTTCCATGAGGATGCGAAAAATGCATGTAACCACATGCTCGCTTGTCGAGTACACTATGAGACGGAGAACTACAGGAAGTCTGTCATATGACAAAACACATTGTCGCCGACGGTACTTTGGGACAACTGTCCCGAAAGCAATGGGAAATTCAGCGCCGGGTTCTTGAAGGAACTCTCAATGTTCAAGAAGTTTGTACAAAGCTTCAAAGAATTATCGAGGGTGCACCCACGAGTACATTTGACGTCGAAGAGGTGAACTATACGGTTGGAGAACGAACCTATCCAATCACAACTAGGGTCAAGAAGGATTTTTGTGTTTACGCCCAAGAGCTTCAGAAGCGTGGTGTTTTCAGCAAGACCTTTATTGAATCGCGAATGTATCCCGAAACGCACCATTATGGTGAATTATTCTCTTCAACCGAACGGAACCACAAACGAAAATTAAGGTTGGCGCAAGTTACCAGACCTTGTTCCAAATCTGTCCTGGTGATTCAGGCTCGGCAGAGCAATCATATCCTGGCTGATCCGTGGGATCTGATCGCATTCTTTGAGCAGTCGCCATTTCATGAAATCGTACACCCGACAATGAGTGTATACGCTCTCGGTGGAGAGCCGGTTCAGGAATGGTGGTCTGGGGAAAATTGTTCCCATCCAGAGCATAGGGAACCCTGCAATGTATTCGTCCGTGGAGAGGAACGAGGATGGGAGCTTAATGAAGAGGAACGTAAGGATGATCGTCATTATTCAATGGACGGGAAATTTTTCCTCATCCGGGACAACTAAAAACTAGGTCGTTAATTCCAAAGAGCCTGACCAGCTCTTTTTTGTCGGACTTGAACTTTTTTATATACTGTTAAGAC
>CAZAEF010000032.1:0-6102 GCA_964484315.1 uncultured Candidatus Saccharibacteria bacterium | reverse complement strand
GATTAAGGTTGCATCAAATACTGATGAGATTGTACTTAACAACATAAATTATATATTAGACACAATAACAATCGATGAGGTCAAAGTAAAACAAAGTGGATCATACATGATAGCTAGTGCTCGACTAAAAGGTCAACAAGCTTACATTAAGGCAAACCTGTCTAATATACGTGCTCAAAGTGAACTGATTTACGATAAAAAAAGTTCATATAGTGATGTATGTAAGACTTCTACGACTGAAAAGAATAGTCTATCGAATTCACAAACATTAACTTCGATCACTGATATAGTTGGTTCTAGTAATCTGACCTGTCGTGCTAAAAATGATGCATGGATGATATCAGTCATTATGCCTGGAGATATGATTTGGTGCGCCGATAGTACAGGAGTAATGTCAGAGGTGAAGGTAATACCCAGTGGATACATATGTAAGGCTAAGTAGTGATGTGGAAGATTTTTGAAATAAAGCGTGGCATGAGACGTGTTGTCTATAAAGTTAGAAGGAGGGTATACAAAGTAAAAAGAGTAAAGAAAAAATCATATTCTGATTTTATAACTCACAAAACTAAGGCTCTCGAGCTTGTTCAAACACGTCTCTTCTATTTCAACTCCATATATAATTTCTCATATAATAAAATCTCAGTCCGCAACCAATCTTCCCGCTGGGGTTCATGCTCACGAAAAGGAAATTTGAGCTTCAACTATCGCATAGTGCTATTACCACCAGAACTCGCAGACTACATTATTGTACATGAACTTTGTCATCTAGGAGAGTTCAACCATTCGAGAAAATTCTGGAATCTTGTTGAAAGGACTATGCCAAACTGGAGAGAATTAAGGAAACAATTAAAAACTGCACAGTCCATGATGGATTTGCGCAGAATTGATAAGGGTAGGTTGAGTAGAGAAACTTTGAACTGAGTGTTAGGACTTGTGATATGCGATGATCCAGTCTTCGCCCTGAGTACATACGAAGAATTTTTTGTCGAGCACCTGACATTCTGGGACGGCGCCTTTTGCCGAGATCCAGAAGAGTCTGGCGATGATTTTTGTTACTTCACTGATCTGTTCGACTATGAGTGAATGACAGATAGCTATGTTTTGATTATTGTATTCGACAGATGCTAGGTCGATGTTCAGATCGCCAAGCTCTCGCATGCAGGCGAAGAGTTCCTTCGTAACATGATCGGTGATAACTCCGATGTACACGTGGTGTTCTGGATTGAAGGCTTCAACAGGTCTCATCCCCAAGGAATTAGCGGTCTTCCCAGAGAATATCTCCTTTAGTTCATCCATGAATGATTGATACATTCGTAGATCTTGATCTATTTGTATGCTCATTTTCGTATTTGCTTGTGCTGTGCGTAGGCGGTTGTGCCTATGCGGTTTATCTGGATAATAGTATATGAATCTGATGCAGTCAAGCATACTCTTGTGGAATCATAATATATATGGTATTACATATCGTAGATACAACTAATCCATAATGAAGGAACTAATATGAACTTTGTTTCAGACAATACAATCTTGATCCGTGAAGCATGCTTTATGGACATCGAACCTATGATCAAAATTCGTCGAGCATGCTGGATAAATAACTATGTAAATCCTGATATTGGTCTCACGACTGAAGTACTTCGTGAAATCAATATGTTAAATGATCCTCAGAGGGACGTGTGGAGAGAGAGGATTATGATAAATCGGACACGTGGAGTCACCTTTGTGGCTACTATTGAAGAGAAAGTAGTGGGATTATGCATGATTCGCTACAAATACGACCTCAAGAATCATCTCATTTATTTCCTCTATGTGGATCCAGATTATCAGAGAAGGGGGATTGGCACGCTATTGCTTCTACAGAGCCATTCTTGGTTTGGAAAAGGAAGTAATATCATCGCTATGGTGGTGGCGTACAATGAACATGCCCTATCATTTTACAGAAAACATGGGTACAAGGATTCTGGACACCATGAGAAACGCACCGTAACTTACGGTCTGGAAATGCCTTTTGTCAAAGTAGTGAAGGAGAATAAGTAGAGGATGTGAAGAAGCCCCGATTCGTATGTGATACGAATCGGGGCACTTTGATTTTCAGTCTCATTCATCTGGAATACACACGCCTTTAGGGATGTACACATCTCCCGACAGTATCGGGACGGTTTTATGTGTCATCTTATCGTATCCCACGATCCAGCCGGCGGTGATAATAAAATGATGATATAATTGATATTCAAGCTTTTCCTCATTCCAAAATCTTAATTCAAAATCTCGCTACATCTTTCATCTAGATGGTGACGCATTCTTTGTCTCTGTTGAGGTTGCAAAAAATCCTGCCCTTCGCGGTTTGCCCGTGGTCACCGGCTCTGATCGGGGCATCGTCACGGCTGCGAGCTACGAAGCCAAAGCCATGGGCATTCCGCGTGGTATGCCGATCTTCCAACTCCGCCAGAAGTTTCCACAGGTCATCGTCATGCCTGGTGATTATTCGGCATATGTCCACTACTCTAGCCTTATGATTGATATTGTTAGAAGATATGCAGATGATGTCGAGGAGTACAGTATCGACGAATGCTTCGCCGAACTCACTGGTCTCGACAGACCGCTCAAGATGTCGTACAGGGAAATTGCGGAGAGGATAAAGCATGAAGTCACAAGAGAGCTCGATCTCTCCATATCGGTAGGAGTTGCTCCGACGAAATGTCTCGCCAAGGTTGCTTCGAAATGGCAGAAGCCGAATGGTCTCATCATTATTACGAGCGAAACCGCCCCCGAATTTCTCCGCGAAGTTCCCATAGAAAAAGTCTGGGGTATTGGCGGACAAACATCAGCACGACTCAAGAAAATGGGGATAAAGACGGCGGGGGATTTTGCCCTGCGACCACGTGAGTGGGTAGATTCCGAACTCGAGAAGCCGTACAGAATGATCTGGAGTGAACTCAATGGTACATCCGTCATGGAGCTCGACCCCAAGCAGAAAACCCTCTATTCCTCGATCCAGAAGACTCGGATATTTCATCCATCAACGAATAACAAAACTTTTCTTTTTTCTCAAATTTCCAAACACATGGAGGATGCCTGTGGGAAAGCGCGTCACTACGGACTCATTCCAAAGAGCGTCTCTATTTTCCTGAAGACCCGCGACTTCCACTATATCACCCGCGAGGTCAAGCTTCCATTTCCCACAAATTCTCCCGAAATACTTCTTTCTAGCGCACGAAGAGAATTTGAGGCCATGCATGTGAAAGGTCTGCTTTACCGCACTGCTGGTGTCGGACTTCATGGACTCACACCAAGGAAGGCATTGCAAGAAGACCTCTTCGGCGAAGGTGCGAGAGCAGGGAAATTCGAGGAAGTACACCTTAAGATAGACGAGCTGGAACACAAATACGGAAAAAAGTTGGTGCATCTTGCATCAACGCCTGCGTCCTCGGATGATGAACTAGATATCGATCGCAATCTTTTATTTTTATAAGTTGTGTGTAGGTTCTTGTAAATAAAAAAGCCCCGTTTTGCGACATGCAATGCGGGGTTTTCGTATTTTTGTTTGGGTTTAATTCGGTCAAGACTTATGATATGCGATCACCCAGTCTTCATCTCGAGTGCAGACGAAGAACTTCTTTTGGTTTCATGTCTTACTCGTTGGGGAACCACAAATCTAATATCGAAGGTGCGCCCTCCATGGGGACCTCTTTGATAGGAACCTTTTTGTAACTGCATACGATCCAACCAGTACTGACAAAGTAATTCTCTGACTCGAGAGTTTCACCTTCGAGCATTACCGATCGGAGTGATTCCCAGAAGAGTTGCATAACCGTGTCGGATTGTCTTGCGAGGACCAATGACACCATTCTTTGATCTTCAGTACAGTAATCAGTGCCAATTGTGGGTAAACGGAGCGAACGACTTTCATCAGCAAGCCAGCTCGAATATTTGTATAACTCTTTTGTGACAGGATCTGTGAGTGAAGCCACATATTCATGTTGCTGGGGATCATATTGATCCGATGGTTGGTAATTCTCTGAATAGTTCGTCGTACCATTCAAGACTGCACTCAGGCGGGACAGGAACTTTTGATATAAATCAGCTTCCATATCTTTTGGGGCGTATGATGTTTTTTTTGTGCTCTACCTCACATACATGTGACGGTAATTTATCAAAATACTAGTACATCTTTCTACATCTGTCAACATATAACAAATGCTGATATTTTTACATGTTATAATTTTTCCATGTACCTATCAGACCCACGCAGAAAATCCTCCAATCATACTTCTTTCAAATTCCTTATCGGCATCGATGAAGTCGGTCGTGGACCTATAGCAGGTCCTGTAGCGGTAGGAGCTTTCATTTTTCTTACACCTACTGCAGAGAGACTTTTCGATGGTGTAAAAGAATCGAAACAATTATCAGAGAAAAAGAGGGAAGAATGGTGTGAGAAAATTCTAGAAATCAAAAAAGCTGGCCATGTGGATTTCTCGGTCTCATTTCAAAATGAAAAAGTAATAGACGAGCAGGGAATATCATATGCGATTAGACATTGCCTTGAGAATTCTATCGAAAATTTAAATATGGAAGCAGATGAATGCAGAGTTCTCCTAGATGGTGGTCTCAAAGCTCCGTTAAAGTATGCCGATCAGGAAACTATTATAAAAGGAGACGCAAAGGAATCGGTTATTGCTCTAGCGTCTATATGCGCCAAGGTTGAAAGGGATAGGTTAATGAGGAAGTTGGCTCTCGAATACCCAGAATATGGTTTCGATGTACATAAAGGGTATGGAACAGCGAGGCATTATGAAGCGATTGCTAGGCATGGGCTTTGTCCTATACACAGACGGACTTTTATCAAATAAGGACTCATACTCTTGCACAAAAAGCACTTATGAGGTAATCTATAGCTACTATGGTAAATCGAATGCGAGCCACTCGGGCCCACCGAGATAATCGAAGATCACATCATGCCCTCGATGATGTGAGACTTTCCAAATGTCCTAACTGTGCAAGTATGCACCTCCGTCACACACTCTGTACTATCTGTGGCACATACCGAGGTAGAAAAATAGTCGATATGACAGCTCTCATAGCAAAGAAAGCGGCGAAGCAGAAATCAAAAGAGACAGCGCAAACAAAAAGATAATATGACAAATGTTCGAGTAAGTTAAGTAGGAAAAGTTCTTCAAAAAATATGGCAAATAGACACCTCTCAAGATCAGTAGTACTCCAATCACTCTTCGAGTGGGACTTTCGGGGTCAGGCTGACAAGGAAGTAAAAGCCATAATCTCTCGTAATGAAAAAGAGTTCGCTCCTGGAATGGGCGATGTTTCCTTTGTCGAAAATCTCATAGACAATGTTCTAGCGAAACGTCCGGATCTGGATCGTATTATCGAAAAAGCCGCTCCTGATTGGCCGATAGACAAAATATCTGTGATAGATCGTAACATTCTCCGTATCGGTCTTTTCGAATTACTTTTCTCCAATCGAGATGAAGTCCCTGCGAAAGTAGCGATCAATGAAGCGATAGAACTAGCCAAAACATATGGTGGAGAGAATAGTGGAAAATTCATCAACGGTGTTCTTGGATCTGTATATAAAGAGCTTGGTGAGCCTGGCAAAGATGCCGTAGCTATAAAGAAGAAAAAACGAATAGAGGATATACCATATGATCAAATGCCTGTGCAGAACCTCGGTGGAGCTGTAGTATATGCTAGACATGAGGGTGAAATTCTCCTAGCTTTTGTTCATGATATATTCGGCCATTGGACTCTTTCTAAAGGAAAAATCCCTGCTGGAGTCGATGTTCGAGAAGGTACTGTGGCTAAAGTAAAGGAAGAAATGGGGCTAGATGTAGTGATAAAGGAGGATTTGGGTAATAACGAATATATTGCGAGTGATCCTGAGCTCGGTAAGCTTCGCAAACAAGTACACTATTTCCTCGCTGAGGCGAAGTTCGGAACTATCACTCTCGCAGACAAACCCGGTCTCGATGATGCGAAGTGGTTCAAGCTCGCCGACATTCTCGAACTCAATTTCTACAATGATATTTTCCCGATAGTGACAAAGTCGATCAATTTACTCAAAGAAAATAAATAATATACATATATGTT
>CAZAEF010000031.1:0-7518 GCA_964484315.1 uncultured Candidatus Saccharibacteria bacterium | reverse complement strand
CACTACAGGAGATGAGAAAGACGGAGCGAGCGAAGGCGAGCGAGTCGGGGTCGCAGGTCGAGCGAGCACGCGAGAACCTGTGACCGATTCCCTGTAGGGTTACCAAAAATACACAGTAGAATATATATCTGCTATAATACATCCATGAAAAAATTTACATGCAAAGAGATTATGAACGGTGAAGGAGGATGCGATATGGTGTTTTCAGGAGGAGAAATCATGGATGTTGCTGGTCAATGTGGCAAGCATATCGCTAGTAGTACGGATGATATTCATAAACCTATGCGAGATATGATGACAACAAATCATACCGAGGAAGAAAAAAAGAAATGGTTCGAATGGTTCCAAGGAGAGTGGGATAAGAAAAAAGAAGAATAAAAAATATCCGCATAATACTAATATTGCATTATACAAGTTTTAATGATATAAACTAATCATTACCTTTAATTTTTTATAAATATGTTTACTACACTCATAGTTATTGCAGTTATTCTGGTATTGATCAGCGTCCGTCAGATCAATCAATATGAAAGAGGTGTGAGATTTACTCTCGGTAAATTCACAGGTATTATGGAACCAGGTTGGAGAATTGTCTGGCCTATTATACAAGGTTTCCAAAGAGTAGATGTGAGAACAAAGGCCGTAGATGTGCCAGATCAGAGCGCTATCACTAGAGACAATGTCTCTGTCCGAGTCAATGCTGTTATTTATTACAAAGTGAGTGATGCGAATAAGGCAATCATAGAAGTTGAAGATTTCAGATACGCTATATCACAGTATGCGCAGACAACTATGAGAAATATTGTCGGTGAAGTGACGCTTGATGAATTGCTTTCAAGTCGAGACAAGATCGCAGACAGAATCAGAGAAATAGTGGACAAAGAAACAGGTGCATGGGGACTAAAGGTGCAAAATGTGGAGCTCAAGGATGTCAGTCTCGCGGCAGAGATGGAAAGAACTATAGGTAAGCAAGCAGAAGCAGAGCGTGAAAAGCGCGCTATCATCATCAACTCAGAAGGAGAACTTGCGGCTTCTGAAAATATTGCAAAAGCTGCAGAAATGCTCGCCAAGACCCCAGGCGCACTTCATTTGAGAACACTTCAATCGATAAACGATATGTCATCAGATCAAAGCAATACTGTGGTATATATGGTGCCAGTTGAAATACTGAAAGCGCTTGAAGGCTTTGCAAAGAAATAGATAAAAGATAATCCTCACCGCGCGTGCGCATAGTGAGGATTAGTGTGTTCCATTCTTTAATTCGAGCGGATCCGAATCGACGAGGTCGAATGCTATCACCTTGTTTATCTGTGGATGAGGAGCATATTCCTCGCCTTTCACGAAGACTGTTGTGGGATCGGTGAGTTTGAAGAATCGGCAGATTTCCTGCGGATTGACGCCTATGAGCTTCAGACGTTCTTTCACAGATTGATAGTAGAACTTATCGTAGTCAAATTCGATGGAGTGCAGACGGGGTAGAAGTCTCGGAACGAGTGACCATTCATTCTGTTTGATGCCCCAGTCATCCATAATAGAACGGTGAACGCAAAGCCAATCGAATGTGATATTGAGCTTCTTCACTATATCTGTGAATTGAATCGCCTTGACTGCTCCTCGATAGATTTCCTGACTAACAGGCGACCTGATCTGACACTGACAGCCGACAAATGGTTCCAACCACTGTCTCAGTTTTTTGGGATTTTTTTCCCAACCAGAAAGATGCATATTTACCTCCTTTCTAGAGTTTGTGCATTTCTGCGACTATATTATCATATTTCATAGATAAATTGAGCTGTCGGTCTCAAGGTGCTATACTATCCACATCGAGTCAATTTTTACCTTAAAGCACACTCTTTATGACTAAGATATTACCCATGTTTTAACCTATGAACGATAAGTTTCTCAAACCTTACAACCCAGAGGAGACAGAAAGCAGAATAATGGATCTTTGGAATAAGAGCGGTTATTTCAATCCGGATAATTTACCTTCTCGACATAAGGAACCGTTTTCTATTGTCCTTCCTCCACCAAATGTGACAGGTAATCTACATATGGGTAGCGCTCTTATGCTCGCTATCGAGGATATCATGGTGCGCTATGCTCGTATGCAAGGCAAAAAGACTCTCTGGATTCCAGGTACGGATCATGCCGCTATTGCAACACAATCAAAAGTAGAAAAGGAAATTCAGAAAAAAGAAGGGAAGAGTCGCCATGATCTCGGTCGTGAAGAACTTCTCAAGCGTATCGATGCATTTGCTAGAGAAAGTCATGACACAATAGTCAATCAAGTGAAGAAGATGGGGGCTTCTATAGATTGGTCTCGCGAAGCATTTACCCTTGATGACAAACGCAACCTAGCTGTGAGGACGGTCTTCAAGAAAATGTATGAAGATGGTCTCATATACAGAGGATATCGTGTAGTAAATTGGGATCCAAAAGGGCAGACTACTATATCTGATGATGAGATCGTCTATGAACCTCGCAAGAGTAAACTATATACTTTTAGATACAGCAAGGATATTCCTATTTCTATTTCAACTTCACGTCCAGAGACCAAGCTCGGTGACACAGCTATTGCTGTTCATCCAGATGATATACGTTACAAAGATTTTATTGGTAAAGAATACGATGCTGTTTTCGCTGGCGAACCAATACACCTCCGTGTGATCGCAGATGAAGCTGTAGAGAAGGATTTTGGTACAGGCGCTCTCGGAGTTACGCCAGCCCATAGCGCTATCGATTGGGAAATTGGACAGCGACACGGACTGCCTCTCAAGCAAGTTATTAATGAACATGGGAAAATGATGGCGGGTGGAGAAGAAATAATTGAAAAAAAGAGCACAGAAGCACGCGAAGCGGTCGTCGAATGGCTGAAGAGAGAGAATCTTCTCGAAAAAGAGGAAGATATTGAACAGAATGTTGCTACAGCAGAACGTACTGGTGGCATTGTAGAACCTTTGCCGAAACTTCAGTGGTTTGTAGCAGTGAATAAAGAATTTGAACAGAAAGGGGAAATCACTACGCTGAAGAAGCTCATGATCTCTGCTGTGTCGAGTGGGGAGACCAAGATCATTCCCGATCGTTTCGAGAAAATATATTTCAACTGGATAGAAAATCTCCGCGACTGGTGTATATCGCGTCAGATCTGGTATGGTCATAGAGTGCCGGTATGGTATAGGGGTGAAAAGGGTAGTGAAGAAATATATTGTGGAGTAGAAGCTCCAACTGGTGATGACTGGAAACAGGATGAAGATACTCTCGATACATGGTTCTCATCAGGACTATGGACATTTTCCACTCTCGGTTGGCCAGATGAAAAAGAGTTTGCGAAGAACCGCCACTACCATCCGAATACTATACTAGAGACTGGCTCCGATATCCTTTTCTTCTGGGTTGCTCGCATGATACTCATGAGCACTTATCTCCTCGGTGAGGTTCCTTTCAATACTGTCTATCTGCATGGACTTGTTCGTGATGCGCAAGGTCGCAAGATTAGTAAATCTATTGGTACTAATATTGACCCCGTGGATCTTATAGTAAAATATGGAGCTGATGCTGTGCGCATGTCTCTCGTCGTGGCTGTTGGTCCGGGTAATGACTCCAAGGTTGGAGAGGATAAAGTAAAGGCATATAAAAACTTTGCAAATAAACTTTGGAATATTACTCGTTTCATTCTCACGAGTGCAGAAATGACTGCATACGACCCATCATATTCTGCATGGTCAGAAGGGGATAGAGCTCATATGGAGAAACTAAATAGTCTAATAGTCGAGATTACAAAGGAAATGGATGAATATAAGTTTTATCTCGTCGCAGAGAAGCTCTATCATTATGTATGGCATGAGTTCGCAGACAAGATCATAGAAGAGAGCAAAGCGGTACTGGCGGGTACAAATGAAGCCGATAGGATATCTCGTATCCAATTCCTCCTCCATGCTCATAGAAGTATTCTGAAGATATTGCATCCCTTTATGCCATTCATCACAGAGGAGATATGGTCAGAAATAGAAAAAGAAAAGATCCTGATGATAGAAGAATGGCCAGAGAACAATAATTCATAATATGATTTCGAATATCATTATCATTCCTGGTTTTGGTGAAAGAGGTACCGAAGCCGTATATAAAAAATTAAAAAAGAATATACAAAGTTCGAGTGATATTAGTATAAAGTTTTATGTTCCAGAATGGAATAAGTCTGTTAATATGTGGGTTGAAGGACTCACTATATTCATGGTGAATAATTCAATTTCTATTGAGGAGACTATTATTATCGGTTTTTCTATGGGGGCATATATTACACTTATTTCAAGTCAATATAATAAATATAAGGCCATACATCTTTGTTCACTCTCTCCATATTTCAAAGAAAATATAAGCTTTCTGCCAGAAGAAGCAAGTGCACATTTTGGGAAGAAGAAGATGTTAGAATTTTCATATTATGAATTACCAACTGAGATTCTAAGTGAGTCTACTTTTTATTTCGGTGATAAGGACTGGGACATAGCGATTGATCAAGCATGTGAATTATCACACAAATTTAATTCATCATTCATTCTAATTTCAGGGACTACTCATGAATTGACCGAACAATATATAAAAAAAATCTCCAGCGAAGTGATTAACTCGCTGGAGTGATTCGATCGAATATAATATTCCTAGCAGATTGCCGTGGGGTTGTTTATTGTAGCTAAATAAAAAACGCTTGGAGTCGAATATGAATTGCTTCATTATCGATCCAAGCGAATGTTCTGGCACACGACCTCAGTCGGAAAAAGCGTCGTCAGTGACAGGGGGATTCTGACTGCTTGTATCCCCCATGCACGTAGTCGAAATCGATTTACGGCTGGTGCGAGGAGATATTTTCTTCATGCGTCGCGCTTTGCCCAAGATGAAGGGTTTAATTTTCATAATAGCATCATATTGCAGTGATTCATTCAAAGAGCTGATCAGGTACTTACCGGCAGTTCACTCAAGGAATTAACCTTGATGTTAAAAATAATAGCATGTGTGTTATAATCTGGCAATTATGACTAATATCATTGAAAGGGAGATTTTTCTTGGGGTAGTTAAGACATATGACATAGTTTGGTTCGGAGAAATACATGGCATTCAAGAAAATTATCTCGGATACAAGGATATTATTCCATTTCTCGTTAAATCAGGTTTTAAAAATGTAGTTTGGGAAATGGATTCAGACTTTTCTGAAAAGAGTGCATATAGTGAAGATGCTCGAATTAATCCTTACGCTATTTTATTTTTGAAGTGGTTGCATAATGGTATAGACGGACATATGATTGATCGTCTGAATTTTTTTGGAACATTTATTCACAGAAAAGATGCAAAGGACTATCCGAATGATGAAGAGAAGATGGCAGAACAAGTCATTGAATATATAAAGACTACAAAAAGTATCGTCATTTCAGGAAATTTTCATATGGGTGGTGGCCCTGCTAATAGTAAAAAAGGAAATAATTCATGTCTTGATTTTGTCCAAAAAAAGACAGGACTTAAAATAGCAAGAATTGGCCTCAAGTATGCTGGTGGCAATCTTTATAATTTTGGTATCAAGCACATGACCCCCAATTTCTATTTTGGCGATACAGAAAATCTACCTTTAGGAACCATTACAAAAGGTTTAAGAGAAGATATTTTTTTTCTATCTGTTGGCGAAGCGCATGAGGTATTTAAAAATCCGACGATTCGTGAAGAATCGTCGAGTTGATTGTATGCCAATGTTATCGCGGAAGTTTTCCTGTAACGAGCATTTTAGCGAATGTATCTGATATCACTGTTCCAGTGAGTAGTTCAAGCCAGAGCCATTCACCATTCGGGTTGAGATCAACGAAGTATTCTATACCTCGTGCATCGACCAAAAAGTCCATAGAACTGAATGGTAGAGAGAATTGATCAAGAAAGATAATTATTTTTTCGTGCAGATCCACTGAGATCTCACAAGGATAATGTTGAATATGCTTCATGTCATGCGACTTGATATCCAGCATCCTGTCTTTCTTTGTACAGACGATCTTGAAGGGAAAAAGTCTCCTACCTATAGCTACAACCCTAAGTTCATACACCACATTTATTTTTTCTTGGAACATAGATGGGGATATATAGAGATTAGATTCTAGAAGATCAGTGTCACATATCTCCTGTGCTCGCAGAGTATAGTAGCAGTCACTTGACTCGATGTACTGTAATTTGAGGGTTTTAACCACCATCAGCTTATGACATTCGTTGAAGAATTTCCGTATCACTAGACGGTCTCTCGACATAAGTGTTCGAGGTACATGTAGACCAATATTTTCTGCAACAGCCAACTGGACAGTCTTGAGTCTGGCTTTATGGAGAAGTTGTGGTGCTGTCACCCAGAACGAATTTTCCAAAGCAAAGGTAATGCTCTTGATAAATTCCTTCGTTTCACTTCGGAAGAATCTCTTCGACTCGTCATCAAATGAAGTATCAAATGTCCTGTCAGGTGAAGGCTTTCGATACCACACAGAATCAATATCAGATCCATGTACAATCCATTTATTTTCTCTATCTCGTAGTGAAAATGATTGTGGACATATTCTAAAATCAATTTCGTATCTATCCAACATATCAGTATTGAATCTAAATACTTTCGATCCTTGTTGTGTTATTTTAGGGGCGAGAAAATCAGCATGAGCATCATAACTACTTGTAATAATAAGAACATTGTTTTTCATTTAGTTTCTTTCTTTTGTCAAAGATGAATATACTGGTTGTAAATTATCATGCGTCGTATATCTATGTCAACATAGTAGATATAATATTTAACTCCTATAAATTTATAGTATTTATGGTATAGTATCATCGTCAGTCTTTATGAATCTATATTACCTCACACCCCTCATCCTCCAGAAAATAATATGGATACAGACCAGATTAATCCTCAATTTTTTCTTGCGGCTCAAGGTGGAAGGTCTCGATAATCTCAAAGATATTCCAAAGAACGCTATTTTTGCTTCGAATCATGTGAGCGAGCTCGATCCCATCATTATTCCCGCATCTTTGCCATTCTTTTCACGATTTTCACCAATGTTCTATGCCACATTGCCTACGAGTGAATATACGAATAGTAGTTGGAGACAAATATTCTATGGTGGCACACTTTTCAAATTATGGGGCGGACACCTTGTATATATCGGATTGAAGAATTATGCCAAGTCTCTCGTCAACCATATCAAACTTCTCAAGGATGGCAAAAGTATTGTTGTCTTTCCTGAAGGTCAGATCACTCCAAACGGTTTTCTCCAACCCGCGCGTGGAGGTGTGGCTTATCTAGCTGAAGTATCTGGATGTCCGATAGTGCCCGTGTCTATATCTGGGGTGTATGGGATAAGCAATAAGGAGTTTTTCTTGAGAAAGAGATGGGTGAGGATATGTTTCGGTAAACCAGTGTATTCAGTGGATATAAAAGGAGTAGATTATAAAACAAAAGCAAGTTTTGTTTATGAAAAAATCAAGCAGTTATCCACATAGTTTATATAGGTT
>CAZAEF010000030.1:0-7802 GCA_964484315.1 uncultured Candidatus Saccharibacteria bacterium | reverse complement strand
TTCTTATAGTTTGAAATATGTCTTGAAACTTCAAGTGCCCACCGACCAACATTTGTATTAAATAAGATATCCAACGTACATACTTTTATGACCACTTCTTCAAGATTATTGTTTACAGGATAAGTTCTTGTAAACAATTTTCTAAGAATGCTATCTGATAATTTTAAATCATCATCATTATTCCAAATTTTCAAATAATCCCCTACTTCTTCTGGTGACGGTCTGGGTATATTTAGTTCTTTACTCATGTGCGCCTAGTTGGAATCGAACCAACGACCCACTCCTTAAAAGGGAGATGCTCTACCAACTGAGCTATAGGCGCGTATTTAATTTTGATGGACCTACCAAGACAGCTATAGTTGCATATTTATTTGATGGGCCTACCAAGACAGCTATAGGCGCAAAAAACTTAAAAATAATATCAAACAAAGTAAACATTACCACACTAGAGCGGTAAGTCAAAAGCGTATTGCCCTGGCCCAGTGAGGAGAAGTGAGAGTGATATAGCAAAGAGAATAAGGTAATAGTTCACCCCATCATTCATGAATGCTCCACGTTTCACTTTCATACCGAGCTCATAGGCGAGCATAAGGCATGCCACGAGCGCGGCGAGCTGAGTATAGAGACCGAGGATAAAGAGAAAACCGACAACACCTTGGAGGGATCCTATGATGGACTTGAGAGGAGATTGACGATATCTGAGTCCTCGATATGACCAGTGGAAGAAGACGAGTGCGATGACTAGTCTCAAGATGAGTGGGGCATACATTTGCCAGACGAGAAATGATGGAAATAGTGAAAGCATGTGACTTTTAATTAAATTGATATATAGTGTCATTATGATATCACAATCTAAGAAAACAATTAAAACTCGCAAGGTGTGTCTCGTATTACACAATATACGCAGTTGTCATAATGTAGGTTCTATTTTTCGTACAGCAGACGCTGTGGGGGTCTCAAAAATTTTTATATGTGGAGAGACGCCATCTCCGATTGATCGTTTCGGTCGTGCTCGAAAAGATATTGCAAAAGTCTCACTTGGCGCAGAGAAAAGTGTCGAATGGGAATATGTTAAAGATATTCATGAATTACTCACAAATTTAAAAAAAGAAAAATATTCGATCTTTGCACTTGAACAAGATGAGAGATCTGTAGATTACAGAAAAGTTAAAGTTGGAAAACTCAGTTTATTGATACTCGGAAATGAGGTGAATGGTATTTCGAAAGATATTCTCGATAAATGTGACGAGATAATCGAAATACCCATGAGAGGGGAGAAAGAATCTCTAAATGTGGCAGTATCAGCGGGGGTTGCACTATTTTCTATATGGTTATAAAATAATGATGTACTATATAGGTGTCTCATTCGCACGGCGGCAGGCTCCACTCCCTTTGGGATACTGGAATAACCTGCCGCTTTTTATCTTTCTATTTCAATAATTTCTGATGTACAGGACAGTAGTGTGTACTTCGTCCAGCGACGACTATTCGAGTAATGTAGCCTCGACATTTTGGTTTCGAACATTTCTTACCAGTCTTCTGGTATGCTCTATGTTGTTCTTGGAATTTTCCTCGTTCACCATGAATATTTCTATAGTCTGACATTGAATCTCCACCGAAGTCTATGCCCTTAGCAAGAGTCTCTCTGATTGTTCCGTAAAGCTTTCTCAATAACTTTTTTGGAATATGAACAATCCTAGATTCTGGATGTATACCTGCTCGCCAAAGACTCTCATCTGCATATATATTTCCTATACCAGCTATCACAGTCTGATCCATCAAGACAGGTTTTATTTTTCCAGTTTTCTTTTGCATAATTCTTTCTATAAATTTATCAAAGGTAAATGTTTTCTCTAGCGGTTCTGGTCCCGTGTCTCTGAAATGTGAAGATAGATGAAGAGTATCAGTTGGTGACATGGTCACCTGAGCAAATTTTCTCATATCGGATAATTCAATGTTTTTACCATTAGAAAGGTAAAAGATGAGGTGAATGAAGCGATTGAAGGGGTCACTTCTTCTATAGTCCGCATAGAGTAGATGTCCTGTCATTCTCATATGAATAATAATAGTTATATTTCCGGAGAGATTGATGAGTACATTTTTTGCGCGACGAGTTACATTTTTTATTTTTTTACCTTCTACTGATTTTTTGAATTTAGAAAAATAGCGAGGATCTTTTATCGTTTCCGATCCTTTGAAAAAAGAACTGTTGTAATCGGTCCAGACTTTATCTATCGTAAGTCCTCGAATAACACCATCTAAACCTGTTGCTGTAGTTTGTACTTCGGGCAATTCTGGCATACAATTCTTATATCATACTTATAGTCTATTGAAAAATCATGAATCATTACGGTATAAAACATATTCTCATTGCGCTATCAGTCACATCAGTATTCTTCACTGTCTGGTTTGCAGGTATGTATCCGAAAGCGTTCGAGTATATAGATCTCGTCTACACATCACTAGAGGAAAATATATCATCTGTAAAGAACAATATAGCCGCGGTGCTTCTACATCAACCTGTGACCGTAGCAGAACTGCAGACCAAATACAGTACTCCAGAGAGAAAAGTGCGCGTCCTCATCGTCCCCGGTCATGAACCAAACTTCGGGGGTACAGAGTTCGGTAATCTCAAGGAGCGTGAGATGAATGTGGAGCTTGCAAAGTATCTCGGTGAGTTTCTGAAGAATAATGATCACTATGATGTGATGCTCGCACGCGATAATGCTGATTGGAGTCCTACATTTACGAAATATTTCAAAGATAATTGGGAAAGCATAGTGGCTTTCTTAAGAGATAATAGAAATGAGACACTCCATCTCATAGAAGTTGGTAAAGTCATCAAAGCTACTGACAAGATATATCACAATAAGGCGCGTTCTGATGTGGCGCTAAGACTCTATGGGATAAATAAGTGGGAAAATGAAAATGCTATAGATATAGCTATCCATATCCATTTCAATGATTACCCTCGAAAGAATGTATCTTCTAGTGGTAAATATTCTGGCTTCACTATATATATCCCAGAACGTCAGTATGCCAACAACCCGACGACGAAAGCGGTGGCTGATAAAGTTTTCCTGCGTCTTGCTAAATATAATGGTGTGAGCAATCTTCCCATAGAAGATGATGGTGTTGTCGAAGAGCAGGATCTCATTGCCATTGGCGCATATAACACCACGAACTCCGCAAGCATGCTCATAGAGTATGGATACATATATGAACCACAATTCGCTAGTGAAGATGTCAGACATAGAACCCTCAAAGATCTCGCTTTTCAGACTTATCTAGGACTACAAGATTTCTTCGGTAGTGGTAATGATGTCTCATTTGCCTACGATACACTCATGCTTCCTCATGAGTGGAGGAGTGAGATGACGAAATCAAATAATACTACGGAAGATGTTCTCGCTCTTCAGAGCGCTCTCCTCGTCGATGGTGTCTATCCAGGTGAAGGAAATACGAAGAATGATTGTCCTAGAACAGGAAGAATAGGTCCATGCACGCTAGGAGCAATTGAATCTTTTCAAAAGAAATACGATATACGCGGTGAGAGAGGGAAGGTCGGCGAGCAGACTAGAAAAATACTCAATGATAGATATTCTGTTAGAAGAATATAAAATAAAAAGGATTTGAGATAGTAATTAAGAAACTGATTTTGCTAATAATCTATCAATTTCCTCTCTGGTAATGCGAGCATCACTCCATGGTATTTTCGTACCTTGTGGGCCCATGATATATGGATCTGTTCCTTTACCTGTAATGAGTACAACATCACCTGCATGTGCGCGAGTAATCGCTTCATATATTGCCTCTCTACGATCCATAATAATAGAAGGCTGTTTTTTCTTTATACCTTCTGCAACATCTCGCACTATCTGGTTCGGGTCCTCATCATACGGATCTTCATTTGTAAGAATAATGTCGGTGCAGTACTGGTCTGCTATAGCCCCCATCTCTTTTCTCTTCCATGTATCTCTTCCACCACCAGTTCCACCGAGTACAGCGATCATGCGACGCCCTGAGAATATCTTGTATAGTTTTTCAAGAGAATCTGTGGTGTGAGCATAGTCAACAATAACGGTGAAATCCTGTCCCGCATATATCTTTTCAACACGTCCTTTTATCCCAGAGAATTTCTCTATTGCTCGGATAATCGTCGCGGTATCGATACCCTCACTCTGAGCGGTAGTAATACCCGCGAGGAGGTTGTATAGATTGAACAAACCTGAGAGGGGAGAGTGAACCTTGTGACTATCGAGAGTGAAGTCTATCCCCTCAGAGAGGATTGTATATGGTTCAGTATCTCTGATTGTATATGTTATTTTTCTATCCGCTTCGCAAGCGAGGAAGCGAGTAGATCCACTATCGTCTATATTTGCGATAATAGTGCGATTCGGTTTCTTTGATTTGGACATTTCACATGCAATGTTTATTTTTGCTTGTATATAATTTTCATAGGATCCATGTGACTCAATATGCTCTGGTGATATATTCGTAAATACGAATGTATCGAGCTCTATCCACTTGTGACGAAATTGAGCTGATCCTTGTGAAGTTATTTCCATGATTACAACATCACATTTCTTCTCCACTGCTTGTCGTAGGAATTTTTGCATGAAGAATCTTCCAGGCATAGACATCTTGTAGAGGTTGTCAGTGGACTGGCCTCCAATCTTAAAACGGATAGTATTGGAAAGTGCTGTTTTATGACCTGCTTCTTCGAAAATTGCATTGATGATTTCTGTTGTAGAGCTTTTGCCTTTTGTTCCTGTTACTCCTATTACTTTCACATATCGAGAAGGGAAGCGATATATGATTGCTCCGAGGAGGGATAGGGAGTAATGGTAAAGAGGCTGTCCCCAGAACCAGAGTTTTTTCGGTATTAGTTTTTTTGTTGTGCGGAGTATTTTTTCCATAGTTTTTATTTATCTACCCAATATTTTCAGCGCTTCTTTTATCTTGTCACTCGTCTTTGTAAATGTTTTTGATATTCTCTTTAGTACATCTCGAGCTTCTGTCGGACTATATCCTAGTGATTTGAGTGCTTCGAGGACATCGGAGTCATCTCGCATTGTCTGTGCTTGTTCTGGGGTATGCGCTTCTGTAACGACCTTATCCTTCAACTCCATGACGATTTTTTCCGCAATCTTTTTGCCGATACCTGCGATCTTTGTAAGGTGCGATGTCTCTCCTGTTTGTATAGCAATCTCGAGGGTATGGATTGGAGCAACATTCAATATTCCCATAGCAGTTTTCGGCCCTATGCCAGATATAGTGATGAGGAGTTCGAAGAAATTCAGTTCTTCTAGACTGAGGAAGCCATAGAGATCGAGGGCATTCTCGCGAACAGCGAGATGGGTGGAAAGGGTGATAGTCTTACCCTTTGCAATTTTTATAAATGCTTCTGCCACTAATGAAACCTTATACCCAACGCCATTCACATCGAGAACAATGTATTTAGAGTCTATATGGGCTACTTTGCCTGTGAGTTGAGATATCATCAGCCCATTATATAGTAGGGGTTGTATTTTTTAAAGGTGTGTGTTAATTTGAGATTATAAACATATATGCCAATCACATCATCCGCAAAGAAAGCCCTCCGAGCAGGAGCGCAGAAAAGAGTCTACAATCTCCGCACAAAGGCGGCTATAGATGTTCCTTTTAAGAAATTCAAGAAGCTTATCGATGAGAAGAAAGGTAAGGAGGCCAAGGCTCTCGTGCCAGCTCTATACAAAGCTCTCGATAAGGGCGCAAAGCGCAAGTATATAAAGGCAAATACAGCGTCTCGTTACAAGTCTCGCATCATGGCGGCGATCAAGAGAATCGAGGGGGTGAAGTAGTGATATACTTAGATAATGAAGATTTTTTTGAAGTGGTTAAAAAGAATACTCTATTTTTTCGTTATTATCGCCATACTCATTGCGAGTCTGTTTATAACTGTACATTTTTCGACCAACCCTTCCAATGATCGCAATTGGAATGATGATCAGAAGATTCTCCCGACAGCAGAGATTAGGGGTAATATGGTATCGATCAATAATATAAGGAATTTTTCTTATGCATCAACAACGAGCTACAAGGCAGACTATTATGATAAGACGTTTGATGTAAATAAAATAAAAAAAGTATGGTATATCGTGGAGCCTTTTTCTGGAATACCAGGTTCGGCACATACATTTCTAAGCTTCGAATTTGAGGGTGACCAATTCGTCTCGATCTCTGTAGAGATTCGGAAAGAGAAAGGAGAGACGTATCATCCGGTCAAAGGACTCTTCAATAAATATGAGCTTATGTATGTCATCGCTGATGAACGTGATGTGATAAAACTAAGATCTAATTATCGAAAAGATCTCGTATATGTTTATCCTATAAAAACAACAACAGATAAAGCACAAGAATTATTTTTAGATATGGTCACGCGTGCGAATGACTTGAGCCAGCGTCCCGAGTTTTATAATACGATTACCAATACGTGTACGACAAATATCGTGAGGCATGTTGATAAAATTACACCAAATAAAGTACCACTATTTAACCTTCGTATTTTACTACCCGCTAATTCTGATAAGCTTGCCTACGAACTAGGACTGATAGATACTGATCTTTCATTCGAAAGTGCCCGAAGACGATATTTTATTAACGATAAAGCTTTGAAATACGCTAGTAATTCAGATTTCTCTATAAAGATAAGAGAACAGTAGTATTGAGTTCTGATTTGGTGCTCCTGGTAGGAATCGAGTCACGGATAATTTACTCGCCGTCGCTCATAAATTTCCGCGACCCCGCCTCGCGGTCTCGCCTGCTGGCTCGACATCGCTCCGGCTGTTCGATTCCTTTCCCAGATCACTGTGATATAGAAAATACCGAGATGAACTCGGCATTTTCTAATCATGTGCTCCTGGTAGGAATCGAACCTACATTTCTCCCTTCGCAGGGGAGTGTCCTATCCATTGAACGACAAGAGCATTGTTCTCGTAGACTAGCATAGAGTAGGCTCAAAACCCAAATTTTTCTAGTATTTTCACACTGATTGGTTCATGATGCTGAGTCTCTGCAATATACTTGAGAAGCACAGCACGAACATCTTCCGGATGTACTTCTTCGATGTATATAATGATGTATGGCATGAATGTCTTCACAGATTTTATAAGAATCTTCGAAGGTTGCTCGTGCGCATCGATCCAGAAAGATTCAAGTGTAAGAAAAGGATAAAGAGTATGTCCGACTATGATTCCTCGATCGTTAATCTCTATGTGTACCATCTCTGGTTTACGAGCTCCATGTACGAGCAAAGCAAAAACTCCAACAATGATCAATATACCGAATATGATATTGCCGAAGATAAACGAGAGAGAGGCAATTGTCAGAGTGATGATGCCAACTGCCCAGTACCAGTCATTATCTTTTTCTTTGTAGTGATGCTCTGGCGCATCCCATGATATGAGGGGTTCCATGGGGATATTATATCACCCCTTGTGATTATTCTACAAAACGGATTTTGGCTGGAGTGGTTAGATGAATTCAGGACTGTGGATTGGAAAAAGATCGATACTCGTGATAGAGTTAACTCATTGATTTTTAAAACTAATGAACTGTAGTAGATTAATCGAGTATAATGGTGATTTAATTAATCGATGTAGCCCTATTCCGTTGCTTATGGGACAGTCTCCATGGGTTGGAGCTCTATTATACGGATTATTCGTCGTTTTATTGTTGTTATTTTCTTTTTTACTTCTAAAGTCTTCTTTTTTATATTATAAAAGAAAAGCCGTAGTAGACTTGGAATTTTTTGTATTGCT
>CAZAEF010000029.1:5951-7912 GCA_964484315.1 uncultured Candidatus Saccharibacteria bacterium | reverse complement strand
GTGTATAATATATTACATATGTCAGTAATATCGAAGGACACACAAGATAATTCTGAAAAACCATCATTCTTCCGTCTAAGGATATATTATTATCTTCTTGAGATTCTTGGTGCCATCATTCCTATTGCTATAGCAGTCTCCATTATATTTTTTCCAACCTATTTTACATGGTTTGGCGAATATACCGTGGCTGGTACGATTGTTCTTTTTTCAATTGGCATCATTCAATCACTTTTTTTTATACTTCATGAAATCTTCAAAAAGAATCTTTTTTTCAGCATGGCGAGATATTTCTACCTAGTTTTCTTCATATGCATCATATATTTTACAGGAAATATCAATAGTTCATTCATTTTTCTCCTATTTTTTCCAATCATTACTACTGCCGTATATCTCGATAAGAAGACTACAAAAAATATAGGGATTGTCGTAACTCTCGTTCTTGCATCCATGATTCTATTCATACCGACGAACGAGATTACTCCAGCTCTTATTCTAAAACACAGTATACAAGTGATTCTCATGGGCGTACTTTCTTATTCAGTCTACAGTGTGGTTATAGAGACCCTTCGACAGAGATATGAAAAAGAAGAAACAGACAAAAGATTGGGAGAGATGATGCAGGTGGATCGGCTCAAGAGCGATTTCCTCAGTGTTGCTCAACACCAGCTCCGCACACCACTCTCTGGGGTCAAGTGGGCTCTAGAGATTCTCAAGAATGAACCGAAAATTCCTCCAGAATCTATGGAGCTTATAGACGCTGGAATCGACAGGATCAAAGATGCAATAGGAATCATAAATGGAATGTTGAAGACCATAGAGGCAGAGGGTGAGACGCTTATCCTCAATCGTGAGAAGCTGGATATCGTCGGTATTGTGAGATCAATTATTGCTGAACTACACTTTATTACTATAAAAAAGGGAATTAAGCTCACTTTTATTACTCCAGATTCAATTATAATAAACGGGGATAAGAACAAGCTCAAAGCAGCGATTATCAATATTATTGACAATGCCCTCAAGTACTCTCCTTATGGAAAAGTAAATGTGACAATTACTGAAGGTGAAACATCTGTGAAGATCGAGACACAAGATACAGGTATAGGTATAAACCCTTCAGATATTCCGTACATATTCGAGAGACTACATCGTGGCAAGAATGCGGTAATGGTAGAACCAGATGAGAGTGGTGTCGGTCTGTATACTTCAAAAAAGATGATAGAACTTCATAGCGGAGGTATTGCAGTAACATCAGAACTAAATAAAGGAACAAAAGTTACCGTGATATTGCCGAAAGGATAGATGTTGGGTTGTTGATAACTTCGCGTCTTCCATCACAAAGAATGATATAATATAGTCGTCATATGGAACATTCCCACAAATATATTATTCTCAGTATTATAATTATTGGATCAATAGCGACGAGTGTGTATTTTTACTCTAGGAATAATATTTCAAATAATAGTACACCTTACATCAGTCCGCAGGCTTTGAAACAACAGCAAGTTTTCGATGCGAAAGTAAAGGAATATGAATCAGTAACTATAAAACCAGAGACAGACGCGGAGAAGATGCAAATTATAAAGACACTGGGTGCAAAGAAGCTCACTCCGGCAGAAGACAAGAAACGGCTGGAAATGCTCGATGCCTATGCGGGAAATTAGGAACCACAATTATAAATTTTATTAACCCAATCAAAAAAACAAATGACAAAAGATATCCTCAAAACTCTCAAATTACTAGCAATCGCTCTAGCTATAACTCTAGGAGTCAATACTGTCTTTGCTGCATGGACACAGGCCCCAGCCAGTCCACCTAACGGTAATGTCGATGCACCGATCAATGTGGGAGGTATAGGTCAGGGAAGAGCAGGTGGACTAGAAATAGGACAAGGTATATCCACAGGACCTGCAAATGGCTACAAACTCGAAGTAAACGGAGACGCCAACCTCAAAGGCTCC
>CAZAEF010000029.1:0-5851 GCA_964484315.1 uncultured Candidatus Saccharibacteria bacterium | reverse complement strand
GATGTTTGTTCTTACAAAGGAGGAACTACGAAATGTCTTAGTAATTCGGGGAATAGTGGGGGAGGGAATGGAGGGGGAAATATCACGAATGATAATTTTATGATGAACATATATCATTTTGCCGACTATAAAAATAACGGTTCTCAAATTTATGGTCATATTAACATAGGAAGTCACTTGTTTTGTGCTTTAAATTCCGACCATGTGGGTAATGATACTATAGTTGGAAACCAATCAAATTATGTATATAAATCTGTTAATACTGGATTATGGTATATGTACCTTTCTAGCAATGGATATCATTATGGACCAGGTGAAAGTGTTGCTGGAGCAGTTTGTTTGGATGTAAAATAATACAGATTAATATTGTCAAAATATTATATAAATCAAAAAACTCAGTCTGGACTGAGTTTTTTTGATTGCTATATTTTTTTACCACCTATATCGTCTTCACCTTGAGCTTCGACTGTCTCTTTTTATCCAATTTAGGAAGCTTGAGAATGAGCAAACCATGCTTCTCTATAGCCTCTGATTCATCCACATCTATCTCCGAAGGAAGTGTAATAGTACGAGAAAAACTACCCCAGTATAGTTCGCGAGCAAAGTAATCTTCATCTCGTACAGCCTTCTCCTCTTCACGACGGCCTTTGATTGTAACCATGTCGCGAGTAATAGAAATATCTAGGTCTTCTGGGCGAACACCAGCAATCATAGTTTTTATGACGATAAGGTCTGGAGTTTGATAGAGGTCAATAGTGAGCTCGCCCTCTTTTTCCTCATCTTCATCTACCCACGCTGAATCTTTCTTTTTCAAGATCTTTTCTTCTCGATCGAGATCTTCGACATCGTCTGATTCATCATTGATTCTGACGGATCCTGTGAGTCTCTCGAAAAACGATTTCTTTTCTTTTGCCATAGTGTTCGCTTAAAATGTGCTATTGATAATAAAACTGACTTTACTCTATTACTTTTTCCGTGACGGGAGGGTGCACAGCCTTCACTTCTTCAAATAGTATGATGAGAATGACTACAGAGAGCCATACCCAACCGAAGATTTTAAGTGTGCTCATTACTGTTCCATTCATTATAGCTAAATTAAATGAAGCATGCAATACAATAGCGAGGATAAGTCCTGTTATAACAAAGAAAAACTTGGTGATTGAACTTTTATAGAAAGAAAGCCCGAGCGCGAAACCAATAATTGCAGAAGATATGACATGGACAAGTGTCGCTCCGAGGAAGCGGAGATTGCTCATGACGAGCGAAGTACTTATCTCACCATTACTGATAGGAGAGAGGATAAAAAGAGCATTTTCTAGTGCGGCGAAGCCGAGAGCTGCTGTGATGCAGTACATCATAGCATCGATCGGTTCATCGAGATCTTTCGATCGAAATACGATAACTACCATAGCAAAGAATTTTACTATTTCTTCTATACCAGCCCAGATTATATAACGCAGACTCGTGTCTGTTACGGCATCTTGCACAAATTTTTCAAGAATTATGGCAATAATGACGGAGAGAATACCTGCTATGAAGCAAGAGATGATCAATCGTCTCGGCTCAGGATTGAGATTATCCTCCTTGAGCCAGAACCATAGCCAGAGGAGAGCTGGGACTATACCAGCGAGGAGAGCACTCACAATAACGGTCAAATTCATACATATAAGTATAGCTTAATTGGCATAGCAACTCTATGATTGACATATAGTATGTTATGTGATAGGGTGCGAGTAAACGCGTTCTTTGATTTGATTCGATGGAGAAATTGAACGCCAACAGAAACAACAAAATACAAAGTAAAATATGAAAAAACTGGTTGCGGTTGTCCTTATTGGCCTTAGCTTGGCATTCAATGTCAAGGCTGAGGATAAATTCGATGTCTATCTCTACGCCGTCCGAGCCCCGCTCAAGACCAATAGCACGTGGGAGGCGGCCTCGGCAAAGATCGCCAATGCGGTCTACGATGGGTCGTTTACGAACGACATCGGCAACTACCTGAAGATCGACTTCGTGTCGCAGGACACCAGGTTCTTCGATGGTGATGTTGTGTGGTTCGTCACCAAAATCATCGGCAAAAATGGCAACAGGGTCAATATGAACATGTTACGCTTTGGTCAGAAGAGTTCTGATCCGGCGAATTCCCTAACCAATTCCTATAACTTGGTTGGGGGTAACTACACCTACAGCCCTCAAGCTCTCGGAATGATCCGCGGGCAGGACGGTACGATCACGCAACTATCATCAGGGGATGGTGGTCGCATGGTGGATGAATTGACCTTTTTCGGTCTCCAGTCGACTTACTACACCTACGGTGACCTTAGTAGTCTGGAAAACATCAAGGGCTATGTTGCTCGAAACAACCTCGCCCTATCGACATGGGTCGAGGTTGTGGAAAACAACACAGTCGTCGCTCGCGGAGCAAGGACTCTGCAGACGATCCTATCGATCGAAAGACCCTCGGTCAACATCATGTACACGAAGACCGGCCTCGTGTCGGTTGGGTTCTCCGGAGCGCCAGATCGTACAGCAGTACTTCAGTCCGCCTTCTCGGTCAAAGGACCGTGGGTGACTGAAGCAACAGTCAATCCGGGTGATTCGATCGTCCGACGGTCGACGAATTCACCAGCTCGCATCTACCGAGCACTCTTGGAACCAGTAATTCGCTAAAGCGGATTGTTCCAACACTTCAGAACAGCATTCAGACTCCTAGCGAGTCCGGATGCTGTTTTTTCTTACCCCCCCCTTGACTTTTTATCTGAAAAGTAGTAGGGTTGCTGAGTACAGGAGAAAGTCATTATTATAAAATCCTTAAAAAACACATGAAAATCAACATTATTAAGACATTGAATATAGCACTTCTTACAGGAATGCTTATTTCACCTACCTTTGCTTTTGCACAGGAAGTCCCTGCAACAGGTGGTCAGAACACTGGAGGAGCTACAGCTAGCTCTTCAGCAGTTCCTCCTACTGGTGGACAGAATACAGGCGGTGCAGATGCGGGTGTTCCAAGCACAGCTGGTCAAAATACTGGTAGTGCTGACGCTGGCGTTCCATCTACAGGTGGTAAAAATACCGGTGGTGCAAGCGTAATCATCGATTCTATCCCAACTACTGGTGGACAGAATACTGGAGGTGCAACAGCAGGTTCTGTATCAACTGCTTCAGTTGTCAACACAATTACTCCGATAACTTCTACACCTGGTGGAAGTGTTTCTAGTGGTGGTGGAAGTTCATCTATTTACTCAAGCACTCCGGGCACTATCAACTGTCTCTATCTCACTCAGAGTATGAAAATAGGTGCGACTAACTCTGTCGAACAAGTCACTAAACTTCAGACTTTTCTCAAGAATAATGAGAAAATGAATCTTGATGTCACCGGCATATTCGATGAGAAGACATCTGTAGCTGTATCTGCTTTCCAAGCAAAATACGCTTCAGAGATTCTTGCTCCATGGGGCATAACTAATCCTACAGGACATGTGTATCATACTACTCTCAAGAAAATGAATGAACTTGCTTGTAATACTCAAGTATCACTCACTCCAGCTCAGAAAGATGAGATCGCAAACCACAAGATTTCTCTAGAAAAAACTCCTAAGCAGATCGTAGATACCAAGGATACTTCTAATAAGGATACTGTATCCGCATCTACGACAGATTCTACTTCTACTACAAAGACATCATTCATGAAAAAGATGTGGAACTTCGTGAAGAGAATTTTCGGTCGCTAAAAACTCTGTAGACTCTTCTACAACGATAGATTCCCTTGAGCCGTAAGGTTCAAGGGATCTTTCGTTATTGTGGGATTGAGGACTCCAGCAAGGGCAATCATCAAGGCATTGTCACCCGTGAGACCTTGAGAAGGGAGATAGAGAGGGATGGTGTATTCTGTCGATAGGGTGGTAAATGACTCACGGATATGCTTATTCGCTATCACTCCACCACCTATGATGAGACTATGGCATTCATATTCTTCAAGGGCAATTCTCATCTTCGTCGTAAGCACTTCAATTACAGAATCTTCGAATTCTCGAGAGATTTCTATTCTCATATTTCCTGTTATTTCACCCGTGGTTTTTAATAAATAAAGGACAGATGTCTTCAATCCAGAAAATGAAAAATCCAGATCTTTAGAATGAATCATCGGTCTAGGAAGTGTAATATTTTTCTGAATATTCTCATTACGCGCTTTTTCTGCTAGTTTTCCTATCTCTGGTCCTCCAGGATAGGGAAGTCCGAGCATGCGCGCAACCTTGTCGAATGCCTCGCCGAGAGCATCATCGCGAGTCCTTCCTATTACCTTGTACATTCCTATCTTTTCTACCATGATTATTTCAGTATGCCCACCGCTTATGAGAAGAGCTAAAGCAGGATATGAAATAGGTTTCAATTTTGTAAAATCACTAGCCACATCTGTAGAAGTGAATAAGCCTGAGAATATATGCCCCTCCATGTGATTTACAGGGATAATTGGAATATTGAGCTTGGTATGAAGTTCTTTTGCAAAGACTATACCTGTCCAGAGCGCAGGTTCTAGTCCAGGGCCTCTAGTGACAGCGATATTGTCTATGTTTTTTTCATCGATCCTAGCCTCTTTCAATAGTTGAGTATAGAGAATAGGTAGATTCCTGATATGTTCGCGCTTGGCAAGGATAGGGAAGACACCACCGTATTTTCTATGGAGATCGATCTGGGAATTGATTATATTTCCGAGGATTTTGTATTCGAAAATTCCTTCTTGCTCGTGCGTTTCTAGAAGACATAGCGCAGTTTCATCACAACTTGTTTCGATGCCGAGGGTTATCATATGATTTGTGGTGCGCGCTGAGGGGATTGAGCCCCCGACCTTCGTCACGTCAAGACGACGCTCTACCACTGAGCTAAGCGCGCATACTTAAGATTTAACTACCAAAACAGCTAACCGCACATTAAAAGCACTATATCAGATTTCGTATTTTGGCGGAAGAGGTGGGATTCGAACCCACGTGGAGTTTTCACCCCCATCCGATTTCGAATCGGTGCCGTTAAACCTCTTTGGTACTCTTCCGTGCCTTTTCTTGAATAAATACTTCAAATTTATTCAGAATCTTTGGATTAGAACTTCCAATTTCTTCCATATAACTGATAATCTCTTCTTCTCTCCGAAGAACTACTGCCTTAGGGCTTGATATGGTTGGATGAAACCCCTGTTCGATCATGACCTGTTTCGTAAAATTCAAAAGTGGAATAGATCTGTTGGTAAAATTCAAACCTAAGTGCTTATATAGTTTATTGCGAATAAAATGTTTGTCAACATAAATACAACCATCCGTATCCATTAATCCTCTTACGCAACTTTTTCTATAATTTTGATTATCTTTGATCCATTGTGGAACCTCAACCTGTTGCCTAACTTTATCTCCTTTGTACATTCCTATTGTGCACAGAAAATTTACGATATTTACTCGAGAAATGAGAATTAAGATAACACAATTTCTTATAACTTTTGAGGATGGTTCGTATTTAAATAATTTTTCTACTAATTTGACTATGTATAACGCATATTCTTTGTCATCTTTAGAATTTAGACTAATTCCAACCTGATTTTTATTTATACATCCATCCCCAAGTATAATTCCAATAAATTCAGCTAAATCTTCTGAAAATTCAGGATTACGAGTTTTTTGCGCGATAAAGGGTGATGGGAGTCCAGCTTTTTTCTGCTTTTCAATAGATGCTAACCCTCCACGGATTCTCCCTTCGGGAGTTCCTGGATTTCCATACTTAAGGTAACGGATAGACGCACCTTTTTTGCCTGCAATACTTCTTTTTATTGAAAGAAAATTATCTGGAGTGAGGTCATTATAAC
>CAZAEF010000028.1:0-8777 GCA_964484315.1 uncultured Candidatus Saccharibacteria bacterium | reverse complement strand
ACCTACGACCTTATCCTTAAGAGGGATCTGCTCTACCAGCTGAGCTATGGGCGCAAATATATATTAACTAATACTTAAGCTGTATAACCTACCAAAACAGCTATGGACACAATTTTTCTAACTCCCTCAAGGTAACAGTTTTTTCAACTTCTTTCAAGGTCTTTGGTTCATATCTACTTTGTGGGTACAGATCAACTGTGCTCGAGGTGGGAATCGAACCCACATGCCTTGCGGCGACAAATTTTAAGTCTGTTGCGTATACCAGTTCCGCCACTCGAGCATCACCAATACTCTAGCATTTTTAAATATGATTGAAAATGGAGGCCACGGCGAGAATCGAACTCGCGCATAGAGATTTTGCAGATCTCCGAATTACCACTTTTCTACGTGGCCTTACATGTAAAGGTGTTTGAGGGTGATGTGATGAGCGGGCTTGGAAGCACTTTTTTCTTCACCCTCCCTGACGAATGCGTTCGGGTTCAGAAAAAAGTCTTCCTCGCCCGCCCCTATCATCCGCCCCACCTTCCCTCACATCATTCTATACATTCCTCGAGATTTCGTCTATGACCTGGCGATTCTTCTCACCCTTGTCGATCTCGAAGTCGAAGAAGGGAATAGCGCGGATGCGAGCCTGCTTTGCAAAAGCTTCGCGGAACTCGGCACGCTTGCGCTTTGCAAAATCTAGAGCTCCTTTCTCCTTACCCTCTGGAAGCACAGTGAAAAATATGGTTGCACGCTGACCCTTGTCGGAAACAGAAACATCGGTAATAGTAATGAGCGACATATGATTCGATTCTTTCTGCATGAACTCTCCAGCGACTTTGCGGATGAGTTCTTTCAATTTTTCATCTCTTTCGTGCATATATTTATTCGTGTATATATTTAAGCGATATTTTAGAGAGGTTTCTTTTCTACGACGCGGAAGCCTTGTACTTTATCGCCTATAGCTATCTCCATTTTTGACTCAATCAAAGTTCCAAATTCGAAGCCTTCATTGACCTCGTCTGTCTTCGTTTTCTGTTGCTGAAGTTCCTTGACCTTACCTCTGCCGATCTCTACATCTCTACGGAGAATCTTCACATCAGAACCGAGGAGAATGCTTCCTGACTGAACTTTACCCCCGACGATTTGTTTATCCTTACTCTTACTGAAGACTGCGAGGATCTTGGCGACACCACTCACTTCATCTACATATTCCTTCGGCACTTGCGAGAGTACTGTATTGCGGACAAATTCTATGAGGTTATATATGATATCGAAGTGTTGCACGCGAACCGAGGTACGTTCTAGTATGCTCTTTGCTTTGGCATCAGGCTTTGCATTGAAAGCGAGAATCATGATCGATGGATTGCTCTGAGCAGTCTTTACATCGCTTTCATTGATATTGCCTATGCTTTCTGAAACAATTTTCAATAAGACTTTGTCATTCTTTATTTTCTCTAATTCATGTTTGATACCATCGAGACTACCGATAGCGTCTGCTTTGAGGATAAGAGGAATGGTGATCGTGGTATCGTCGGGATCTTTGCGGACATAGGGTAAGGTTTTCTTTATAGGTTGTTTGAATGTATTGGCTTTTGCCTCTGCTTCTTTCTTATCTTCTACTACGACGAATGGTGCTCCCACATGAGGAATTTTATTGAATCCAGTAACACGGACTGGACTGGAGAAAGTAGCAGACTTGATAGCTTTACCTTGGAAGTCTTCGAGGATTCTGACTGGAGCGTATGCGTCTTCGGCTACAATATATGTGCCACTCGCAAGGGTGCCGTCCTTGATAAGGAGTGTAGCGTATATTCCTTTTTTATTATCTAGTCCTGCCTCGATGACAGCTCCTTCTGCAAGTTTATCAGTCGTTGCACTGAGATATTGTAGGTCAGCGACGAGTGTGACCATATCGAGTAGTTCTGATATGCCTGTACCTTTGAGTGCGGATATTGGCACGACCGGTACGTCACCACCGTATCCTTCGACATAGATCTCATGCTCTGCGAGACTTTGTTTCGTCCGCTCTGCGTCAGCACCAGGTTTGTCGATCTTATTGATAGCCACAATGTAGGGAATCTTTTCTGCGAGAATACATTTGAGCGCTTCTACTGTCTGTGGCTTCACTCCATCTTCTGCTGAGACGACGAGGATAGCGATATCAGCGACTTGAGCTCCACGCTCACGGATAGCACAGAAAGCTTCGTGACCTGGAGTATCGAGAACAGTCATAGGTATACCGTCGTGCACGATCTCATATGCGCCGAGATGTTGTGTGATGCCTCCAGCTTCACCAGCTACGATGTTGGACTTGCGGATATAGTCTAGAAGTGTAGATTTGCCATGATCAATATGACCCATGATGACGATCACGGGAGCGCGTTTTGTAGTAGTTGTATTGTGTTTTGCTGTACTCATAGGTCACAACACTGTACCAGAAAAATCTTGATTTTGCTAGAGGACTGAAGAATATTATCCTAGGGACTTCTTGGCTTCTATTACCGCTTCTTTTTCTTCGTCTGAAAGTTCGAACTCAGATATGCCACGTTTGATAGGTTTCGAGAAGACACTCACATGTTCTCTCGCATAGAGAGTCGATACGACTACACCATCACCATCCTGATTGAGAAATGCAGTGGCGAAACTTTGGTTGCCTCCAGAGCCTGTCCCTTTGAATGGGTTGAATCTCACAGTGTGTACTGCCTGCACACTTTTCTTCAAACGTTTTTCGACAGTGAGGAGATACGCCTCGAGTTCTGTTTTGAAAGTTTCTAAATTTACCAGTGAATTATTCATAGTGACGATCGAATCCCCTATATTTTCTGTTTTATTTCCAACAAGAAATTTTTTCAATTTATTCTCTAGACGAATGAGCATCCAAGTCAAGACGAGAATAGCAATAATAAGTATTGCGAGAATAATCAGGTTTGTGTCGATAGGGAAGTTCATGGATAAAGTATACAGTGGTTTTAAATATATGTAAAAAAACACAGCCACCGGATTGCTCCTGTGTGGCTGCATGCGTTGATTCAATTTTATTCGACCTCGTCGAACTTTGTCGATTATGGCGTGGTGATTTTCATTGATCGAGAAGAATGAGGAGGATAAAAGACACACTAATTGCCACGACAACGATTCCAATGATCCAATATATGGTATTGTCGACCACCTTCACCGTCTCTCGTATCCCATACTTGCCGGATACGCGTCCATCTATGATGGCTGATGGGACTGGGCCTGCGAAGATTCTCGTATGTTCTGTGATGTAGGCCCCAAGGACTTTTTTTGTCTCATCGATCTCTTCGACAGAGCCTGCATGGGTGATGGAACGGATTTTCACTACAATGTTCCTCTCCACCAACATCTGGAAGAATTTTTCTGCTGATACTGCCATATGAGACATGAAGTGATTGTAAGAATATCTCTGGAATTCCAGATCTATTCTCGATCCCATCTTTCTTGATAAGTTCTGGAGTGAACGAGACATACCGTCTGGAGAGTTGATGACGAGCATGATACCTCCGAGTTCACTCGTCAGTGTAGTCTCGATCCCGTCCAATGTCATGTCGAGTGAAAAAACTGCTTTTTTCATTTTCACCTTTCGTTTTTGATTGTTTACTGTGCGTGCTAATTTATTCATAACATTAACACTCATATCGTATTAGTCAAGTATTACCAAGTCCAGATTTATATTGTATATTCAATCCATGTCAAGAATATACCTAGATTATGCTTCTCTCACACCCATCGATAAAGATGTGGTAAAGGTCATGAATAAATACCATAGTATGGAATATATGAATCCATCATCACTCTATATATCTGGAGTCGCTTCGAAGAAAGCTCTTCTCGATGCTCGAACTAGAATAGCAAAAATTCTTCATGCTCATCCAGATGAAATCATCTTCACTTCTGGTGGAACAGAGTCGAATCGACTCATACTCGAAAGTGTCGAAAACAAGAATATTATAATTAGTGCAATTGAGCATTCTTCGATTATAAATAACACTCATGCCGTACATATCTCTGTAGATAAGAGTGGTATCATCGATTTTAAAGCTCTGGAGAAGTCAATCACAGCAGAAACGAAGCTCGTCTCCATTATGCTTGTCAATAATGAAATCGGTGTAATAGAACCTATACATGAGATTGCAAAAATAATACGCCATATCCGCAAGATAAATAATTCCATATACCCACTTCTCCACACAGATGCATGCCAGGCACTCTATCAACCACTTCATGTAGAGAAACTCGGTGTAGATCTGGTAACCTTAGATGGTATGAAGATGTATGGTCCTCGCGGAGTAGGAATGCTCTATGTGCGAAGAGGAACAGTGAAGATCGAACGTCAAGGCACAGAGAATATTCCTGGTATCATGGGTTTTGCCCAAGCACTCGAGCAAGTGGATAAGATCAGGGATAAGGAAGTACGACGTCTAAGAGAATTGAAAAAGTATTTCATGGACGGTCTTGTAAAAATAAATCCCGATATCAAAGTAAATGGAAATCTCGATACTTCATCGCCACATATTTTGAATGTTGCAATTCCAAATATTGACAATGAATTCTTCGTCCTTCAACTAGATGCAAAAGGTATAGAATGTTCGACCAAGAGTGCGTGTCTTATCGATACGGATGAATCATATGTGATGAAGGCAATTGGCGCAGACTCGAAAAAATCAGTGAGATTTTCCTTTGGACGATATACAACAAAAGGGGAATTGAAAAAGACATTAAAAATAATTGCTAAAGTACTTTCCACCACCTATAATTAGGTCATGGAACATCTCACAAAACAGCAAATCGTACTCCTCACTCTCCTCGTGAGTTTCGTCACGTCTATCGCTACGGGTATTGTGACAGTATCTCTTGTAGAACAAGCGCCGAAGTCCGTGCCACAGACCATCAATCGTATCGTGGAGAAGACAATAGAGAGAGTGGTGTCAGATTCTATGACGAGTAGTCAAGGGACTGCTACTGTTGCGAATACAGTAGGACCAATCGCTGATGTGGTGAATGGTATTCGTAAGAGCCTAGTCACTATTCGACCAAAAGGTGGGACAATCGATGCAAACTTGGGTATAGGTATAATCGTCTCCAATGATGGTGTGATAGTGACCGATAAGTCGTTCACTACGAATAATGTTGGTGATCCTAGAGACCTCGTAGCGATTCTTCCTGATGGAGTAGAATTACCTTTGCAGGTAATACAAACTCAGATAAATGGCGATATTGTATTCATGGCAATGACAGGATTAGCTGGCAACAAGTCCCATCTCACATTGCCAAAATTTTCTGATTCAATAAAACTTGGTCAGACAGTGATGAGTCTCTCTGGATTGAAACTCGATGATCTCTCTCAGGGGATAATAGAGAAAATCAGTGATAATGATATACGTACATCTATTATCCTGTCAGATAGCACTATAGGCGGTCCACTTTTCAACCTCGCTGGGGATTTTATAGGTATAAAAACCAAGTCATTCTCAGCTAATGGTGCATTCTATCCTTTGTCCGTCCTCCGATCGAGTATACCTGTACTTTCTCGCTAATTTATAGTATTTTAGAGGCATATGCCCCCACTTAATAATTTCACCACAAAAGCAAAGGAAGCCCTACGCCGTTCTCACGAATTGGCTATAGAGCGTGGTCAGAATCATGTGAATCCTGTACATCTACTCTGTGCACTTATCCTCCAAGAAGAGAGTATGGTTGCTTCTATCCTAGACAAGCTCGAGATCGATACTATTCTCCTCACTGATCTTATCCTCGAACATATCGAAGCTCCAGAAGGTGGACGCACGCTATCGCCTTCATATCAGATATATCTCACTCCAGAGCTTGCTTCTATCATCGAACAAGCAGGAAAAGTAGCTTCCTCACTGAAGGACGAATTCATATCTACCGAACATCTCTTCGTCGGGTGTTTCGATGTGCAGAGTCAGGCAAAAGAAATCCTCGCTCGCTTCAAGATCGAGCGTCAAGCAGTTCTCGATATTATCAATGAATTGAAAAATACAGGAGATGAGGGTGTCGAGGCTCCGAAGAAGCTACGCACACTTACGAAGTATGCCCGCAGTCTCACCAAGCTTGCAAAAGAGAATAAGCTCGATCCTGTGATCGGTCGTGATGCTGAGATTCTTCGTGTCATACAGATCCTCTCTCGAAGGACAAAAAATAATCCCATACTCATCGGTGAAGCCGGAGTAGGAAAGACTGCTATAGTCGAAGGTCTAGCTCTACGTATGGCGCAAGGTGATGTTCCAGAGTCTCTCAAGGATAAGGAGCTCATATCTCTTGACCTCGGTTCGCTCATAGCGGGGACAAAGTATCGCGGAGAGTTCGAAGAGCGTCTCAAGAATATTATAAAAGAGATTGAACGATCTGATGGAAAAATTATTCTTTTCATTGATGAAATACATACTCTGGTAGGAGCTGGAGCCTCAGAAGGTTCTATGGACGCTTCCAATATGTTGAAGCCGGCTCTTGCTCGTGGTGAACTCCGAGCCATAGGTGCTACGACGATAAAGGAATATCAGAAACATATAGAGAAAGATCCTGCTCTCACTCGCCGTTTCCAACCAGTACATGTCAATGAGCCTTCGATCGAGGACGCTATCGCTATTCTTCGTGGTCTGAAGGAGAAATATGAACTCTATCATGGAGTGCGCATAACAGACGATGCTATCGTAGCCGCAGTAAATCTCTCTAGTCGTTATATATCCGATCGATTCCTCCCAGATAAGACTGTTGATCTTATCGATGAAGCAGCTTCTGCATTGAAAATTTCTCTCGAGAATATGCCACCTCAGCTAGAAGAGACTCGTCGCAAGATCATGCGTCTCGAGATAGAGCGTGAAGCTCTGAAGAAAGAGACTGACAAGGTCACTCGTGCCAGATTACAAAAGATAGAGAAGGAAATTGCAGACCTTCGAGAGAGCACATCTGAACTCGAGCTCAAATGGAAAAATGAAAAAGAGACGATCACTGATATAAAGAAGATAAAGAAAGATCTAGAAACATTTCGTCTCGAAGCAGAGTCAGCAGAAGCTCGCGCTGATTTGTCGAGAGCAGCAGAGATTCGATATGGCAAGATCCCATCTCTCGAGAAAGATCTAGAAAATAGAAATAAGAGATTGAAGAAACTCCAATCCCTTCGTCGAATTCTCAAAGAAGAAATCACTGAACAGGATATAGCTGATGTTGTTTCTCGTTGGACGGGTATACCTGTCAGTCGCATGATGGAAGAAGAAGCACAGAAACTCAGTCGAATGGAAGATGATCTCAAGAAAAGAATAATTGGTCAGGATGTGGCGGTCAAGAAGATTGCAGATACGATCAAGCGTTCTCGCGCTGGTATTGCCGATCCGAATCGTCCTATTGGTTCATTTATTTTCCTAGGTCCAACAGGAGTGGGTAAAACTGAGCTCACCAAAGCTCTAGCAGAATTCCTCTTCAATGATGACAAAGCCCTCATCCGAGTAGATATGTCTGAGTTCATGGAGAAACACTCGGTATCGAAGCTCATCGGCGCGCCTCCAGGATATGTCGGGCATGATGAAGGTGGCAATCTCACCGAGCTTGTCCGTCATCGTCCTTATTCTGTGATACTTTTCGATGAGATTGAAAAGGCTCATCCAGAAGTTTTCAACATTCTTCTTCAAGTCCTCGACAATGGTCGTCTCACAGACTCCAAGGGTCGTACAGTGAATTTCAAAAACACGGTCATCATCATGACATCTAACATCGGTGCGCAATTCATACAGAAGATGGAGAAAATGGGATTTGCGAATGGAGTTGGTATCGATGCAGAAGCGGATAATTATACAGACGCGAAAGCCAAAGTGATGAATTCTCTCAAGGATTATTTTCGTCCAGAGTTCCTCAATCGTGTGGATGACATCATCCTATTTGATATTCTCAACAAAGAATCAATAGAGAAAATCGTGAAGATACAGGTGCAATCTGTGGTTGATCGTCTCCGTACAAAAGATATCAATCTTGTTGTTTCTGACGAAGTGATGTCGTATCTTGCAAAAGAAGGTTATGATCCTCACTACGGCGCACGACCGCTCAAGCGACTGATACAGAATAAGATCCTCACACCAGTGGCAGGATTGATGATCTCACAAGGAATCATGAAAGGTGGAACTATAAATGTGGGAATGAAGAAGGGGAAAGTAGAAGGTAAGTCTGAGGGAAAGACGGAGGGTAAAGTAGAAAATAAAGAAGGAGAGGATTTCACATTTGAAGTTAAGAATATGAAGAAGAGAAGTGAAAGTTCACTCGTGATGAAGGGGGTGGAGGTATAGAAGGATTATTGCGGTAGTTATTTATACTTATACTATTGACTTTGATATTGGCCCCATCTAAAATTATTAGATGGCCACTCTTTCTCAATCACAATTAAAAAAAGTTAAGAAACTTTACTATGAGAAAAGGTACAGCATGAAAGCTGTTGGGATAGCTTGTGGAGTCTCTTTGGATTGTGTCGCATATTTTATGCGAAAAAATAAACTTGTGCGTCGTACTTTGGTGGAGGAACAGAAAATGCGATTTGAAAATAAAATTCCATCTTTTACATTTAAAAAGAAAGACAAAGATACAAAAGAATTGACTGCTCTCGGTGCGATGCTCTATTGGGGAGAAGGATATAAGGGAGATGAACTTCATCCAGCTAAACAGGTAGACTTTGCTAATAGCGATCCCACAATGATTATGCTCTTCTTAAAGTTTTTGAGTAATATCTTTGAACTTGATAAAAGTAAATTTAGAATTCTATTATATTG
>CAZAEF010000027.1:0-8994 GCA_964484315.1 uncultured Candidatus Saccharibacteria bacterium | reverse complement strand
ATCTTTGAAGTGTGTAAAGCTCCTTTCACTCCAATATTTTTCTTAATTTTATTATGCAACCATACGATATGTTTTTTGCTTGCAGATATGAATTTTACAAATAATCGCTTATAAATATACTTAGGATGTATTCTTGTATTATAAAAATCAGTATAAGTAGTAATGGAACCGTCACCATCAAGATGTCCTCTTAAAAAATCGACGAAATATTTATCTGGTATCAAGAGATGGCCTAAGGTCAAGGATTTCTTAGGGGTGAGACCAATTTTTAGTAACCAATCATAAAATTGAACATTTCCATACTGGATTCTGAAAGCTGTACTCCGGTCATTCCTTGTGAATCCTAATTTAGTCTTTATATTAAGGATCGATCTATAGTTTTCAATTTGTTCAATATCTTTCGATGTAAAAATAATACTTCTTCTATTTGAAGAAAGACATCCATCGGTAGTGATTAACCCCACTACATATGCTAATTGTGGTGACCATGTAAAATTTTGAACCTTTCGCGGTCTATATCGTTTAATCATATTATACTAAATGGTGCCAGAGGTGGGACTCGAACCCACACGGAGTTGCCTCCACACGATTTTGAGTCGTGCGCGTAAACCAATTTCGCCACTCTGGCATTGACTTATTAATCTATAGTCTACTAGAAAATCAGATAAAATCAATTTTGCTTATATGTGTAGTGTGTTAAAATATCTCCATGTCCAATCCAACCAATTACTTCGAAAATTCTGTTTTCTGGATCGAGATCGAGAAGATAAAGCCGAACCCGTATCAACCTCGTCATGAATTCGACGAAGCGCGTCTTCGAGATCTCGCGGAGTCTATTCGCATGTATGGTATTCTCCAGCCACTCATTGTCACCCGTCGTGAATTCGAAAAACCTGACGGCGGACTTGCTGTAGAATATGAGCTCATCTCTGGTGAGCGTCGTCTCCGTGCTTCAAAGATCGCAGGCCTTTCACAAGTTCCAGCTCTCATACGCAATGGTGAAGAAGATAGTCGCATCAAACTCGAACTCGCCATTATAGAAAATCTTCAGCGTGAAGATATCAACTCTGTCGATCGCGCTAGAGCTTTCGACAGGCTTGCAAAGGAATTCGGCATGAAGCATCTTCAAATTGCGGAAAAAGTGGGGAAGAGTCGAGAATATGTTTCGAATACACTTCGCATCCTCTCTCTGCCCGATGAAATTCTCAATGGAATATCAGAAGGGAAAGTAAGTGAAGGGCACACTCGACCTCTCCTCATGCTCGCCGATCGACCAGAGGAACAGCTGACACTTTTCAAAGAAATAATATTCAAAAAAATGAGTGTTCGCGAGACAGAGTCCATCGCTCGACGCATCGCTCTCGATCGTGTTCGAAAGCGTGATTGGACGCATGAGCCGGCTATTATCGAACTAGAACAGAAATTCAAGGAAACTCTCGGGACAAAAGTTTCTATTACCAAGAGTGAAAATGGAGGCCGTATCATCATCGATTTCTTCACAACAGACGATGTGAGAAATATATTTGAGAAAATCACTCACGAAGTAATGAAGGACGGAGTTCCTATTATTCCAGATACACGAGCAAATAAAATATCAGATGCAACTCCACTCGATGTCGCTACAGTTATTGGTGCAGAGATGTCTGAAGAAAAACCAATGGACGATAGACCGAAAGAGGAGATAGTGAAAGAAGAAAATGAGGACGATTCTATGTATTCGATAAAAAACTTCGGGGTATGATATATAGTAGTATCATTTGATTGCTAATATATCATAATTGATGTAATATTATGCATAGAATCTGGACATTGAGTGTAACATAAAGTTCTCATTGGAATCTGGATTAAGATCGTCTACTGACAGTAAATATGAAATTGTTCAAAGTTAATGACGATGACTTTATGAAGTCATCGTGGTCAAAGAATAACCCCAAAACATGTGTGATGGTGGCAAAAAAGAAGGATGGCGTCGCTGTACGAGACAGCAAAGATATCACCAAGAAGACGCTCTACTTTACTCATGATGAGTGGAATGCGTTTCGCAAGAGTGTCAAGACAGACGAATTTTGACCTCAGTCTGATATCAAGTGGGCAAGATGACTCTTGCCCACTTCTTTATTAAGATCATATTTTTTATGAAATATTTATATATTTTTGCAGGATGGAATGAATCTTCATCATATAAGGTGTATCAAACACTAGCTTTGTTAGCAAAAGAAAAGGGATATAGTGTGATATTACATGATATAGATTGGAGTAAACCACTTTCTTCGCAGATTTTTCCTATACAAAAAAACAGTGTTATTTTTGGTTTTTCGTTAGGGGCTATTTTCGCTCATCTTATTGCTCAAGATTATGAATGTCATAAGCTCATATTAGCCTCAATGACGCCATTTCGATCCTTTACAGATGTAAAGCTAAAAAATGAACTGATCAGTCTATTAGGTCAGTCATTTATTGAAGATATTTCTAGACAATTGCATTCAAAGAATCTAGCTCGTCGTCAAATAATTCTCTATGGTGATCGAGAAGAGGAGTCAGGAGACATTATCGTTGTTCGTACAGGACATCGATTAAATGATCGATATATTAAAGAGATTGTAGGTTTACTTTAGTTAGTTCTATTTCTTCTTCCCCCATCTACCTTTTCTCTCTGGTTTTGGTTTGTTCAATATATCCACCGCTCGTTCGTAGGTGATCGCATACGGATCGTCTCCCTCTTTTGCCTTTATTGATCTGAAGTCTTTGTCATGAACAATATATGGTCCGAAGCGACCGATATTTGCACTTATCTTCAGTCCTGTAGTTGGGTGATCGCCTAGAACGCGTGGAAGTGAGAGGTATTTGAGTGCCATTTCCATAGTGACATTTCCGAGGTCAACACCTTTCGGTATCGATGCCATACGAGGCTTCACCACCGCAGGTTTCGGCACCACAGGATCTCCCTTCTTGCGACGAGGAGTCTTTTCTTTTTTTACTTTTGCTGTACGCTCACCGAGCTGAACATATGGTCCGTATTTGCCGACGAGGACATATATAGGAAGTCCTGTTGCAGGATCAATACCGATCGGTTCATCCTTCTTTATTTCAGTGCCATCGAGCATGAGTGCTCCTTCGCAATCAGGATATGTCGAACATGAGAGGAATTTACCTCCGCGTCCGAGCTTCACAATCATAGATGCACCACATTTCGGACATTTGTGTTTATCGTCCGCATCGCCCAGAGTAGTGATCTTTGCGGTCTTTTCCTTTGCTTTAACTTCTTTATGAAAGGGAATATAGAATTTTGTAAGTGTTGCCACATATTCTTTTTTACCATCTGCTATATCATCGAGGGAGTCTTCCATCTCTGCGGTGAAAGAATCGTTGATGTATTGCATGAAATTGTCCTCGAGAAAACTCGAGACAACATCTCCAGTGTCCGTCGGTTTCAGTGCTTTATTTTCTTTCACTACATATCCGCGTTCCTCAATAGTGCGAATAATAGAAGCATAGGTTGATGGTCGACCGATACCGCGCTTCTCCAGTTCTTTCACTAGACCTGCTTCGCTATATCTCGGTGGTGGCTGAGTTGATTTTTCTTCACTGCATATCTCTGTGAGATTGAGAGTATCGCCTTTTGTAAGCTTCGGTAGTTCTACATCTTCACCTCGCGCTCCTGTATCTGCGTTGAGCCAACCCGGGAAAAGCACTCGGGAACCATTTGCGGTGAAGTCTGGAATACTATCGTTAGGAATATTGGCACTAATTTTCGTTCGAAGCATTTCTGCGTCAGCCATCTGCGATGCTACTGTGCGTGACCAGATGAGTTCATAGAGTTTCTTCTGTTCATCATTTATTCCTGCATTCAGTTTATCAATATGTGAAGGTCGGATAGCTTCATGAGCTTCTTGGGCATTCTTGCTCTTCGTCGCATAGGTGCGGAATTGGAGATAATCCTTGCCATATTTTTTCTCAATAATGCTCGCTATCTGGGCAAGAGCTACTTTGCTCAAATTCGTGCTGTCTGTGCGCATGTATGTGATATGTCCGGCTTCGTAGAGTCTCTGGGCAATCATCATTGTTCTTGATGGGGCAAAGCCTAGACGAGAACTCGCAGCTTGTTGGAGAGTGGAGGTAATGAATGGCGGGCGGGGAGAACGCTTCATAGTACTTTCTTCTACACTGGTCACACGCCATTCGCCATCGTTCCCAGCCTTTTTACCTTTTGCAATGATAGTATTGACTTCGCTCTCTTCGGTCGGTTCTTTCGAACAGGTCAATAGTAGAGGTGTTTTTGTGGCTGTAATCATATCTGCTGTGATTACCCAATATTTCGTAGATATGAATGCACGTATTTCGCGTTCGCGTTCCATGATGATACGAAGAGCTGGAGATTGTACTCGCCCAGCAGAAAGTCCGTAGCGTACTTTTTTCCAAATGAGACCAGAGAGATCATAACCTACTAAACGATCGAGAACACGTCGTGCTTCCTGCGCCATACGGAGATTCTCATCTATTCCTCTCGGATGTTCCATAGCTTCTTGCACCGCTTCTTTTGTAATCTCATGAAAAACAACGCGTTTCGGGTTCGTCAGATGAGCCGCTTCTGCTATATGCCATGCTATAGCTTCTCCTTCGCGGTCGGGGTCAGTTGCGAGGATGACTTCATCAGCTTGTTTTGCTAATTCGCGGATTTCTTGCACCACTTTTTCCTTACCGGGAGAGATCTCATAATGAGGAATGAAACCACCCTCGATGTCGATGGCTTTCTTATTACTCTTTGGAAGATCTCGGATATGGCCGACAGAAGCCTTCACCGTATACTTACCGTCGAGATATTTCGAAATAGTTTTTGCTTTTGCTGGTGATTCGACAATTAATAGTTTCATATATGTGGCGCACAGAGAAGATTATCTTCTGCAGTTACGGACTAAGTATTACACGAGAATATGAAATGTAGCAAATAAGTTCCTTCAAATAACATTGTATGGTTCACAATCCTGCGGTGATTTTTATTACATAACCCGCATCATTTCTCCCTCCTCAACTATAAACCCATCAAGCTCCAGTGAAGAAATTATCATATTTGCTTTATGTGTCTCTAGACCAATCTCTCGCACGAGAGTGTCTTTATTCGTCGGTCCCATGCGAAGTATTTCCATAATTTTCTTTTCATATGTGCCGAGAGTAGCGAGACGAGCATCATCTAGAGCGAGAGAACTCTGGCCTTCGTGTCGAGCAAAACCGAGAAATTCTAGAAGATCATCAACACATGTCACGGGTGTTGCCCCCATGCGTATGAGCATATGAGGTCCAGCTGAAAGCGGAGAAAATATAGCGCCTGGTATTGTTCCAACATCACGGTTATATTCTGTGGCATTCTTTGAGGTGATGAGGGTACCTGACTTCAACTCTGCTTCGATAACGAGAGTGGCATGAGAGATGCCAGCCATGAGACGATTGCGACTAGGGAATGTCCAAGGAGTTGATGCTTGAAGAAGGTCAAATTCAGAAAGAAGAGCTCCATCATTCGCGAGGATTTCTTCAGCGAGTTTCTTATGCGAAGGAGGATAGAGAACAGAACGATCAAGACCAGAACCAGGAAAAGCAATAGTGTGAAGTCCTGCGTCGAGAGCCGATCGATGAGCGATACTATCGATACCGAGAGCGAGGCCTGAGACAATGGTAATCGGGTAGCCTTTCAATCCCGCCACTAGTTTCTCCGTCACCTCTTTTCCATAATTAGAATATTTTCTCGCTCCGACAATACAGAGAATTTTCTGTTGAGGATAAAATAGTGGACTTGTATTTCCTTCAATATAAAGTTGCTTCGGAGCATCGGGAATCTCACGGATCAGAGGGGGAAAATCAGAGTCAGTTTTTTGAATAAGTTTAATCATTGAACACATTCTATACCAATCATGCGTAGTTATCCACATGTATCCCTTGACAACAAAACAGCCATTTGCTAGAATGGATACATGGCTAAAGAAACAAAGTATTCCATAAGAGATTTGAAGGCACAGTTCCCTACAGATGAGGCGTGCCTAGCTTTCATATTTGATACCCTACATAACCGTAAATGCTCATGTGGGGGTGAATACAAGCAGATAAAGGGGCGTAAGCAATTCTATTGCTCTAACTGCCGTTTTCAAATAGCCCCTGCTAGTGGCACAATCTTTCATAAGAGTGATACACCTCTTACATCATGGTTTCATGCAATATGGATATTCTCTAATGCCAAGAGCGGTATTTCAGCTAAAGAAATGGAAAGACAGCTTGGAGTAACCTACAAGTGTGCGTGGCGTATCCTTTCCCTCATCAGAGAGGCTTTGAAGCAGGATAATGGAAAGCTCCGAGGTGATGTGGAGATTGATACTGGATATTTTGGCGGTAAAGGATATGGGGGTAAGTATAATAAATATCAAAAGGAAAACATAGCCAAGAAGTCTATCGTGACTATTGCCGTGGAAAGAGGCGGACGAGCTAGAGCAGAAATCATGCCAGATACTACAGCTTCCACAATTCAGTCATTCATTGAGAGGAATATACAGACCAAGGCTACAAGTATTCTATCTTATAATGCGAAGGTGTACTGGCGATCCGACAAGACACACGATAGACACTCCGTAGACCATAGCAAGGGAGAATGGGCAAAGGGCGATGTTCATATCAATACAGTTGAGACCTTTTTTGCTCATCTCAAAAGAAGTTTCAAGGGTACTTTCAAAGTTATTTCAAAGCAACACTTGCAGTCTTACTTGGACGCTTTTGTGTGGCATTACAACAACCGACACAACGACAGGACACGCTTTGGGGCTTTGCTCGGAACTTTATTGCAGACTTCAAGATAGAGAGAAATTGTATTTTTTTCATAGGATTTGTTACAATCTTATTATAACTCAAAACTTATTAAAATGATAAAGTATTCAGAATCAACAAATAGTGAAGGAAAATTAGAGGGTAAAATTGACATTGATAATGGTCATTTGGAGACTCTAAAAAAAATTACTGAAGATTATAAAATAGACGGAGTAGAAAAAGCTCTAGGTTTTGTACTTGCTATTATTTCAAAAAACGGTGGAAAGCCAATTCAGGTGGGAGGAGACAGTTTTGTCCCTGGTGAAGCTATAAAGAAAAAAGATATTTCAACATCAGCTACCGAAACTACTGATAAATAAACATCATGGCAAAGAAAAATGATTTTAATCAAGAGGAGTATATTGATAAAGTTGATTCTGCTCATACACAAATAAAAGGTCTTGAGGATAGGATTAAAGTAATAGAAAACATAACAACAGATGGTGTTGTTTTAACTATGTTCAAAAAAGATGCTACATTGAGAGATGAATTTGAGAAATTGATATGGTGGACAATAGTTAAAAAGTCTTGGATCGCAATACTAGTCCTCTGTGGTTCGGTCGTAATAATACCTATTTTTTCAATTTTATTTTCTTATATTATGCTTCATATTTTTTCAATCGTAATATAGTTTTTATTTACTTTCAATTAAGTCGCTAAGGGGGAGTAGTTATCAACATGCCTATCGACGGCTTGTCTTACATTTGTTATAATCTAGGTATGATTATTGAACCAACTATTTTTCTCAAAAGGAAATTATCAAAAAAGAAACAAGAAGACCTCAAGATAAATCATATTTATAATGAGAGTTGTTTAGATACTATGGTAAAGATGCCAGACAATTTTATTGATATGACAGTAACCTCTCCTCCCTATGATGATATGCGAAGTTATAGTGGTAATACCTTCAATGAGTTTGAGTCTATTGCTAAAGAACTTTATCGTGTCACCAAAGATGGTGGTGTTGTAGTCTGGGTTGTTGGAGACCAGACCGTGCATGGTAACGAGACAGGAACATCTTTTAAACACGCCTTGTACTTCAAAGAAATTGGCTTCAATCTCTTTGACACAATGATATATCAAAAAACTCCTAGGGGTGCTGTTGGAAACAACAAGACGTACTGGCAGACATTTGAATATATGTTTATTTTGAGTAAGGGTGATCCCAAAACAATAAATCTTATTAAAGACAGAGAGAACAAGGATGAAAGAGATGGCGATACTAGCACTAAACGACTGCGTGACGGCTCGTTATTGAAGCAGAAACGCGCTGGGTATTCTAAATACGGCAGACGAACAAATGTCTGGGGATACCTTATCGGAAAAGGTCATTCAGCAACTGATAAAATCGCTTATCAACATCCTGCCATTTTTCCTGAGAAGCTCGCACAAGATCATATTATTTCATGGAGCAAAAAAGGTGATATTATCTACGATCCGTTTATGGGTAGTGGCACAACAGCTAAAATGGCTATCCTTAATGATAGAAAATATATTGGTAGTGAACTGTCGGAGGAGTATTGTAATATAATAAATAAAAGACTTAAAGGATGAAATGCACCGAATGTGGTAAAAATGAGGCGACACAAGGGGAATTTTGCGAATCGTGTTTTAATGAGACTAAAATTTGTCGTCGGTGCCAAAAACGTCTAACTATTTTTCAATTTCAAAAGAACCAACGAAGTATTGCTGGTAAAATATCAAGACGTGGTGAGTGTTTTGAATGCCGTAAATGGAAGAAACCAGTATCAGCAAAAATGAGGTCTGAATTTTATAAGATACATCCAATGCCGCCAATAGGGCAAAATTTCACTTGTCCAGTTTGTGAGAAAACTATTATGAGGCAATTCAAAAACGATGTAGTGTTAGATCACTACCACCTGGATGGTAAAATAAGAGGGTGGCTTTGTAGACAGTGTAACTCTAGTATTGGAATGATGGATGAAGACGTGTTTACTTTAAGGAGAGCGATAGAGTGGATACGTGGTACGTTAAGTATATTTTTTTAAGTCCTAGTTTGTCGTGAAGGGAGAGGTGTGTAGTTATCCACAGTTTTGTTTGCAAATCTATTGACGGTGAACAATCGTTCACCTATACTATATACATACACCAATTATTAAATAATTTTAAAAAAAATATGAGTTCATACAC
>CAZAEF010000026.1:0-9788 GCA_964484315.1 uncultured Candidatus Saccharibacteria bacterium | reverse complement strand
GTGAGACAGGTTGGTCTCCTATCTACTGCAGGCGTTGATTCTTGAGGGGATTTGATTTTAGTACGAGAGGACCAAATTGAACCGACCTCTGGTCTGACTGCTGTCCTGCCAAGGGCACCGCAGTGTAGCTATGTCGGGAATGGATAACTTCTGAAAGCATCTAAGAAGGAAGCCAGCCCCAAGATTAGGAATCGTTTGAGACCCCTGGGAGATGACCAGGTTGATAGGCTTTAGGTGTACGCACAGTAATGTGTTGAGCCGTGAAGTACTAATTCGTCGATCCTATTAGGAAATTTAAGAACCACAATTGTTTGTCTATAACGAAACGATTACAATACGAAATACGCAAAATACCTTGAAATAAATCTGATTGTGCATAAAATATTGAACCCTATGTTCTGGTGGTTCGGCGCTATGGAAACACCCGTTCCCATTCCGAACACGGAAGTGAAACGTAGTTGCGGCGATGATAGTCCTATGGGCGAAAGTAGCTAGCCGCCAGTACAGAGAGTTTAATATATAAAAATAAGATGCTACAATATCCCCATGGCATCATGGGCATCTCGCAGAAAATTAATATATGGAGGCAGTTTTTTCATTGTAGTTTTTGGCATTATCGGCACCATCGGTTTTTCTCTTTTTTATAAAACCCCTACATGTTCTGACGGAAAAATGAATGGTAATGAAACAGGCGTGGACTGTGGTGGGTCATGTGTAAGACTATGCCAGAGCGCCTTCCTTGCCCCGAAACTGAAGTGGGGAGGAGCAAAATTCGAGAAGATCACAGAGGGTCTCTATAATGTCGCTTCTTATATCACTAATCCTAATACCACAGGCTCTGCCAAATCTGTCCCATATATATTCACTCTCTATGATAGTCGAGGATTACCCATAACTGAAAGAAAAGGAGTAGTGACACTTCCTGCTCATCGAGATACGCTAGCCTTCGAGTCATCAGTAAGTACAGGTAAGAGTATACCTATCAAGGCCACATTTGAGTTCACTTCTGCTCCTGTTTGGTTCAAGTCCAGTGACACTCTCGATGGCATAGCTATAATCGACAAGAAATACACAGAGGATGAAACTACTTCTTCGTTGGAAGTAGTTCTCGAGAACAGAAGCTTGCTTCCATATAAGGCTGTGACTGTATTTGCAATACTATATGATGCTGGTGATAATGCCATAGGCTTTTCTCGAACAAAGATCGACATTATCCAAGCGAAAGGAGGAAGAGAAATAGCGCCATTTACATGGCCTGTAGGAAGAAAAGGGAAGGTGACATCGATCGAAGTATTGCCAGTAATAGAGAATATATAAGAAACATATGAAGAAAATATTTTCAACCATGCTTGGAGGGTACTCTCTCGGTTTGAATAGGACGTCATCAGGCATTGACTGGGTTCTATTTCTCGCAACACTTCCTCTTCTTGGGGCAGGGTTAGTGACGATGAATTCTTTCACAGGAGATAGTCAGTTTTTTCTAAAACAACTCATTTGGATACTATTCTCCATACTCGTTTTTTTCTTTTTGAGTACGGTCGATTTTCGCTTCTTGCGAAAGACTTGGGTTTCTGTAAGTCTTTTTATCGTCTCCTGCACACTTCTCGCAGGACTTTTCTTTATTGGAAAAGTCTCTCATGGTGCGGTGAGCTGGTTCCGTCTCGGTTTCGTATCATTCCAGCCTGCAGACCTGATCAAGCTTGTCGTTATTATCGTCCTTGCAAAGTATTTCTCGCGTAGGCATATAGAAATCGCCAATGTGAAGCATATTATCGTATCTGGCCTCTATGCTCTCACCATATTCCTCCTCGTCATCATACAGCCAGATTTCGGCTCCGCTGTCATTATATTTCTCATCTGGTTCGGTATGGTACTTGTCTCAGGTATATCAAAGAAACATCTCCTCGGTATGGCCGTGATCGGACTATTCGTATTCGGAGGATTATGGACATTTGTCTTCAAGGACTATCAGAAAGCTCGCATTGTGAATTTCATACATCCCCTAACGGATATTCATGGTACTGGCTACAATGCCTATCAATCGACCATTGCTGTAGGCTCTGGAGAACTATGGGGTAAGGGGGTGGGGTATGGAACACAGTCTCGGTTGAAATTCCTCCCTGAATATCAGAGTGATTTCATATTTGCAGCGTTTGCTGAAGAGTGGGGATTCGTCGGAGTAATACTTTTGTTCGCTCTCTATGGAATTGTAATTTGGAGGATTATACGCATATCTCTAAAAGGACAGACAAATTTCGAAATGCTATTCGGAGCAGGTATAGCTGTCTTTCTCATCGTGCATTTCTTTATAAATATAGGTATGAATATGCAGTTATTACCTGTGACTGGACAGACTCTACCATTCGTAAGCTATGGTGGTACTCATATCTTGACCGAGTTCGTCGGCCTTGGAATACTCATGGGTATGCGTCGCTCTGCGCGCGTTGCACATAAGGATTCTATCAAAGATGAGTTTATCGGAGCTTGATCTAATTATTCTAAGTATATATTTTCTGTAGCTGTGAGCATTCGTCCGATTGTGAATATGTCACTGACTTTTGTGCGGAGGGCTTTACCGTATTCTTTTTGTACAGGTTTGTGCTCGAGGAAGAATTCTATAGCGTGAGCGATTTCAGTACTCTTCTTTGATTGAACAAGTATGCCAGACTTCATGTCTTCAATAATTTCTGCAATACCTCCAACTGTAGTCGCTACAACAGGCAGACTGGCATATCCTGCTTCTATGAGTGTGTATGGCAAACCTTCTTTGACAGAAGAGAGGAGAAATATATTGAAGCCTTTGAGGTATTGCGAAGCATTATCGACATACCCCACAAGGATAATTCTATGTTCAAGCTTTTTCTCTTTTATGAGAGATTCTAGATATGATCGTTGTTCTCCTTCACCTATGATGTAGAGGAATGTATCGGGGAAGCGCATGAGGACTTTTTCTAGAGCGTTGATCGCATATATTAGTCCTTTATTTGTATGTAGCTCTGCGATGATACCGATCACAACTTTTTTATCGATAGTTTCAGTAGTCTTTGATTGCATGAATGCTCGTGCATCTTTCTCTGAAAGGAATTTCGGTGGGGTAATGCCGAGATAGACCATTCTCAGTTTTTTCGAAACCAAAGGAAACATCTGAGATTGCCCTAGTTCCTTCTCGGATATTGTGATGACGTGCGTCGATAGGAGCATGGTCATCCATGTGAAAAAGGCAATGGAGATTTTCTGATACCAAGGTCGGTCTTCGTTCATAGCTGAACCATGAATCGTATATATAATCTTCTTCACTCGTAAGAGTCGTCCTGCGAGTGCCCCTAAGCCTCCCGCTTTCGAACTATGGAGATGTATAATGTCAGGCTTTTCTCCATGTATGATACGCGATATAGCTCCGAATGAAGCACTGTCTTCAATAATACCTACGTCTCGCTTCATAGACTTTATAGATAGTGTACGCACACCTCTCTCAATGAGACGATCATTGAGAATACCCTCACCTCCGAGCGCGACCACAACATCATGACCCTTATCTTTGAAATAAGTAGCCAGATCGAAGACATGTCTCTGTGCACCACCCCAATTAGACTTGGTTATAATGTAGAGGATTTTCATGCTTTTACAGTACCATTTTTCATAGTTTTATGGTAGTATCCCGCGTATGAACGTCGTACGCAGAAAAGAAGCCCTCCTTCTTCTCGTAGGAGATATTGCGGTACTTTTCGTATCGTTATTTCTGACTTTAACCCTCAGATATGGCTCTATACCTACACAGGAAGTCCTTCTAGATCATATTGTCCCATTTTCCATACTCTTTACCCTCTCTATTCTCATAAGCTTCATCGCAGGTCTATACGAGAAGCATACTCTCATACTCAAAGATAAACTTCCTATTACTCTAACAAAAGTCCAGATTGTCAATACTCTCATAAGTATTACCTTTTTCTATTTCATACCTTATTTCATCATTACCCCGAAGATTACACTCTTCATGTACCTGATTATTTCACTCATAATCATGGTGCCATGGAGAATGAGTGTTGCGCAGACATTTGGTCGAATCAGACGAAATAAAGCTCTCCTAATCGGAGAAGGGGACGAGGCTCGAGAGCTCTATGAAGAGATACATAATAATTCTAGATACGGTACCACCATCGTGAAGTGGATTGACACCTCGATTGTAAAAATAGATCACACTGAAATACTTACTCTCATTAAATCAGAAAAGATACATCTCGTAGCAGCAGATTTTGGTAATAAAGATATACATAATCTCATGCCAACTCTCTATCCTTTTATTTTTTCTGGAGTGCAGTTCGCTAATATGCAAAAGATGTATGAGGAAATATTTGACCGAGTACCTCTCTCACTCGTCAATGACAGTTGGTTTCTAGAGAATATATCACTTGCATCGAAAATTTCTTTCGATATCTTCAAGCGCATGATGGATATTGTGATTGCAACTATAATAGGCCTAGTCACACTCATTGTGTATCCATTTATATATATAGCCATAAAGCTCGACGATGGTGGTCCGATATTTATTACCCAAGAACGCGTGGGTAAGAATAATAAGATGATCAAAATAAAGAAATTTCGTACTATGACTACGAATGATCACGGTAATTATACATTGGTCGAAGCGCAGGAGAATACAGTAACTAGAGTTGGATTATTCCTCCGCAAGAGTCGTCTGGATGAGATCCCTCAATTACTCAATGTCTTCCTCGGTGATCTTTCTCTGATTGGACCACGCCCAGAATTGCCAAGTCTCGTATCTGTCTATGATAATACTATCGATTACTACAGTATGAGACATATCATAAAGCCAGGACTTTCTGGTTGGGCACAGATATATCATGAGAATCATCCACATCATGGCGAGGCTGTCACGGAGACAAAGGAAAAATTGTCTTATGATTTCTATTATATAAAGAATAGATCAATACTTCTAGACCTAAAGATAGCGTTACAGACTCTGAAAGTTCTCTTCTCATTTGTCGGAAGGTAAATTATCATCTATAATGCCACCTATGATACTTAAAACACGCATTCTGGCCGTCTTTCTACTCATTATTTCTGCAGGGATAGGTATATTCGTCTATTATTCACAAATTCATCCGAATGCGAGCTATGGCAAGCCGTTCAAGCTAGGTCTAGATCTCAATGGTGGTACACACCTTGTCTATAAAGCTGATTTGTCCAAGATTGATCCAAAAGAAGCGAATGATTCTATGAATGCTCTCCGTGATGTTATTGAGCGACGTGTGAATATTTTCGGCGTATCTGAGTCTCTAGTACAGATTGAACGCAATGCATTTCTAAGCTCAAAAGAGGTAGATGCCAAGCTCATTGTCGAACTTCCAGGTGTTACTGATGTTGATGAGGCAATCAAGAATATAGGACAGACGCCATTTCTAGAATTCAAGACATTGATAATCAAGGATGCAGAAGATTTGGACAAGAGAGATATACCATTAGACCAAAAACAAGCTGAATTTATTAAATTACTTAAACCGACAGGTCTCACAGGGAGAATGCTCCAGAAAGCACAATTGCAATTCAACTCAACTACGAACGAGCCAACCGTCTCCCTCGTATTCAATTCAGAAGGAAGGGAGCTCTTCGCAAAGATTACAAAAGAAAATATAGGAAATATTGTTGCTATTATGCTAGACGGTACGGCTATCTCATTACCGAGGGTTAATGAAGAGATAAGAGATGGAAAAGCACAGATCACGGGGTCGTTCAAGCTAGAAGAAGCGAAATTACTCGTACGCAACCTCAACTACGGCGCTCTTCCTGTGAAGATTGATCTCATCTCTACACAGACTATTGGCGCGTCGCTCGGTCAATCAGCAGTACAGGGTGGAATCAGAGCAGGCATTCTTTCATTTATAATTATCGGAGCATTCTTGCTTATCTGGTATCGCCTACCAGGCCTTGTTGCTATAGTGTCTCTTAGCATATACATCATCATCTGTTTGGCTGTATTCAAGATAGGTATATCGCCGGCCGCTCTCATGCTCTTTGGTATATTCTTCATTCTGGCGGTCAATGCTCATTGGACATTTGGAATACTCGGAGTGTTGTCATATATCGGACTTGCTTATATCCCCGGCGCATTGAGTCCAGTTACTATGACAGCGGCTGGTATTGCTGGATTCATCCTCTCTGTCGGAATGGCGGTGGACGCGAATATTCTCATCTTCGAGAGAATGAAAGAAGAACTCAGGCGTGGCAAAAGTGTCTCTGACGCTATGCATGAGGGCTTTGCCAGAGCATGGAATTCTATACGAGATTCTAATACTTCAAGTATATTGACTGGTGCGATCCTATACTACTTCGGTAGTACATCTGTAGTAACAGGTTTCGCTCTCGTATTTATCATCGGAGTGCTCGTCAGTATGTTCACAGCGATCACTGCATCACGACTATTCCTCTTTGCTGTAGCACCGAAAAACACAACGAGGTTCACACGATTCATTGTCAGCAACGGTTTTACCAGATTAAATAATACAAAATAACATGTTCGTAGTCACATACCGAAAACTTTTCTATATTTTCTCGATCCTCATTATATCTGCTTCTATTGGGGCTTCTATCGTATGGGGTTTTCGTTTAGGAATTGACTTCAAAGGAGGATCACTCCTCGAAGTAGAGTATCCACAGACTCGCCCTGAACAAACAGCACTCAATACTGCGCTTCTACCACTGAAGTTAGATGCTTCGGTGCGAGCGACTGGTGAAAAAGGGTATTTGATTAGAATGAGAGATATTAGTCAGGATGAAAAAGCAGATGTGATCAAAGCTCTCAGTGTATTTGGCACATCTACAGAGAAACGTTTCGACTCTATAGGTCCTGTACTTGGTGCAGAAGCACTACGCAAAGCTCTGTTTTCTATCTTTCTTGTTATTATCGTTATAGTGCTCTTTATTGCATATGCTTTCCGCAAGGTCTCCGAACCTGTTTCTTCATGGAAATACGGTATAGTGGCGATTATTGCCCTTATACACGATGTTGTGATACCGACAGGAGTCTTTGTTTTCCTAGGGCATTATGCCGGTTATGAGATCGATACACTCTTCATCACAGCACTTCTTGTCGTACTCGGTTTCTCTGTGCATGATACTATCGTCGTATTTGATCGTGTTCGTGAGAATCTAAAGGATGCATCTGCAAAGAAGCCTTTTGATGTTATCGTAGGTGAGAGCATCAGTCAGACATTTACTAGGTCAATTAACACTTCACTCACTACGCTTCTCGCACTCATCGTGCTCTACTTTGTCGGTGGAGAATCTACACAACACTTCTCACTAGCACTTATTATAGGTATTATCGCAGGAACATACTCGTCGGTATTCATCGGTTCGCCTTTGTTAGTAACTATATGGAAATGGCAGGAGGGGAGGGGGAAGAAATAGGGAATGGGGCTGGTGTATACTTAACTTATGAAAAATTCAAAATTTTTGCACCCCTTATTAATACTCGCCAATGGCATTGTGGTATTCATTTTCGCTATTTTCGAGAAGATGATAGAGTCCGTGAGACTTTACACAACTTTGGGTAAGTAAATATATGGAAACAACTTCATTTCCCAAGCGTATCCTCTCCTTCCTTGCTTTTGCAGTACCAGTTGCCTATATAGGCACGCTTGTCACGGTGATTATTCATGAAATAATAGGGCATGGATTGACTGGCATTCTTATCGGAGGAAAGGCGACAGGTTTGTTGTTGCGAGCAGATGGTTTCGGATCTGTTCTTTTTAGTGAATTTCCGAACAATATTCCAGGTATGGTTGCTATGTTTCTCGCAGGTCCTTTGGCGACTCTAGTTGTGGGATCAGTTGCCATTATCTTCGCGTGGATTTGGCGCAAATCATACTTCCTTTCTCTGACACTCCTTATTCTAGGGGCAAACATGCTTCTCGAGGGTCCGCCGTATCTTTTTTGGAATGCTTACAACCATATTCCTCCCGGAGATGTCGGAAAGATTTTTGAACTCATACCCTCTACTGCACTCATGAACAGTATTCTCATTGTTGGGGGTATTGTCACACTCGTCTCTATCATTCTAGTCAATATAGCCTTTGTAAAAATGGCAGAGCGATGGATCGGAAATGGTATCGTTCTGACGAAAGGAAAGCGTTTCTCCGTATTCCTTCTCATCTTTCTCATGCAGGCAACAAGCTGGTTTATTTTCGACTGGAATCTGCTTGCACCTGGCCTCGGGCAACTACCGAACCTTGTCGGTGTAGGCTGTACACTTCTCGTGCTCATCATCGCATGGTTCCGTATCCCATCTTCATTATCCCAAGATGAGTCTATACGCAATGTCAGTAAGTGGATTTCCGGAGCGTGGATTACTCTCATAATTATCGTCACGATTATTCTTGTGTGGTTTCAGACAGGTATAAAGTGGTAAGATATTAATTTAAAAATAAATACATGCAAAAAGCAGGACGTATAATTACATCAATAGGAGCAATAATTCCAGGCCTTATTATTGCTGGTATGCTTATTTATTTTGTTTTGACTGGTACATTATTTCCTATAGGTTTTCAAGAAGTGAATTCTACGACTGGGATTGCGCTATTCTTCTTCGCCTACACGATAGGTGATATATTTCTCATATTTTGGGCTACGCGTCTGATGAAAAATGCCCAAACTCTTCGAAAGGGCTCGATAATAGCTATTATCGCGGGAATACTTGGCTTCGGTAATATGTTTGCGATTATTGGGGGGATAGTTGGATTGATTGGATCTTTTGGGCAGAGTAATGAAATTGTCTAGAGCTTTCATATTGCATTCCTTTTTAAATAAAATATAATTAACCTACTTTCTCTACTCTAGGCACCGATCCTATAAAAGTCGGTATTATAAGCCCAATTCATTTTAAACGTTATGGTAAATAAATAATTATTAAACACTAACCCAAGTGTTATTATTGAGAATAAGATACTAATTATCCGAGGACAAAAAGTGATGTTGGGTGTGGATTTAGCGGAAATTTACAAAGTTCCTGTTAAAAGACTCAACGAACAAGTGAAGCGAAATATTAGACGGTTTCCTTCTGACTTTATGTTTCAATTAACTATACGAGAGGTTGAAAACTTGAAGTCACAGTTTGTGACTTCAAGTCGCAACGAGACCAACCGGTCGCAAATTGCGACCGGTTCACAGAAACATCGCGACCCACGGTATTTACCCTATGCTTTTACTGAACACGGTATTGCTATGCTTTCATCTGTACTCAATAGCCCTAGAGCTGTACAAATGAACATCTATGTAATCAGAGCATTCATTAAAATGAGAGAAATGCTTGCCATAGACAAGAATCTAGAACTAAAATTACTCGGATTTCAAGCAGAATTGAAGAAACAAGGGAAAGATATTGATGACATAATTTCAGTCTTAAAAAAGCTATTAGATGAGCCAATTAAGCCTCCTGGGCCACTAGGTTTTGTTACCTCTACCAAATAGGGCTTAAATCCCTTGACTTTCTTTCCCCTATAAGTAGAATGATATCCACACCTTAAATAAGGTGTGCCTGATAGTTTTTTGACAATTTGTAAGTTAAGTAAGTTATGCACATAAGAACGTATCATTAGAATTACGAATGTGTAAGAACTGTTTATTTCAAAAACAATGATTTTAAGTCAATATATTCACATTGACACGAGCAAGGAAGAACTCTGTGCAATCTAAAAGGATTCAAGGTATATAACTCAAATTTAAAAGATTTCTGTTCTCTATTTTGTTCCGTTCATTTTAGTTAAGAGTTT
>CAZAEF010000025.1:0-10233 GCA_964484315.1 uncultured Candidatus Saccharibacteria bacterium | reverse complement strand
TATAATAAAATAACTATCATAGGAAATAAGTATAATCTCACTATTGATCAAGTAGGAGAACTTTCTGCAGAAATACGTGATGTCATAACTAATATAACCTCGACATCCAAATTTACTGAAAATGTTAAAGAACGACTAGAAATAAACAGCTTGCAAGCAAATCAGATCGCTGATGATGTTAATAAACAAATTTTTATTAATATCCGCGACTCTCTCCGCAAAATACAAGAGGGAACAGACTCAGCGACGACAACACCTCCGCCACAGCAACAGCGACCTACCACTCCTCCTCAACCCATTCCAACTACCCAATACAACACCTCAAATCTCTCTCGTGAATCCCTCATGGACCAACTAGAACATCCTCCTGTCGGTACTCCTCCAACTGTCTCATTCGTGGATCATTTGCTTGTAAATCCAAAAGATCCTATGCCGCCAATCCTACAACCGAAAACTCCACAACCACAGACTCCTCCGCCACAGAAACTAGAACCAAAACAACAGGAAAATATTACGCGAAGATCTGTCGATCCATATCGAGAGCAAATTTAATGATATAATGTTCATATGCGTTTCCAAGTCCCACAGTTCATCGAAGTAGAGGATAAGATATTCGGGCCACTCACCCTTCGACAATTCATATATCTCGCTGGAGGGGGAGGTCTATCATTCGCAGTATACCGCGTACTCGGATCTATATCTCTATCGATGATTCCTATTGTGCTCATCATGTCATTCTCTGCAGCTCTCACATGGGGAAAGGCTTATGGAAGATTTCCATTCATATATATGGTAGAAGCCGCATTCAAATATTTTTTTTCGGATAAGCTATATATATGGAAGAAGACAGACAATGTGAAACCACAGACTACAGCAACCGATGCAGAAGTAAAGGAATACGCTTCGATCATGGTTCCGAAGATTTCCAATAGTAAGTTGAAAGATCTCACATGGAGTCTCGATATTAAAGAGAGTATGTATACGAATAAAAATCAAAGATAAAATGCCCACACCTTCGAAAACAACACAAGACTTCGTACCGATTCGCGAGATACGCGATGGGGTAGTGATACTCAAGGATGGTTCTATGCGCTCTCTAGTACTAGCTTCATCTCTCAACTTTGCTCTCAAGTCATCTGACGAACAGACTTCTATTATTCTCCAATTCCAAAACTTCTTGAATTCTCTCGACTTCTCAGTTCAAATATTCGTACAGTCAAAAAAGCTTGATATACGGCCGTATATTGCTCTTCTCGAAGAACGCTACAAGGAACAAATGACTGAACTTATGAAGATACAGACGAGGGAATATATAGAGTTTATAAAAACATTCGTCGAGAATTCAAACATTATGACAAAAAGCTTCTTTCTCATAGTTCCATATTCTCCACCGATGATATCAGCGAGCAAAAATCCTCTGAGCAATCTAGTCAACCAGAGACAAGTGGAAAAGCCTACAGCAAATCAAGAATTCGAAGAATCCAGAAGCCAGCTCGAGCAGAGAGTGAGTGTGGTGGAGCAGGGACTTGTACGCTGTGGAATACGTGTGGCAGAACTCGGAACAGAGGAGGTGGTAGAATTGTATTATAAGATCTTCAATCCTGGAGAAACGGAGAAGCCTATGCAGATCAATTAAAAATATGAGTATATTTAATAAATTATTTGGAAAAAAAGAACCGGCACCGATTGTCTCTCTCATGCCACAAGAGATATATGAAGCTGGTATACTCGAACTCAAGGATGTGATAGCTCCCTCTGCTCTAAAGATCAGTCCAAAAGAAATAAATCTCGGGGAAAAAGTCGCCCGCACCTTCTTCGTCATATCGTATCCTAGATTTCTCACAGAAAGTTGGTTCGCACCTATTATAAATCTAGATAAAGTATTCAATATTTCTATATTTATTCATCCTGTAGACACAGCTAAGGTTTTGCGTCATTTCCAGAAGAAGGTAGCTGAGGTGCAGAGCCAGATATCACAGAGAGAGACAAAGGGTCTAGTCCGAGATCCTATGCTTGACACAGCATATCAGGACCTAGAAGCTCTACGTGACAATCTCATGCAGGCCCAAGAGAAAATATTCGATGTAGGAGTATATATCACAATGTACGGTGATTCTAGTGCTGAGCTCGATAAAACAGAATCAGAAATCAAATCAATATTGGAGTCGAAGCTCGTATATATCAAGCCCGCCCTCTTCCAACAAGAGAGTGGCTATCGTAGCGTCCTACCGATAGCGAATGATGAACTTCTAGTGCATTCGAAGTTGAATTCTTCTCCTCTTTCTTCTCTCTTTCCATTCGTATCATTCGACCTAACATCTGATAAAGGTATACTCTACGGTATCAATCGTCACAATTCTTCTCTCGTACTCTTCGATAGATTCCTCCTAGAAAACTACAATTCGGTGACATTTGCGAAGGCTGGAGCGGGTAAATCATACTGCGTCAAACTAGAAATCCTCCGAACCCTCATGTTCGACACAGATGTTATCGTCATTGACCCAGAAAAAGAATACGAATACATGGCCGAAGCAACTGGGGGGAAGTATTTCAACATATCACTCAACTCTGAACACCATATTAACCCTTTTGACTTGCCAGTCGCTCGTGAAGATGAGTCCTCTGCAGATATTCTCCGTTCTAACATTATTAATCTCGTGGGACTATTCCGCATCATGCTCGGAGGACTTTCTCAAGAAGAAGATGCCATCATCGATCGCGCTATCACAGAGACGTATGCACTGAAAGACATTACTCCAGAATCAAATTTCCAAAATATAGAGCCACCACTTCTTTCTGACTTCGAACTTGTTCTAGCAGGAATGGAGGGGGCTCAATCTCTCGTAGAAAGATTGACGAAATATACAAAAGGAACATGGTCAGGATTCATCAATCGTCCTTCGAATGTCGATATTAATAAGAAATTCGTAGTTTTCTCACTCCGCGATATGGAAGACGAGCTCAAGCCCGTAGCGATGTATATCGTCACACACTATATATGGAATGCAATACGCAAACAGCTCAAGAAAAGACTCCTCGTCATCGACGAAGCTTGGTGGATGATGAAATCAGAAGATACGGCTTCGTTCCTACTCGGTTTGGCGAAACGTGGACGCAAGTATTATCTGGGTCTTGCGACTATTACCCAAGATGTCGACGATTTCCTCAAATCTCCGTACGGTCTACCAATCATCACCAACTCTTCTATACAAATCCTTCTCAAACAATCTCCATCATCTATCGATAATGTCCAGAGAACATTCAATCTCACAGATGAGGAAAAATATCTGCTTCTCGAGTCTGATGTCGGAGAAGGAATATTCTTCGTGGGAATGAAGCATGTGGCACTGAAAGTAGTTGGTTCATATACAGAAGACCAGATCATCACTACAAATCCAGCTCAAGTCATGGCAATACAGCAAGCAAAGCGTGATCACGAAGCAGCGAGTATAGCCGCAGCCAATAGCGCCCAATAGGAACAAGAGGTAAAATAGAAGCATGCCTCCAGTCATAAGAAAAGGTGAGAAAATAATCATGTATATCGTGATCGGTTCTATCGATTTGCTTCAGCTAATATTTAGTTTCTTTGTTGTAACAGAAATAGCCAATCATGTCATAGATATAATAGTGGGAGCACTACTTACATTATACGCCTTCAAAAGGGGACTCTTAACCGCAAAAAAAGGGCTTGTTATAGGAGCTACCTTCATTGCTGAACAGATACCATTCGTGAATGCTCTCCCATTCTGGACATATGATCTATATAATCTGTACGGAGGAACTGTGAGTGAACCTGTTCCAGAAATAGATATGAGTAAATTACCGCTTAATGCGAATGGGGTACGTAGACCGAGTGAGCAATCCACTCCACTCAATCAGAGTGGCATACGACCACCACGAAAAGTATGATAAAATATAGGAAATGAAATTTAGTTTGAAACATACAATTTACATTCTCCTTATACCACTCTTTCTTGTGACAATATTCACCTCAGTACATGCCCAGAATCAGAGATCTCTCGATGGTGTCGATATAGGAATAACACCTAGCACCCCTTCACCGGGACAGAAAACTTCTGTGTCTATTGAAAGTTTCATCACAGATCTCAATGCTGGCTCTATAGTATGGGTTGTGGATGGTAAAACATACGCGAAAGGCACAGGACTTCTGTCTATCGATATCACTGCTCCACCGCTTGGAAAAAAAGTCACAGTGCTTGCAAACATCATGACAGCGGAGGGAAAAGAAGTGAAGAAAAGCCTAACAATAAAATCTGGTGGTGTTGATATTATATGGGAAAGTGATGGATATACACCGCCATTCTACAGAGGAAAAGGAATATATGGATATGAAAATGGTTTAAGAATCACAGCTATACCCCATCTTGCTTCAGAAAATGGTAATGAGTTGGATCCTAAATCGCTTATATATAAATGGAAAAAAAATGACAAAGTAATACAGGATCAATCTGGATTTGGTAAACAAACTCTCATTGTAAAAGAAGACATTCCTAGACCGATTGATATAGAAGTAGAAGTCGGTACTCGTACAGGCTCTGAGAAAGCTATGTCTTCTATTTCACTTCAACCAACTGATCCTTCTATTACATTCTATGAGGAACACCCTCTATATGGTGTGTTGTATAATATATCACTTACTGACAAAGTTAATCTGAAAAACCAAGAGGTTAGCCTTCGTGCTGTACCATATACATTTAATATAGCTGGATTGGTATATGCATGGAGCATCAACAATATAGAGAAGCCTGATCTATCGAAGAATCAGAGTATTACACTGAGAACAAAGGGGGATGTAGAGGGTAATTCTTCTATATCTCTCAATATACGTAGCACCAGAAGTGATCTTCAGGGAGCGCAGAATAGCGTAGGTATATTCTTCAGTAAAAAAACTGAGGATACTAATCTTAAATTCTGATGAAAAACATATTTTATTCATTCATAATTCTCTTTCTCTTCTCTACGAACGTACATATTGTGTATGCTCAGACTCCAGCAAATTGTGTAGCTGGGGAAGGGGAATACTGTCTCCTCGAACCACTTCCATGTATAGAAGGAGCTGGGACGATTTGCGAGCAAGGTAAAACAACCCCAAAAATTAGTTTCCAGGATTATGTTGGCTATGTGTTCAAATTGGCTTTAGCTGCTGCAGTATTCCTCGCTGTGATTGTGATCATTTATTCTGGGTTCGAATATATGTTGAGTGGGGCATCAATAACAAGCAAAGAAACAGCGAAAAAAAGAATCCAGAGTGCTACACAAGGCCTCGTTGGAGTATTCGTTTCATATCTCATCCTTCAGACTGTAGATCCTAGGTTGGTAAGGATAGAGACGACGATACCGAAGATAGACATAGTACTAGATAGAAGTGTTATGTATTTTCAGAATATTCTTGAAAGAGACCTTCGGAATTTGAGTAATGAACGCAGAGAAACTGTTATTAATCTTGAAATAAAGAAACTTTCAACAGAAAGTGAAATTCGCGAATTACAAAAAAAACTTGATAATAGAGAAATTACAGATGATGAATATAAACGAGCTATTTTAATAAAAAATCAAGAGAGGGCAAATATAATGGTTGCGCAAACAAAAGCTTTGGCTGATGGTATTGGTATTTCAAATTATAGATTGGCGCAACAGTCGATATTTGATCCTTCTAAGAATGCCACTAAAGATACTGTTACTTCAATAGAAAATTTTAACCAATATACTAACACACGTGTTGAAAATGTTCTTATAAATGATAAATATCCGACAGGTACTACCAATGTTATCCAGAACTCATACAATGAAAAAATAAATGCTATTATAGCGATCAACCCTAAAACACAGGATAATTATGATGCAATTAATAATCTATCCAAACAAAGGGATTTCTATATTTCACAAATAAAGGAGGATGTGGATACAAAAGAACATTTTACAAATAGTATTGGCAATCCTAGTCTTATAGAATATGTAGCATATAAAGCTAAAAGGGCGCTGAATTCAAATTATTTGACTAATAGACTTAATGAATACAAAGCAAACTTATCAGATCCTAAAAAATCACTTGGCTCTGGTATTCCAGATGATCAATATAAGGAAATAATGACAACAAGAATTATGGAAATAAGTAATGAGTTAGAGATTAAATACTAAATAACATGTCCAAAAAATCCATTTCAATTCTCGCCATAATCCTCCTCCTCATCACCGGAGGCATATACTATTGGTTCTTTTACCTCAATACCCAAACTGTCGATGTTGCTGTAGAACCCCTCAAGCCAGTAGTATTCAATCCCCTCAATCGCCAAGGTACACCACCACAGAATACAGATAGGCCGAAAACTACGGTCAAGGAGGAGGTGACAGATACCACAACTCCTACAAAAATTCCCTTGCTTCGTCACCTGAGCGAATCTCCGATAGGTGGATACATGGCGAGCTCGACCGCAAGCTCTACAATAGTACGCTATGTGGATAGGGGAGTCGGACATATCTTCGAATCATTGAGTACTAACCAGAATATAGATAAGATTTCCAATACAACTATCCCTAGAGTCTATGAAAGCGTTTGGAATCGTAATCTCTCAACTACAATCCTCAGATATATGAAGGATACGAGTGATGTGGTGGTCAACTTCTATGCAGAGATTCGCAAAACAAGTGCCACCACAGCTACAGACGCTGTCACAGTAACCACTCCATACGAAATAAAGGGCAGATTCCTCTCTCCTGCTATAAAAGAGATTGCTGTATCGCCAAAAGCTGATCGTATCTTCACTTTAAATATTGAAAATGGAGTAGGGGTGGGATATATCTCTAATTTTGATGAAAGCAAGAAGATAAAAATCTTCGATACACCACTCACTCAGGTCGCTCTACAATGGCCTGAAGAAAATACACTATCTATCACAACGAAAGCGTCTGGTGTGTCTGCTGGAACTCTATACTTTTCTGATGTAAAGAAAGGGGGATTGAAGAAAATCATAGGTGGAATAATGGGATTAACCACAAAAACAAGCATGGATGCTCGCAAAGTTCTCTTTTCACTAGGAGGGGGAAGGGTAAAAACAGCAATCTACAACACAAAAGATTATACGACACAAGAAGTTGTATTCAAAACATTAGCTGATAAGTGTGTATGGAGTAAAATACACATAGACTCTCTATATTGTGCAGTTCCTACAGAGATACCGTCTGGACTATACCCTGATGATTGGTATAAGGGTACTGTAAGCTTCGTAGACCAGATATGGTATCTAGATAGCGTAACTGGGGAAGTGCGACTTTTAGCCAATCTGCTCAATCTATCGAATGATCTTATTGACGCTACCGACCTATCTCTAGATCCAAAAGAAAACTTCCTCTATTTTATAAACAAAAAAGACCTTACTCTATGGTCTCTCGATCTCAGTAATTAATAGTGAGTGGTATAACTAGAGTGGTTGATGCTTTTGCAGATGTCTCCTTACCACAAGCTCTTGTCCTAGTGTAAAGAGACTGCTGACTGTCCAATAAAGAGCGACTACAGATGCAATGTTGTATGAAATGAAGAAAATCATTATAGGAAATATGTATTTCATATTCTTCATAGTGTTTTGCATGATTTCAGCTTGAGAAGGAGTTCCTGTAGGTTTGTTAGTGGTGGATGGGGTAGAGGCAAGAGAGAAATGTAATTGAAGGAACTGAGCAATAGCTGCTATTACCGCCATAGCAATACTCTTTGTCCCAATATCAACTATTCCGAGAAAATCCATATCAACCTTGGGTATATTAACAAAACTATAGAGGAGCTCTTGATTAACAGATGGTAGTCCAGATTGAATAAATATGGAATAGAGAGCAAATATGATAGGAAGTTGTATGAGAAGCATAAAAAAACTCGAGAATGGACTGATATTCTTCTCTTTGTATAGCGCCATGGTCTTCAGAGCCTGGTTCTGCCTATCATTCTTGAATTCTACACGTATACGCTCAAGTGCTGGCGCGAGTTCCTTCATGCGGACCTGAGTAATGATAGCTTTCTTCGAGAGGGGAAATAGGATAAGGCGCACAATACAAGTGAATATAATAACAACTACTCCAGCATCTACCCAAGGCAGAACCCCCATTAGATATATAAGTCCATTGTATAATGGGTTGAATACGAAGGTGTTATATATAAATGAGAACATGGGTGTATTCTACTTCAAAAGACCACTTTTAACAAAGAATTGTTCCGTATCCTCTCGAATAGAGTCAATATTGGCTGTTTTTATACTTGGTTTCGTAATAAATACTCCATGGAAGCCTACTTTTATCCTAGAATGAAGATTTCTCAATACTGAATACGTCCTGCGTCGAAGTTTATTTCTCTCAACAGCAGTCTTTGCCACTTTTTTTGGCACAGCAACGGAAAAACGGCTCAATCCCTCACTTTTCATCACTCGAATAGTGAATAAGGATGAGTGAAATATACGTCCTTTTGCTATGGTTTCTTTGAAAAGTGAAGTTGTGAGTCGTTTTGAGCTTGGTAGCATTTTATACAGCTATCTTTTTTCGTCCTTTTAGTCTTCGACGAGCGAGAACATTTCTTCCACCAGAAGATTTTGTTCGTACGAGGAATCCGTGTGTCTTTGCGCGCTTTCTTTTCTTTGGTTTGTATGTAAATGACATAGTGAAGACACTATATACCATAATCCACAAGTTATCAACATACTTATAAACTTTCCACAAGTTTGCTATTTTTTTTATAAGTATATACTAGTAGTACTTTATTATTTTATTTTTACTACTCCACTACTAATGAATGATCATGTTAAACTTTGGGAAGGGGCTTTGGTAGAAATCGAACAGACTGTCTCTGAAGCAAATTTTTCTACATGGTTCAAAGGTAGTTTCATACTCAAGCAAGAGGAGGGGACTATATACCTCGGTGTGCCTAATTCATTCACTCGTGATTGGCTCCATCAGAAGTTCCACCCTATTATCCTTCGAACTCTCCGTAAGATGGATGAACAAGTCCGATCTCTCGAATACATCATCACAAAAGACGCAGAAATACGTAAAAATGAGGAGAAAAAGAAGGCTCAACCTGTAGCCCCCACTATATCTATGCCACTTCAGGATTTTTATGTGAATACCGATGACAATCTCAACCCGCGCTATATATTCGAGAACTTTGTTGTTGGTCCATTCAACGAACTGGCTCACGCAGCATCAAAGACTGTTGTAAAATCACCTGGTTTTGCTTATAACCCTCTATTTATCTACGGCAACTCGGGTCACGGCAAGACCCATCTTATCCAAGCAATTGGTAATCATATAAAAAAAGAGCATTCTCAGAAAAAGGTCTTTTATTTAACTTCTGAAAAATTCGGTTCAGAATATTTCAACGCTCTCCAAGCAAGCAAAGCTCAGGCTTTCAAAGAAAAGTATCGTAAATATGATGTGATTATAATGGATGATGTTCAGTTTTTCTCTGGGAAAGATAAGTTTCAGGAGGAATTCTTTCATCTTTTCAATACATTTCACGAGAGTAATCGTCAATTAGTGTTCTCATGCGACAAACACCCCAACTTCATCCCAGGATTAGAAGATCGTATCAAATCCCGCTTCAATGCTGGTATGATAATAGAGCTTCCTGCCCCAGATCATGAATCTAGAGTGGCTATACTTCGAGCAAAAAGCCTTTCAAACAATGTCCTTCTCGAAGAACCTATTCTCGAATTCCTCGCTTCAAATATAGAGAGTAATGTACGAGAACTAGAGGGAGTAATCAATGCTGTAGTGTGTCAGACTCAATTGAAAAATAGGCAACTCTCTCTTCTTGAAATAAAAAATTTAGTAAAAAATAGCACAAAACCAAAGAAAAACATTTCTATAAAAGATGTTATAAAGCTTGTCTCGGAGTTTTATAACATAAGCGAAGAAAGTGTCTATGATAAAACAAGAAAGAAGGAGGTGGTCAAACCTCGTCAGGTGATCATGTATATACTCCGAGAAGATCTCAATGTGTCCTTTCCCTCAATAGGGGAAAAGATGGGTGGCCGTGATCATACGACAGTAATACATTCGTGTGAAAAAATAAAAGGTGATATAAAAACAAATAGTGCATTACTTGAAGAGATAACGCAGATCAGGGCGATGTTGTAATTATTAAAACCTTTATAAACCTGAGGATATGATGTGGAAAGATTGTTGGGATATTGTAGATAATCTTATAAAATTTTAGGGATATAAAATGTTATG
>CAZAEF010000024.1:0-10389 GCA_964484315.1 uncultured Candidatus Saccharibacteria bacterium | reverse complement strand
TTACACAGGTTAATGATGATATGGATGGATTAATTATCTCAATTGGTAAGCAGTTCAATGCTATTGATGAAAAGTTTGAAAATCAAGAGAGAAACTTGAAAGCTTATATGGATGAGAAATTTTCTACAAAACAAGATCTTTATGAAATGGAGGTGAGAGTTAATGATAAATTTGATATTCTTGATGAAAAATTAGGAAAAATTGAGGGACATATCGGGAGATATGAAGTTAGGGCACAGAATATTGAGAATATTATTCTTGTAGACTTCAAATCCAGAATCGAGGATTTAGAACTTTCAATGGCTACATAGTAACTTACTGATACTTCCCCACCTTCACCCTCTTGATTGAATAAGCTATTGCTCCCACTCCAACATTTTTACCTATTGTCTCTGCCAGTGTTCTCATATAGGTTCCACTAGAACACTTCACACGAAGTTTCATAATATTAAAGTCTATTGTCGAAAACTCTTGACCGAAGTCTTGCCAGTCCTGAGCTATGTCTTCTTGTCGAAAGTCTCCATTTACACTACTGATTTTTTCAAGCGCTGTTCGCGCTATTTCTTCGCCATTCAATTCTCTTTTACCGATATTTTCAATAGAGTAAATTTCTACTTCTTTAGTCGGTATATCATCCGGTTCTTCTCCTGCGCGGGCATACTCGTAAAGTTGTTTACCCCTAACTGTTTTTGAAGAATACATAGGATAAGTCTGAGTAAATTTCTTAACATATTTTTCAAGAGTGACGTCAGAATGCTTTTCAATATTTATTCCTCTGATAAGTCCGAGTATATCCTGCGTATCAGTTTTCACTCCGCACAGCACTTCGATTTCATATTCTTTATCGAGACCAAGATATTTATCCTTATTTTTGCATTCTTCACCAACGAGTACGATAAGGACACCCTCAGCCATAGGGTCGAGGCGACCTGCATAGGTCATAGGTATATCGATATACTCAGGATTACTCTTTTTGAATTTCTCAATGGCTTCGAGTGGTGTTTCCCCGATTTCTTTATGCATAACTAACACTTTCTTTATCATTGCTTAATTAAACACTTTTATTCAAATAAACTCAAATTCGACCAAAATTTTAAAATAATATTTCAAATGATAAAGGCCAACCGAAATTGGTTGGCCTTGTCTTTTTGTGCGTGTGAGGATGTGACCCACATCACACAGCTTATTTTCTTTATCTTCCTACCCGACGATTCATGTCGTCGAAGAGTGTCCGGTAGGACGGGACTTCTAGGAAGAAGTTCGCGGAATCGTATAGTTTCCGCAGAATGATGTGTTGCCTGTCCATCTCGCCATTGCCCAGCTTTGCTGAGCATATGGATTAGGATATCTTTATTTATTTTCATTTTCAATGTTCTCCGTGATAAATGGGGCTTTCGGCCCATCCTTTCTAAGCTTCCGGCTCAGAATAGATATTATGTTTCAACTTCCGGTCGAAACTAATGGAAATTTCTTTCCCTTCATCTATCCATTAGTATGTTATCACTAATATAGCTACTTGTCAATAGGCTATAATATAGCCAAAAATATAATCAGTTGTGATACAATGATGCCATGAAATTGAATACGGATCCATATAAAGGTGTTCGAGACTTCTATCCGAGCGACATGTCAATCCAAAAGAAAATTTTTGGGATATGGCGCAATGTTGTAGAAAAGTATGGTTATGAAGAATATGACGCATCAGTCCTCGAACCAGCAGATCTTTATAAAGCAAAATCCGGAGAAGAGATAGTGACGAAACAAACATATACATTCATTGATCGAGGTGATCGCGAGGTTACCCTTCGTCCAGAGATGACCCCTACAGTAGCTCGTATGGTTGCAAACAAGAAAAATGAGCTGGTCTTCCCTCTTCGCTGGTATTCTGTACCCAACCTTTTTCGTTATGAACAACCACAACGTGGCCGTCTCCGTGAACATTGGCAACTCAATGTCGATATATTCGGTGTAGAGAGTATTCAAGCAGAAGTCGAAGTGATACAGATCGCTTGCGATATTACAAAATCCTATGGATTGAAAGACACGGATTTCGAAGTGCGTATCAATAATCGTAAGGTGATGAATTATGTGACGAGAGAAGTCTTCAATCTTACCGGAGAACAATCTGCAAAGATTTCAAAGATCATTGATCGCAAGGACAAGATAGATCATGTGGTATTTGAACAGGGTGTCCGAGAGATCCTCGTAGATAATACGGAGAAATTCATTACGCTACTCAACTCCAAGAATTTTGAAGAATTCACAACACATTTACCTCAAACAAAAGAGGAACATGTTGGACTAAAGGAAATAAAGGAGGTCATTGAAGCTCTAGAAAAGCTCGGTATTACGAATACTCGTTTCGATCAGACTCTTATGCGAGGATTCGACTATTATACTGGTATTGTCTTCGAAATCTTTGACAAGAATCCCACGAACAAACGTTCGGTATTTGGTGGTGGACGATATGATGATCTCCTCTCACTCTTCGGTGGTGATAAAGTCCCTGCTGTTGGTTTCGGCGCGGGAGATGTGGTCGCTCAGGATCTCATGGAAACATATGGAAAGATTGATATGAGTGTAGTGCCTGCAGATATTATGATCTGTATATTAAGTTCTGATTGTATTCCTTATGCTCAAGATACAGCTCAACAACTGAGGACAAAAGGTGAACGTGTGGCTATTGATTATTCTCTACGCAAGCTCGGCGATCAGATAAAGAATGCTGACAAACGCATGATTCCAAATATTATTGCTATTGGTGAAAATGAAGTTAAAACTGGTAAATTGAAGATAAAGAATTTGAAGACTGGAGAAGAGAAGGAATTGAAATGAGAAAGATCACTTTCGATATTGAGACAAAAAATTTCTTTCATGATGTCGGATCAAATGATCCTACAGCACTCGATATTTCTGTTGTCTGTATTCATGATTCTCTCGATGATAGTTACCAGAGTTTTTTTGAAAAAGATTTTCCAAAGCTATGGCCCATACTCGAGAAGGCTGATATTCTCATCACTTGGAATGGTAATCATTTTGATATTCCCTTGCTTAATAAATACTATTCTGGAGATCTTTCCAAGATAAGGAGTATAGATCTCATGCATGAAGTCCGAGAAGTAATAGGACGCAGGCTAAAACTAGATACTGTAGCAGAAGCAACACTAGGTAGGAATAAGATTGCAAATGGTATAGAAGCGGTTGACTGGTGGAATCAGGGTAAATTAGACAAGCTAGTTGAATACTGTATTGAGGATGTGAAGATTACGAAACAACTTTATGATTATGCTATTGCTCATGGAATACTCAAGTACAAAGATCTCGGTGTAGGTGGAACAGTGCGAGATATAAAACTCAATACTTCTGGTTGGGAAACTACCCCAGATCATGCTATGACTTTCACTCTTCCATTCTAGCGTGGTATACTACTGTCATGAATGAAACAAAACAAAGTGTTCTAAATATTCCGACAGCTATTATCATTGCCGGTGCTATTATCGCTGGATCTGTAATATATACTATGAAGCCTACAGGAGGATACAAGGAACAGGCGGCTGCAGTTGCAGGAACTCAGACCGAGCCACGATCTGTATCTGAGACAGATCATATCCTAGGTAATCCTAATGCTAAAATAAAAATTATAGAGTACTCAGATCCATCATGTCCATATTGTAAGGTTTTCCACAATACTATGCGTAAAGTCATGAATGAATATGGTAAATCAGGAAATGTTGCATGGGTCTATCGTAGTTTCCCTATCGACAAACCTGGCACACGTCCGGATGGAGGAATACTTCATCCGAATGCTGGACATGAATCGCAAGCTATGGAATGCGCGGCTGCTCTCGGCGGTAATGATAAATTCTGGGCGTATACTAACCGACTTTATGAAATAACCCCTTCTGTAACGGGCAATAGTCCTGATGGTCTCGATCAAAAAGAGCTTCCGAAGATTGCAGGGGCTGTAGGACTGGATGTTAATTCATTCAAGACATGTCTCGATAGTGGAAGATTCAAAGATAAAGTAGAAGCTTCTTATATGGAAGCACTCAATATTGGCCTACAAGGAACACCGTCTAGTTTTCTAATTACTCCAAATGGAAAGAGTGTTATGATCGAAGGTGCACAGCCATATGAATCAATCAAACAGAGTATCGACGCCGTGCTTGCAGATCAGACACAAAAATAAGTATCTATTTATCCAACTCTCTCATACCACACCAATCACACTTTGGATCATCACATCTTGAATTGAGGATCTTACCTGATTGAACTGAATCGACGAGGTTTGCAATATCTTTTTTTACTTGTTCAATATCCGCAGTTTCAATCGGTAATGTGATAGTAGGACATCTACCCTTCTCGTCTGGCGAGACAAATACGAGTCCTGGAGTTATTTTGCGAGTACGGAATCTAGAGTCGCTAGCTACAAGGATCTTATAGAAAACTAATTGACGAAAATAATCACCAGTATCATTCTTCGTAAGACCTTTGATTGCATTGATTGACATAGCTTGTTTTGTCTTGTAGTCATAGACAAAAGCTTCACTTCCTGTATCGAGGAGAGCATCTAGTTTACCGTGAATTGGTATATCAAGATGAGTCTCTATCCATGACTCTGTAAAGATCGAAGTGTTTTTCGAAATGGAAAAATGAGACTCAAGTGCTTTCGCGACATCAGGAATTGCTTCGGTTAATTCTTTTTTTGCAGCTTCTTTTTCCTGAATAGTCAGAAATGAAGTCGTGAAATGTTCTGTGATCCCCGCTAATAGAATCGACCCAATATCCCCTACTTTTCTCGATTCTGATTTCCAGACTCTAGATATAGCTTCATGCATAGCATTTCCTTTCTCAGCTGGTATAGATGGAGCCTGTGGCATTTTGAGAATACTCAGATAGAGAAACTGATTAGGACATTTTATAAAATGGTTGAGAGCGGTTACGGAAAGACCTTCGTTAGTGATAACCCTCTTTGCGAGATCGAGGAGAGCTGTAGCACGAATACTATCAGAGTTTGTCCCGATATGAATTTCTTCGACTCCCGCGCGTGGCAAGGTAATAACTGATGTATCTTTTTGATCTAGTTCAGTAATGAAACGCAATGGAGAGAGTTCCTTGCCATCTGATTCCTCTAGAGCTGTTAGAACGGTCACATGTTTGCGAGCACGGGTCAGAGCGACATAGAAGAATCGACGTACATCACGAATATCATGATCTACTACATTCTTTTTTGGGAGAACGAATGATGCCCCACGATTACGCCCGATCCATGATTCATCGGTTGCATAAGGAATAAATACATAGTCGAATTCTAGACCTTTACTACCGTGAGCAGTCATAGCTTGAATGGGTACATCAGGAGCACCGACGGTTATTTTGACCAATCTTGATTCAGCAGAAGTTCTGTATGCGAGCATATTCTCGATCAATTCTCGTGGACTACTGGTATTCGTCTCTCGCACGAGAGATTCAGCTAGAGTAATAAGTCCTCGCCAAACATGGACATATGACGGATCCTTCACTACAAGCTGGCTGAAGCCTGATTCATTTGCTGTGTGGATGAGAAATGCTGTAGGGCTGTCAGATAAGAGATGGTTTTGAATGAGCTTAAGATTCGGGAGTTTATTTTCAATTTTATCCGATATCCCTGAATTAAGATCACGAATCAGTCTAGTACATTCTTCAAAAGATATATTCCACATTCCTAGGGCGAGTGTTTGGGCGAGTGCATGTAGTCTGTCAGGATGGATGATGTAATCAATAAGATCAAAAAAAATACGACCAATTGGATGATTGAAAATATCAACGCTTCGTTCAGAAGAAACAGGTATACCATGCGACTCGAGAAGACGGATAACCCGATCAAGATCACGATTGCGACGCACGATAATAGCCACACTACCCTCTTCGATAGTCTGCAATTGCTTGACGAGATAGATTTCCATTGCAGTAATATTTCCTCCTGTGACAACTTCTATAGGCTTAGGTTTATCTCCTCCACCGGCAGTCAACCTAATACGCAAGTCTTGATGCTCACCTTCTCCATAGTTATTTTCAATCATACTAAAGCTCGAATCGAGAATACTTTGGTGTGATCGATAATTGGTATCAAGCTTTATAACTTTCATCGATGGCCATCGCTTCTGGAGCAAGAAGAAATTTTCAACAGAAGCTCCTTGGAAGCGGTATATTGCCTGTTTTTCATCCCCGACAATAAAGATGTTCGGTGTCTCAAAAAATTCTGCAATTATACTAACAATGAGATTCTGAACATCATTCGTATCTTGATGCTCATCTACATGAATATAGAGATATCGTTCTTGTATCAAGCGTAAAAGAAGTTCATTGCTTCGCAATGCAGACAATAGCTCGATCAGAAGGTCATTATAATCAATCTTTTTTGCTTCTTTTTTATTTTTTTCATATAGTTCGTAGACATATCCGAATAGAATTGTTCGCTTACACTTCTCTATTTCATCTTTTGCTTCAGCTTTCAATTGACCCTTAGTGGCACCTCTAGTTGAAATAGAGTCCTCATCTTCTTCAATGAGTTTGACCTGTTTATTGGCGTAGTCACGAACCATATCAGGTGTATACGCTTCGCGTTTTGCAGTATCAATACCTTTTATAATGTTATAGAGATAGGCATCGGGCTTTGCTGTTGGACGAATATCAGAAAATTTAGGATCGAGAATAATGGTTCGGATAAGAGACTCCTGTTCTATATCAGTTATTTGTTTGGTCTCACTCAAGTGAAGAAAATGATCTGGATATTCTGCAATGATCGATGTAGCAAAACTATGGAAAGTATGAATTCGGACATCATATGCCCTATCGCCAATTATTTCGATCAGTTTTTTGCGTATAGCTTTCACCCCAGCATTGGTATATGTAATAGCTAGAATACCGTTCGCCGGGGTATCAGTTTCCTGGAGAATATTGGCTATACGGAGGGTCAAAATCGAGGTCTTCCCCGTTCCAGGGCCTGCAATGACCATAACAGGGCCTTCTATAGCGTCTACAGCCTGTTTTTGGGCTTTATTGAGGCGATTGTAGAGGGTGAGGAAAGTGGAATCGGATTGTATTGACTTTTGCATATGATTTGCTATTATTATGGCACAAACGGCTTCGGCCCTCCCCGCAAGGGGTAAAAACGGAAAAGACCTTACGTAAGCAGTTGCGTGAGGTTTTTTCTTATCTGAATCAGATCATCAAAAGAGACTTTAGTATCTTTTACATTTATTTGTAGGTGATATAGCTCTGCTCGCATAATTAAGAGTAATTATGGCAGGAGCTAGAAGAATTGCAACTAGTAATTCTTCAGCCTATTGATCTTGTCATGCTGACGGATCTTCTCATGAGCTTTGGCTTCGATCTGGCGAATACGTTCACGAGTGACGCCGAATTCCTTACCCACTTCTTCTAGGGTGTGAGTAATGCCATCATTGAGTCCATGTCGCATCTCGAGAATTCGCTTCTCTTTTTCCGAAAGATCGCCGAGTATTTCATTGACCTGATCGCGGAGAATTCTCCGTGAAGATTCCTGATCTGGTGAAAGTATCTTATCATCAGAGAGAAAATCTCCCAGAGTAGACTTTCCATCATCACTGTCATCTCCAACAGGACTCTCCAGAGAGACAACATCTTGATCAATTTTTTCAATATTATATATCTTCTCTACATCCAGTCCCATTTCTGTAGCAATCTCATCAGCGAGTGGTTCACGACCGAGGTCTTGAGATAGTCTACGGACTACCTGCTTGTATTTGGCTATTGTTTCAACCATGTGAACAGGGACACGAATAGTACGACTCTGATCTGCGAGCGCGCGAGTAATAGCCTGGCGAATCCACCATGTAGCGTATGTCGAGAACTTATACCCCTTCGTCCAGTCGAACTTATCTACAGCTTTGAATAGCCCGAGGTTTCCTTCTTGGATAAGGTCGAGGAGTGTGAGATCTGGGCTTCGTCCTACATATTTCTTTGCTATAGACACCACGAGACGGAGGTTGGCTCGAGCGAGAAGGTTCTTCGCTTCATTATCCCCCGCTTCTATACGTCGAGCTAATTCCTTTTCATTGCTAGCTGATATGAGTGGATATTGACCAATTTCTTTCAGATACATTTGGATAGAATCGTAGGATGAATCGCTTCTCGAACCATAGGAATATTTCTTCGGTGTAGCAACCTCAGGCTCTACTTCGAGAAGTCCTCCGCCCTCTAGGACATCGATTCCTCCAACGGCAAATCGTGTATATAGATCATCGAGAAAGACGATATCTTGTTCGATTGTAGGAAATTCCTTGAGAATTTCATCATAAGTGACGAAGCCTCTCTCTTTACCTTTAGCTGTCAATCTGTCAGCCTTGATTTCGAATTCCTTGCTTTTATTCTTCGAATTAATCTTTGGCGCAGATTTTTGTGAGGACTTTTTTGTATTTTTCTTCGCTTTTTTGACGACCACCTTCTTTGTTTTCTTTGTCTTTACCACCTTCTTTGTTTTCTTTGCCATTTATATTTATAATTAAAATTAATAATCCTACAGATTGCGTTTTTTTGAAATCTCAGAAATACGAAGTGCCAATACCTGACATTTTTTCATGAGTTCGTGTTTTTCTTCATCTGAAATTTTATCTATCCCTTGAGTTTTCTCAACACGATTGAGCTCTGACATTGAATGAACAAGATCAAGTCTGAGTATATCTTCCTCAAAATTGAGGAGTAATTCGTCGGCATGATGCTTGATATCCTTACCTAATATATTTTTTCCGAAGTAAACCTCGGCTTCTAAAATGAGCTCGTGTTTGAACGGCTCTATATCTCGTATTAAATTGTTGTAACGCTCTTCTCCAGCTATGCGCTTCATGGCGGAACGCAAGTCCTCGCTCGTGAGTTCGCTATGCTGTTTTTCCTTCAGATATGCAATGAGCCCAAATAATTTCCTCGAAATCATGTCGAGGCGGGACGTCTGCACATTGGATGATACTATACCACCTCTTTGGATATTATGTCCAGATATTGACTGAGTGGACGAAGTCGTGGGTTGCTGTAGAGCAAGTTTCTTTATATCTTCACGCACAGCCTCCTCACTGATACCTGTTTTTTCATATATCATTTTTATAAAGTGCGCTTTTTCCATCGCTCCATCTATGGCGAGAATAAATGGTAAGACCTTATCGCGAATGAGTGGTGGAATCTTGCGAGAATCCAATTTTTTCTCTCGAGCTTCCTTCATAACTGTATCGATTTGGAATTCTACGATTGGTTTCGCTTGTCTCAGGACATTCTTCCATTCTTCTGGATTATTAAGAACGAGATCTGCAGGATCTTTACCTTCTGGTAGATCGGCGATCTTCACATCCATACCAAGAGTTAGGGCTATACCTGCAGAACGCATAGCAGCCTTTCGACCTGCAGAGTCAGAATCGAAGGCTAGTATTACATTTGGAGAGAGTCTACGAACTATACCCAAATTGTTTACAACATTTTCTTTATTTGTCAGAGTATCTGCAAGAGCAGTACCAGACACAGCAACAGTATTGCGTATACCAGCTTGGTGTGAAAGAACGAGATCCATTTGTCCTTCTACCAGTATTGTATAGTTTTTCGTGCGGATATCATTCTTTGCTTTGTCGATACCATATAGCACAGTTGATTTATTATAGAGGACAGTATCTGGACTGTTGAGGTATTTTGCGGATTTACCATCATCGACTAGGATACGTCCAGAAAATGCTATTACTCGACCACTAGAATCCATGATCGGGAACATTACTCGTCCACGAAAACGATCGTAGTAACCCTTCATAGCGTCAGCCTTCTTTGCAAGGCCAGCTTTCTCGATTTCCATATCCGTGAATTTTTTATTGCGCAGATGAGTATAGAGCAGTCTCCAATCAGCCGGAATAAATCCGATTCTGAAATTCTTTGTAGTCTCGATTGTGATGCCCCTTTTTTTAATATACTCTTGCGTTTGGATATTCTGCTTGAGACAATTCTCAAAGAATTGAGTCGCTTCTTCCATTATCATATAGAGTCTTTCTTTCTCACTTTTCGTTTCTGATTTTTCGAATACTAGAGGTATACCCGCTCGATCAGCGAGAAGTTTGAGAGCACCCATGAAATCAAGACCTTCGAACTGCTCTACGAAGCTGAATATATCTCCTTTTGCTCCACAACCGAAGCAGTAGAAGCTTCCACGATCAGGAGATACATAGAAAGATGGCGTCTTTTCATTATGAAAGGGACATTTAGCCTTCATATTTTTCCCAGCGCCTTCGAGCTTCACATATGAACCGACGACCTCGTCTATAGAGAGACGTTCTTTGATTTTCTCGACAGGAGTAGACATGGGGGTATTATAACGGCAAGCGAGGACAAATGACAATG
>CAZAEF010000023.1:0-10859 GCA_964484315.1 uncultured Candidatus Saccharibacteria bacterium | reverse complement strand
GTCCTAGGTTCATACGAGAAGGCACTCCGAGTGGTGTGAGGATAACATCTACTGGCTTACCATCCTCCATATATGGCATTTCTTCCTCTGGAAGAATACGAGAGATAACTCCTTTGTTTCCGTGTCGTCCTGCGAGCTTGTCTCCGACAGATACAGTTCGAAGCTCAGCTACTTCAATATAGATCTTTTTGATAATTCCGCTCTCGAGTTTGTCTCCCTTTTCTCGTGAGAAAATTTTGACAGAGATAACGCGTCCGCGCTTGCCTCCCTCCATACGCTTCGATGTATCCTTCACATCGCGAGCTTTCTCGCCGAATATGGATCTTAGGAGTCTCTCTTCTGGGGTGAGCTGAGTCTCTCCTTTTGGTGAAATCTTACCAACGAGAATGTCTCCTGGTCTCACCTCTGCTCCAACACGGACAATACCGTCTTCTGCTAGATTCTTTAGTTTGCCTTCACCAACATTCGGAATATCACATGTGGTGACTTCTGGACCGAGCTTCGTATCGCGCACATTCACGACGAATTCTTCTATATGGATAGAGCTGAATTTACTATTCTTCACTACTCGTTCAGAGAGGATGATAGCGTCTTCATAGTTATTACCTGACCATGACATGAATGCTACGAGCATATTTTGTCCGAGAGCCATTTCTCCACCATCGGTAGTAGAAGTGTCTACGAGAACATCACCTTTCTTGACCATATCTCCGAGGTTGATGATAGGTCGCTGATGGAATGCTGTGAATCCATTTGTTCGAGAGAAGTGTACGAGATTGTATTCATGCTTCTTGCCACTCTTTTTACCCTCTAGCACGACATGCTTCGAGTCGACAGCTACGATCTCTCCATCTTCTGGAGCAATTATAATGCGTCCTGTATCGATCACGGCTTTGCGTTCTATACCTGTAGCTACTAGCGGAGATTCTGGAATGAGACAAGGAGTAGCTTGCTTCTGCATGTTAGAACCCATGAGTGCTCGGTTCGCATCATTGTGGTTGAGAAATGGAATAAGTGAAGTTGCAATAGAGAAAGCTTGGTTCGTAGCCACATCGATATAATTGACATCATTTTTCTTTGCCATTCCAGGCTTTCCATTGATGCGCACCTCTACTTCATCATTTGTTATATTTCCCTCTTTGTCATATGCGATAGCAGCATGAGCTATACGGAAATTTTCTTCTTCGAGTGCATTGAGATAGACTACTTCTTTTGTTATTTTTCCATTCTTCACTTTTGCATATGGAGTTTCTATCATTCCGAAATCATTGATACGAGCATAGAGTGACAAGTGAAGTACGAGACCGATGTTCGGACCTTCTGGAGTATGTATAGGGCAAAGACGACCGTAGTGAGATGGGTGGATATCTCGGACTTCGAATCCAGCTCTTTCTCGAGTGAGACCTCCAGGACCTAGAGCGGTGAGAAGACGAAGATGCTCAAGCTCAGAAAGCACATTTTCCTGAAGCATGAACTGAGAGAGTTGGTTGGTTGTGAAGAATTCCTTGATACGAGCCTGAAGTGGTCTCGGAAATACGAAACTTACAGGAAGTGTGACATCTGGCTCTACTGTCGACATCTTATCTTGAATATTTCTCTTCATCTGTGTCATACCGACACGGAGTTTCTGTTGGAGAAGCTCACCAACATATCGCACACGTCGTGAACCTAGGTGATCAATATCATCCTCACGGGCATCAGGAGTGTTATTGAGACTTACAATATGAGTAATGATAGTTGCTATATCGTCTGCTGATACAGTCTTTCTTTCTAGTTCCTTCTCATCCATAGACTTTCCGAAACGCTTATTGAAGCGGAATCGTCCAACTGGAGATAGATCGTATCGGTCTGATTTAAATATTGTACCTATATACTCTCGAGCATTGTCTGCTGTAGCTAGATCACCATCTCGGAGGCGTTTGTGTATCTCTATATATGAATCATCCGTAGTTTTGGCATGATCCTTAGCTAGAGTGAGCTCAATTGTCTTCTTGACTTCTGGGTGATCCTTGAAAAGAGAGAGTATAGCTTCGTTCGTCTCTGCCCCGAGCACTCGTAGGAGTGATGTGATAGAAAACTTGCGCTTGCGGTCTATACGAGCATATATAGTTCCATCGCTGTCACTCTCTATCTCCATCCATACTCCTCGTGTAGGAATGATTTTAGCTCCGAAGAAATTTTTACCCTTCATTTCATTCAAAGTGAAGAAAATACCGAATGATCGAGCTAGTTGTGGAGCGATGACACGCTCAATACCATTGATAATAAATGTGCCGTGATCTGTCATCAGTGGAAAATCAGCGAGGAACATCTCTTGTTCCTTCACAGAGTCAAGCATTTTATTCTTTAGCTTAACAACCACCTTGATCTGGCCTTCGTATGAAAGTTTATTGACCTTAGCATAATGCTCATCGTATTTTGGCTTCGAAAGTTCGAAACTAGAAAATGAGAGCTCGAATTTCTTGTTAGCATAATCGGTGATCGGAGAGAACTCCTTCAATACTTCTGCTATACCAGTTTCCATAACCCACTTGAAAGAAGTGAATTGAGACTCCACGAGACTCGGCATAACAGTGAGGGATTCTTTGTATCTGCTGAAATATTTTTTGGTGATATGCATATGGTTTAAGACTAAATGAATAATAAAATCCGTTTTCTCAGTCACCAACCAAAAACAAAAAACAACGCATGTCAATAGCGTTCTTAAGGTTTTTTATTTGTTGTGAGTAGTGATCTGCAAGAGGAGGATTGAAAAAAGGTGCCAAAAAACCTTGTAATCCTTCACATTTCAGGCGTGACACAATCTTGCGAAGTTGCTGAATAGACTATCAGATTGCGGAACAAAGTCAAGCGGATTACTCCACAATCAGACTTATCCCTTTTCTATCCACTCGAACAGGTATGTCCTTATAAGAGATACTGAATTTTCCATCTTGTTCTCTGATTATATTCATATCTACCATAAGCCCCTTCATAGTTGCTTCTGAGAAATATTGATCGAATGCAAAATTGCCGAGAGAGTAGTATATTTTCTTGCCTTTATATTCTTCAACTTCACCTACCACATGTGGGTGAGCTCCTATGACAGCGTCAGCGCCACTGTCTATGAAACCTTGCGCCCATTCACGCATCTTATCTGTAGGCGCAGTCTTATATTCTATTCCCCAGTGTGGAGAGACTATGAGGACATCGACATTTGGTCTGAGCCATGCTATCTCAGCAAAAACCTTGTCATAGTTCTTGTAGCTAAATTCGTGGAAACCCACGAAGCCTAAGCGGATTCCATTCTTTTCTGTAACAATACTGATCTCATCTGTATTATCCGGATCACCATAGTAGAGTATACCCGATGTACGTAAATACTTTTTGGTCATAGAGAAACCTTCTCGACCAAAGTTGTATGTATGGTTATTCGCAAGTCCAAATACATCGAAACCTAGTTCAGCAAGCTGTGGAGTGAGAGCTGGATCAAAAGTGAACTGCAAAGCTTTATTCTTAAGACTAGCGGTTATGGATTCATAGGTAGTGATAGGTCCCTCGAGGTTGCCTACTGCAATATCAGCATTTGAAATAATAGACTTTATGCCAGAAAAGAATTTATCGAATCCGATTTCACTGATTTTATTTCTCACATTACGATCGAGCATAATATCCCCCACTATCACAATCCTTACGCGCTCTACTTTTTCTAATTTATAATCAGTAATCGATCTATACTCATGAGGTATATTTTTGACATAACCAATGATCACACCCGCAGTAAGAATAATAACCGCTGATAGGAGTAGTCTACTTATTATCGAGTTGTGTTTTTCTCCATTCATCTATGAGCTTATGATTACCCGAGAGTAATACATTTGGCACTCTGTATTTTTTACCCTTATATTCTACTACATCTGGTCTGGTATACACATCTGGACTAGCGATACGATTTTCTTCTAGTGAGGCATGATCTCCAAGAACACCGTTTATTTGTCGAGAGATGGAGTCAATTAGAATCATAGCCGGAAGCTCACCACCAGTGAGGACAAAAGGTCCTACAGATACTTCAATTACCTTGAATGCTTTTTTGACTCGAGCATCAACACCTTCATAACGACCACAGATGAATATAATATCCTTGCATTTCTCTGCAAAAGTTTTCGCATCGAGAGTACTGAATTGCTTGCCTGATGGAGTGAACCAGATGATCCTAACACCACGCTTCTTTCCTTTTGCTTTAGCAATTGCTTTAATAACAGGAAGTGCCTCTATAACCATACCCGGACCTCCTCCATATGGCTTGTCATCCACTCTGCGGTCAGCATAACTCGTACCTTTTGTGAAATCTCTAGGATTATAGAACTTCACTCGTATCTTATTATCTTCAATTGCCCGCTTCAAAATAGACTCACTGAGATATGAGGTGAAGGAGTCTGGGAAAAGGGTGATGATGTGGTAAGTCATAATGAAAAAACTATGATAAAAGATTACCATAGTTTCTCCATTTTGTCACTTAATCTGGGTCTTATATATTCTCTTATCTTGTCTTATTAGAAACTTATATTCCTAGCCCCTCCATTGCTTCATCTACAGTCTTCGATGCCTTTTCTGCAGGTCTGATTCCCCCTTCAGGCTCATTGATCTTGAGATTGACTCGCGAATTATTCTTCATTCCTACGACACGCAGAATCGTGCGGATAGCTTTGGCTGTATTGCCGGATCTTCCAATCACCTTTCCCATATCTGAAGCGTTGACTTCTAGAGTCATGAGCACACCCATTTCATCTACGGTACGAGTAATCTTGACATCATTCGGGTTATCAACCAGCGCCTTTACAACATATTCCAAAAATTGCTGATCTTGATTCATTATATTTATTCTTTTCGAGTACTTACTTTTAATCAGTGACAGTAACGACAGTACTGCTTCCACAATTGTATAGTCACCTCACATCTGCGTCAACGAGAGTTTTACACAGTTACTACTGGAGCTGGTGCTGTTTCTACAGGCTTCACCACCTCCACTGGAGCTTCAACCTTCTTTGTTGCAGTCTTCTTTGGCAGAGCATTGATCTTTTTTCCAGTAATAACCTTGCGAGTGATGAGGAAGTTATGAACAGTATCTGAAAGTTGAGCGCCTTTGCTTATCCAATGCTTTATTTTTTCCACCTTGAATTGCTCTATCTTATTATCTAGTCTTGGATCATAAGAACCTAGAACTTCGAGGTATTTACCACTTCTTGGGCCGTTCTTGGAGTCGGTAAGAACGAGTCGAAATATCGGCTCATGCTTTCGTCCCACTCGTTGTAGTCGTATCATTAACATGGGCATTATCCTATCAGAATGAGCTAAAATACGCAAGAGTTGGTTGATGTATGAGTAAATATAGGGTATAGTACCTCTATAAAAATCTATGAAAGACCAGGAACGCAAGATAACAGGGACAATTAGGACAATACGCAAAGGCATGGGTTTCATAGAGGATCCTCTAGATACAGAAAATGATTTTGTTATAGAGTCAGATAATCTAAATTTCGCTCTCAACAATGATATTGTGGAGGTTTTGGTCATATCTGAAAATAAGCATAGTCAAGAAGATAATAAAATGGCCAAGGTCCTACAGGTCCTTACTCGTGCTCGCACGACATATGTAGGCACAGTCGAAGAAAGAGATGGAAAGAAGGGTGTTATACCAGATGACAAAAAACTCTATGTAGACTTCATGATTCCTATGAGCGAAATCAATACTGCTGAAGCTGGAGACAAAGTCCTCATAGAGCTTGGTCAATGGAAAGATGCAAAGAAAAATCCTGAGTGTCATGTCATCAGGGTAATAGGTAAAAAAGGCAATAATAATGCAGAGATGGAGTCAATAGTCCTCGAAAAAGGTTTCGAGACTAGTTTCCCTATCGATGTAGAACGCGAAGCACAGCAAATAGAGAAGAATGAGAAAAAAATCTCTCAAGAAGAGATTGCTAAGCGAAGGGATATTCGAGGGACTCTCACAGTTACCATTGATCCATTCGATGCGAAGGATTTCGATGATGCAATATCATTCAAGGATCTAGGATTAATCAATGGTACGCAACAATACGAGATAGGAGTACATATTGCCGATGTATCTCACTATGTTCGTGAAGGCACAGCACTAGATACAGAGGCCCAGAAACGTGGTTGCTCTATATATCTAGTCGACCGCACTATACCCATGCTTCCAGAAGTTTTATCGAATGATGTCTGCAGTCTCAATCCCCATGAAGACAAGCTTTCTTTTTCTGCGATTTTTATCATGAATGATAAAGCTGAGATAATAGAGCGTTGGTTCGGTAGAACGGTGATGAATTCTGATCACAGATTTACTTATGAATCAGCCCAAGAAACTCTCGATGTTGGAAAAGGAACATATTTTACCGAACTTCATACCCTGAACCGTATTGCAAAGATTTTACAAAAAGAAAAGTTTGCAGCAGGGGCAATAGAATTCGAGCAGGAGGAAATAAAATTCAAACTAGATGAGAATGGCAAACCGATAGGTGTCTACAAGAAACCTCGTCTCGACACTCACAAACTAGTCGAAGAATACATGTTGCTCGCCAATCGAGAGGTTGCAAAATTCATATTCGATTCGATTACAAAAAAAGGTAAGAAAGATACTGGTGCCATATATCGTATTCATGATATACCAGATCAAGAACGCATGACTGACTTATCGACTTTCGTAAAGGCTCTAGGATATACACTCAAAACCAAGGATGGAAAAGTTACAGCACATGATATAAAAAATCTTCTGAAACAGATCGAAGGTACACCACATCAAGCCCTTATCAGTACTGCCATGATACGCTCTATGCAGAAGGCAATATACTCTACAAAGAATATTGGACACTTCGGTCTCGCTTTCGACTATTACACTCACTTCACATCTCCCATTCGCCGTTATCCAGATCTCTTAGTACATCGTATTCTTCACAAACACCTAGAGCATATGCCATTTGGTGATCGAGATATCGTGCAATTCCAACACATAGCGGAGCAATCTACAGCACGAGAGATCGATGCGGCAGAAGCAGAAAGAGCGTCGAAGAAATTGAAACAAGTCGAGTATATGTCAGATAAAGTCGGGCAGAGTTTCGAAGGTACAATATCTGGAGTGACAGAATGGGGTATATATGTAGAGGAGCTCGAAACAAAATCAGAAGGAATGATCAAGCTCCGTGATCTCGGCAATGATTTCTTCGAATTCCACAAAAAAACTTATTCTATAATTGGTCAGAAAACGAAAAAGACGTTTACTCTTGGCGATAAGATAAAGTTCCGAGTAGCGGGAGCAGATCTAGATAAAAAAACTCTTGATTTTTTGCCGGTATAGGAATAGAAAAAGGTCACCGTGAATTGCTCAGGGTGACCTTTTTTGATATTCGAAGATCTTTTATGCTATTTCTGGCACTAGTGTTGGTGTGGGTAAAGGTGAGGTATAGACTCCCCTTCCTGAGAGGAAGACTCCAGTGATTTGACCATACAATGTACTGTAGTGACAGCTGATAGGGATGATGGACGTTCCGCCGATCTTGACCACATGAGTCATGTCAGAGATACTGCCTCCGATAGGGACGACATTGTCGTATGGGAAGAACGATGCAAGAGTGCGGTTGCCGATTTCCAGAGCATTGTACGAAATTCGCGCCGGTCTGGTGGCATTGATGATCTCAATTTTCACATATCGCTCATCCCTGTAGAGGAACTTCGTCCCACAGATAATGTCTGAAAAAGGAACAGATTTTATTGCTTTCATAACAATTTTCTTTCAAAAGCATTGGGTTTATTTTGCTTCTGATTCTGAAAGATAGTATACAATATATCTAGATAATGTACAGTCCTTAGAAAACCCTACACCTCCTCCCTACTTCGCTACCTTCACCGCTTCATCGAATTGTATAGAAAGAAGCTTCGATGATCCATCGCTACTCATAGTCACTCCGTATAGCACTCCTGCTCGCGACATTGTCTCTCGATTGTGAGTTATTAAAATAAGTTGTGAATATTTCGAGAGATTTGCAATCATATCACCATACTTGCGAGAATTGGCTTCATCGAGTGCAGCGTCTGTCTCATCGAGGATGATAAACGGTGGCGGGTTCACCTGGGAAACCGCAAAAAGCAGAGCAATTGAAGTCAGAGCTCTCTCTCCTCCAGAGAGCATCATCAATCCCTTCACCTTCTTGCGTGGCAGATTGACATTGATCTCTATTCCCTCTTCACCATCCTCTTCAGTCTCTATTTCTGTATCATCGCCAAGTACCGCCGAAAGATCCGTATCTGATTTCTTCTTTCTCTTTTTCTCACGGATAACACTGAGTGAAGCAGACCCTCCTCCGAACATAAGGTTGAAAAATTCTTGGAATTGAGCGTTAATCTTCAGTATTCCCTCTTTAAATTCAACATCGATACGGAGATCTAGATCAGCGATGAGACTGTGGAGAGATTGTCGCGAGCTCTCTAGATCGACAAGTTCACGTTCGAGAAAAGCGTCTCTATCCTCAACTTCTTTATATTCCTTCATTATGTCGAGACCATTTCCTGCTCCAGAGTCCTCGATACGCATCTTTATTTTCTCTATTGTCCTGAATCGATCAATTTGACCGCTTCGTTGTTCATCCGAAAGTGCCGATTCTTTATAATCCATACATTCACGACCGACTATGACATATGCCTCTTGAAGTTCATGCTTGAAAGCCTGATTCTCTATTGCGTATTTATCTTCACGACTTTTCAATGCATTCAATACTCCTCTGAGCTCATTCTGTCGAGCGATTATCCTGAATACATTCTTCTCTGCATCGCGATTTGAGTCTTTTTCTCTCTCAATCTTTTGACGAAGTGTATTATATTCCAGAGTGCGAACTCGTTCACTCTCATCTATTTTCTTCAGTTCATCTTCGAGTCTAGCTTTTTCCGTACGAAGTACTGCTAATTCTTTCTCTGATTCTATAGTATCAATTGATCCCTCCTGACGTCTGTGTGTAGAAATGAAATCCTGCAAAAGTCTTTTTATTTCTATCAAATTTTCAATAAGAGTGGCTTTCTTCACCACTTCCTCCACATCCTTTAGAAAAATAGTCTTCGAATCTTCCTGATTCTGTCGTATTTTGTCGCGTTCCAGTGTACGGTTGATAACTCCCATTTCCCCATCGATCTTACCTGCATGACGCATCACTGTGTCTTTATCTATGCGGATCTGATGAAGTATTCCTTCGAGAGTGATAAGCTCATCGCTCTTGGCATCACGATTTTGCGAATTCTCTAGAATTTTACGAGCTTCTGCAATATCTATATCTAGTTCTGCCAATTCCTTTATGACTGGAGTCTTCTCGTGATCGATCGCCGTTCTCTCATGCTTGATATACTCCTCCTCTCTTTTGAAATATTCCTTATATAGAACTCTCAATTGTTCACGCATTTCCTGAACCTTCTCTACTTTCTCCACCTGCTTCTTGAGGAATTTGAGATGAGGAGCTATTTCGCGACGAAGCGACTCAACAGACTTCATATTTTCCAGAGTCTTGTCTAATTTACGCTGACTCTCTGCTTTTTTATATTGATAAATTTTTAGACCGAGAGCATCCTCTATCATTTCTCTTCGTTCACGGATATTGGCATTGAGGATACGATCTGCTTCACCTTGAGAGATGATGTGGTGTCCAGATGCGCCTATGTGAGCTCCAGCGAGAAGTTCGATAATATCTCTCAGTCGCACAGGACTACTATTCACAAAGTATTCATTGCTATTATCCCTGTGTACGACACGCTCGAGAATGACTTCGTCAAAGTCCACATTGAGAATACGCTTTGAATTATCGAATGACACTTTTACATTTGCACGATTGAGTCGCCCCACTCCAGCCGAGCTATCGTTTCCTCCATTGAAAATGAGATCTTCTCCACGCTTTCCACGCATGCTCTTTATAGATTGTTCTCCGAGGACAAAACGAAATGCTTCAGCCACATTACTCTTGCCAGAACCATTAGGGCCTACGATGGACGAAATTGGCGAGGTGAAGTTGAGTGTTGCTTTTTTGGCAAACGACTTGAAACCAGCGATCTCGAGCGATTTGAGATACATGGTGATATTTTAACATATGAAATGATAAAATCCTTACCACCCTTTTACTTCGAGTGCTTTTTCTGCAGCCTTCTGTTCAGCTTCCTGTTTCGAGAGTCCTGTCCCTATAGCCACTTGCACATCTCCGATAAATACTCCGAGAGTAAATATCTTGCTATGATCTGGACCTATCTCTTTCATTGTTTTGTAGGATGGAGTTTGTCCAGTCTCTTCCTGAGCGCGTTCTTGGAAGCGACTCTTGGCATCTAGCCATAGTTTCTTTTCAACAATTTCATCTATATCGATCACTTCTAGTAGGTTTTGGGAAATAAAATTCGCTGATGCATCATATCCTTGATCCAGATATATGGCTCCTATAATTGCTTCGATAGAATCAGCCATTATGATAGAGCGAGCGCGACCAGTATCCTTCGATTCTCCGCGAGAAAGAAGAAGATAATCATTCACACCGAGAGCTATAGCTACACGAGCAAGGCTATGGGTATTCACGAGAGCAGAGCGATATGAAGTCAAGTCACCTTCATTCTTGTCATGATATTTACGATATAGATAACTCGTAATGACGAGCTCTAGTACTGCATCTCCGAGGAATTCTAGACGTTCATTATGCTCAAGTGTCTCACCTTTATGCCCTTTATTCTCATTGAGAAAAGACCTGTGTGTGCAGGCTTGCTTCAGTAAATTTAAATCATTAAATTTTACTTTCATTTTATCAGAAAATTGCTGAAAATCTGGAACTAACATATATGTATATTAT
>CAZAEF010000022.1:0-11462 GCA_964484315.1 uncultured Candidatus Saccharibacteria bacterium | reverse complement strand
ATTAAAAGGGTAGAGAATATTTTAAAAATTAATCACATATGAAGAAAATATTTATCACAAGCGTTGTCGCTCTTGCATTGGTCCTCGGATCTGCTGGTAGCGCACAGGCTTTCGGTGCTTACCTCACAGTAGGCTCAACAGGAGCAGACGTTGTCGAACTCCAGACATACCTTATTAGCAACGGTTTCGATATCATAGCTATTAGCTCAGGCAAGGCTGTTAAGGGATACTTTGGTTCACAGACAAAGGCCGCTGTAGTCGCTTTCCAAGCTAAGAACGGTATTCCGAACACAGGCTTCGTTGGTCCTCTTACAGTTGCAAAGCTCAAGGGAACAGCGGGTACAGTAGTAGTAGCTCCAGTATTATGTCCAGTAGGATATGACTGTGTTGCTAAGGCTGGAACAGTAGTTACACCAGTAACTCCTGCAGGACCACTAGTAATGGATGGTACTGATGGATCACTCACACTCTCACTTTCAAGTTTTGCTGGTAACAACACAATCAAGAAAGGTGAGACAAAGGATATGGTCGCTGTTAAGCTTCAGGCTACAGCAGCTCCAGTATCTGTAACACGATTCGATGTTCGCTTCAATCAACGACCATGGCTTTACTTCAACACAATAACTTTGAAGGATAGCAATGGTGTTGTTGTAGCAACAAAGAACCTTATGGGTGCTGCAGATGCTACAGAAATCACTGTTGGATCTGATTACCTAGTACGATTCGAAGGAATCAATGTTATCGTCAAACCAGGAACAGACCTAACTCTTGTTGTTTCAGGATCTGTACTCTCTACGACAGACAAGCTTACATCTGATGTAACAGTAGGTGTTTCAGTTCAGAACAGTGGTATCAGAACAATCAACGGAAAGGGATATACAGATTCAATCGGTCTAGGAGCTGGCTTCACAGCTGGTACAACTGGACGATCAATCACACTTTCATCGAGTGGTTCAATCGGAAACATCCTAGGTAAACTCAGTGCAGATTCTCCAGATAACCGAATTGTTACTACTTCAACAAGTGGTGAGACAAATGGAGTTATTATCGGAAAGTTTGACTTCAAGTCAGAGAACAGAGCTTCTACACTTAACACTTTAACCTTCACAATGAAGGATAATGGTGGAAACCGAACATTCTCAACAATGTTCAAGAGATTGTATATTACAAACAGTGCTGGAACAAAGGTACAGGTTGACTCAGTTGCAACATCATCTGTATTCTCTAACCTTACATACGCACTTCCACAAGATAAGTGGGAAACATTCACGATTACAGCTGATGTAGCTGATCAGGATGACTTCGTCTCAGGAGCTATGGCATCATCTACAATTACTGTAGGCACTACAGCTATTGTAGGTATCGATAGTAACTTTACAGCGGTTACAGCAAGTGGAGGTAATGCCGTTACAACTAACGACATCACATTCCTCCCAGCTGGCGCATCAGTTACAGCACCATCAGTCGTAGTCTCTGATGTAGGTAACGGTACAAGTGCTCCTACAAAGAAGAATGTGTCGTTCAAATTCACATTCAATAACACTGGTACAACAGACCTCTACATTTCAAAGGATCAATATCGAGCTGTTGCTACATCAAGCACGATAGCGACAACCACAGCATTTACCTCAGTTGCTACAACAACAGTATTCAGTCTTATGACTGGAGGAGATGCTTTGAATGGTGACACGACAACAGTATTCATCATTCCAGCATCTAGAACAAGAACGTTCACAATTGCTGGTTTGATCGATACAACACGAGATACAACAGCCGGAACTAAGTCAGGAGAGTTGAAGTTGACAAAGATATACTTCGGAGATGATACAACAAACTTCCAGGAGTCAAATGTTAACTTTGGACTTGATAAGCTTACAACAGGATTCGTTGCATTCTAATGAATCTCTAATCTCCTAACATCAGGTTAAATCGATGTACAAAAACCACCTCACAAGGGTGGTTTTTGTTTTGGTTGTATTTTTCCACATTCTTTTACGAGATATGATATATGTGTTAAACTAATATCTATGAATGAAAAAAAAGTAACATACTTGGTTCTGATAGTTATTTTGTTTGGTCTAGGAATAATTATATATAGACTCAATTTTACAAAAATAGTTAGTAGAGGGCCCCTCGTTCAAGTTGATGAAATTAATAATAATGCAGAAAAAAATCTAATAATCTCAGCCTTCACCACCACTCCAATGGGTCCCACGAGTTCAATGATAAGCTGGAAGACTGATCAACTTACAACGACCGAAGTGTACTATAGTCTTACATCACTTTCTGGTACAGGTAATAAATGGGTAGTAAAAGATCCTACCTTGGCTTCATCACATACTATTGAAATCACCCACCTTATCCCAGGTACAAAATATTATTTTATAATCCTGTCGGCGAATAAAGAAAACACAGCAACATCTACAAGAAAAGGAGAATTCATTACTGCAACCATCTAATTGAATGTTACAGGGGCAACGACCCTCACTACCCTCACTAATTCAGGGCTAACGACTCTGGCCAATGCTTCTACTACGATGATATCTTCAACAGGACCAGTCTGGGTAAATGGCTATGCGACGACTACAGCCTCAAACGGAAACATAGCCACAGCAGGAAATATTAGTGCTGTTGGCACCGCGTCTACAACAAACCTAATAGTTGGAGGCAACTCTACCACTGTTGGTGGTATTGCTTTCGGCTACTGTAATATTACAGATTCAGCTACAATCACTGCTTCCACTTCAAAAATGTTCACGTGTTCCAACGCTACGAATATAACTACATCACATAGAATTTTTCTCCAAGCGACGAGCTCATTGCCAAGCAGTTTGCATATAGAGGTAGCTTCAAGTAGTGCGGCTTCAACTATCCAGCTGAATATTTTCAATACACTTCCTACAGGTGTAGCTACAGCTCCTGGTGCTATCAGCATAAACTTCTTCGGTATTAGATAATATCTACTAATTAATAAAATTATCAATATGTCTAAATACCAATTTAGTATCTGGGCAATCATACTTACGCTCGTCGTTCCAATTGTAACGCAGGCGGCTTATAATGATGTAATCCTCAACACAGACACAGTGATAACTGCAGGTTCCTACGATCTTACAGTGAGCGGTTCAAGTGCCTCTTTAGCATCGATTGTGGTTGATTCCACCAGTGCTCAGGTTACCGTCAATCGCGAATCTTCCATCACCGTGCAGTCTGCCGATAGAAAAGTTATGACAGTTTCAGGAGTTTCAGACAGTTATATCACCAAATCGTGTACCTCAAGTGCTTCGACAGTCACTATTTCCATTCCCACTAGTGCAAGCGGTGCAGATCAAATAGTTACCATAACACCTACTTCCACTTCCTGTTCTGCGTCTAATAGTGTTGTCAGTGGAGGATCATCAGGTGGATCACCTCCCGCACCTATCACTAAGCCAGTAGTAATTCCAGCAGTAGTTGTCCCAGGTTGTCCTCCTGGAGTAACGTGTATTCCTAAGGTAGCCACTCCTTCTACTCCAATCGTCCTCACAAGTGACTTATCACGAGGTAGTGAAGGAGCAGAAGTTACGAAACTTCAGACATTTCTAGTGCAGGATAAGGCTATATATCCAGAAGGCATCGTGAATGGGACTTTTGGTCCAGCAACTGAAAGAGCGGTCAAGAGATTTCAAGCTAAATATGGTATATCGCAATTAGGACGAGTGGGTCCTGCTACACGAGAGAAAATCAAGATGGTTTCTGGATCGACACAAGCAACTCCAGCCATTCCTACTGTAACACCTGCTACACCGGCAGTAGTTCCAGTATTGCCTACGACTCCTTCATCGACAGCAGTCTTTAGCAAACTTCTTTCTAAAGGATCTTCTGGTAGTGAAGTTATGAGTCTACAGAAGATACTGAACAAAGACCCATCGACAAGAATCGCAGAAGAAGGGACTGGATCACCGGGTAAAGAGGGCGATTTCTTCGGGTCTCTTACACAAGAGGCAGTCAAGAAATTCCAAGTCAAATATAGTATTGCAAAACAAGGAGATGATGGATATGGTACTGTAGGTCCAAAAACGAGAGCTAAGCTCAATGAGCTTTCAAAATAGTTAAAAAATGACTAACAATAACCACTCTAAAAAGGGTGGTTTTTGTTTTGGAAGATATCAGTATATAATTACCCCATGATCAACCCCTTCGATCGCAATTTCTTTCACTTCCTCATAGGCTTCAGTCTCATTCTCTGCTTCAGTTTTTCCATTCTATACTTTACAGGAAAATATAAGAATGTTCTGGATAGCAAAGATGTGACTGCCACAACGCAAGCCAAATAATTCAATATAGAAATATATAGGATTAGCAACAATTATTCTGATCATCGTTTGACAAAAAATCTCTCTCATTACAGAGAGGTTTCTTTATCAAAATTTTATCCATATTTTATCAGAATTTTATCCCTCTTCGATATGATCACTGCATTAATAAATAATAAAAAAATGCCATGTATATTTTACTTATCATATCTGCAATTATTTCATTTTGTCTACCAAACATTACTCATGCGGAGACACGCATTACAAACGGGTATTTTCCCAATGGCGCCACTTGGACCAAAGCTGGTAGTCCATATATATTAGAGGATGATATCAATATCTTTCCAGATAGACCTCTATATATTGGTCCGGGGACTATCGTCCGATCTGGTACCCAAATGAATAGCAATAATGAGCCATTTTCTATCCGATCTTATGGCGGAATCACGATCAATGGAACAAAGGACGAACCTGTGATTATAGACTCGTTGGGATGGATCAGTCTCTGGAAATACTCTTCAATAAAGAATGCAAAGATAAATAATACTACTATAAATACGTATGAAGGCACTACAACAATAATATCGAGTCTGTTATCTGGATCGTCGGTAGCAGTCACCGCTCGAAAGAGTCATATCGACATAAGAGACAGTGAAATTGTTGGAAACAATATAGGGGTATTATCAGAACAGTGGAGTCCAGGACCATTTCTCATGTACAAAGAAAATGATGCAAAAGAATACGGTATTGGTGGATTAGGAAATGCGCTAGATAGTTATGACCTTAATCAGAATGTAATAAACATCCATAATAGTATTTTGGAGAACAATACTGAATATGATGTGAAAAATGATACATCAAATGTCGTCGATGCAAGAGATAACTGGTGGGGTAGTTCTGCAGGACCAGGTACGAGTGTAAATGGTGCTGTATTAGTTGATCCATGGAAAATGCAAAAGTTTTCCATAGAAGAATCCACCTGCTGTTCGAATGTTCTTTTTCTTCCAGGATTCGAGGGGAGTAGGTTGTCGAGAGATGAGAATTTTCTCGTATCCTTCGCTCGAAGACTTTGGGAACCAGATACGAGTGTGGATGTGAAGAAACTATACATGAATGAACAAGGTAGTAGTATTGATCCTGCAATATATACATCAGGTATTATCGACTCAGGGCTTGGGATCAAGGACATATATAAGAAGTTTGCCAACACTATGAAGGCAATGGTTGCGGATAAGACTATCAATGAGTGGCTACCTTTTGCTTATGACTGGAGGATGAATGTCTCAGATATTGCTATTGGAGATATTCGCTATGCCACTACTACCAAGAAGCTTGTGATGGAAATAGAGCGTCTCGTTAGTACTTCACAGACGCATAAGGTGACTATTGTAGCGCATAGCAATGGAGGGTTGGTGGCAAAGATGCTTGGTCATGAACTGGAAAAATTGGGTAAATCAGATCTCATAGACAAGGTAGTGTTTGTAGCAGTGCCACAGCTAGGTACTCCACATGCTATAGCTGCACTTCTACACGGAGATGAGCAATCTATTGGTTACGGACTCATACTCGGCGCTAGTACCGCACGCACATTCGGTCTCAATCTTCCTGGCGCCTACGGACTTTTACCTTCTTATGATTATTTCAATCGGGTAATTGACCCTATTATCACTTTTGCTGATAAAGCAGTTGGTTCCTACGATGACTTCAAAGCTTTTCTGACTGGTACCGCGTCTACGACTAGGATTCAACCGAGAGAGGATGATCTCAAGAGTCCAGCCGTTCTCACCTCAACACTCATAGATACATCTAAAACCATTCATGATATTATCGACAACTGGCAATTTCCAAAGCAGACCGAAGTTCTATCCATAGTCGGTTGGGGTCTTCCTACAACCAAGACAATAGAATATGCATCCATGAGCAAACCATATTCACCAGTCTTTGCAAAGACACTGAGTGGAGACCATACGGTTGTATCATATAGCGCTGAGGCTTATGATGGCAGTACTGTATATTTTAACCAAGGACTTCTGAAACACGAAAAGAATACTGAGATTCGTCATGAGTCCATTCTTGAGTCAGATTCACTCAATAAACTCATTTCAAAAGTTGTAGCAACATCAACACTGACTGCTGGAGTAGGGACAACATTACCTCAATATATTACAACGGAGAAACCACAAGTTTCTGATTATCCATGGATGTCATATATCACTGTCAGTGTGCATTCACCTGTGGATATAGACATATATGATACTCGCGGTGGACACATAGGGATAATACCTCTGCCGACAAATCCAGACTCAGATCTGCGTTGGCTCGAGGATACAATAGGGGCTACATACGATGCTGTTGGTGATGAGAAGTATATAACACTGCCTGCGGATGATACATACAACATAAAGCTCAAAGGGACAGACTATGGTGAGTTCACCTTCAAGGTGCAGAAGTTCATACCAGGGACAAGTGGAAATCTTATGGAGGCTGCAAGTACCACATATACAGATCTTCCTGTGACACCATTTCTCACTGCGAGTACGAGTGTGAATGCACTTACCCTATCTCCTCCACTCGGCCTCGATGTTGATGGTAATGGAGTAATGGATATAAAGGCTTTGCCTAGCAAGGTAATGGATCCACTCATCTATCTCGATTCTATAGCTATCACCGTGAAGTCTCTCAACATGTCAGCCTCAGTAGAAAAGCAACTATTGAAGAGGATAGAGGTGATAAGGGATTCGATCTTAAAGGATAAGAAAGGAAAAGTAATATCGAAACAGATAAAAACTCTCATGAAGCCGCTCCATGAAGAAGGAATGATCGGTGAACATAAGAATATGAAAAAAATAAGCTCAGAAGACCGTCAAACCCTCTATAATATGCTCGATACTCTGCTCAAAGCTCTCGAAGCTAGCGCATTGACTCCCTAGTTACGAATATGATAAGGTAGGGAAAAGGCCGGAGACAGGAGGCATGTACTAGACTACTTCATATAGTAGCCAAGAACAGTTAAGACCTTCTCGAGGTTCAAACTCAGCCGCCTTTATTATAAAGGTCGTTTAAAAAACAAAAGTAAATAAATGCCACGCACAAAAATAGAAAAGAAAGAAATTCTCGAAAAAGTAGAGAATATAGTTAAGGATGCTGAGACAATTGTATTTGTGAATTTCCACGGACTTAAAGTAGGAGATACAGTACAAGTTCGTCGACAGCTAAAGAAGGAGGGTGTCGGATTCTTTGTAGCGAAGAAGAGCTTAACCAGAAAGGCGCTCGAAGGAAATGGGAAAGGTGGAAAGAAGATAGTGGGGACTATACCATCTCTAGATGGAGAACTAGGACTAGCTTTCAGCAATGATCTCATTGCTCCAGCACGAGAGGTATATGAATTCCAGAAGAAATTCAAGAATCAGATATCGATCCTCGGGGGAGTATTCGAAGGAAAGTTCATGACAAAAGAGGAGATGATGGCTATTGCTCTCATACCTTCACAGAACACTCTCCGTGCAATGTTCGTCAATGTTATCAACTCACCTATTCAGGGTTTCGTCATGGCTTTGAATGAGATCAGCAAGAAAAAGACAGCTTAGGAAAAATCGGCTCGCTTATCTGAGTGCACAAGATCTTTTTCATCCTCTCTGAGTCTGAAAAAGACTTCTGCACCGTAAGCTCGCGCGATTTTTCGAATCATTAATTAAATAAAATATAAAATCAAACAACATGGAAAACGTAGAAATACCAGCAAAGTTTCAGTCCCTCGTTGACTCAATAGAGAAGATGTCAGTACTCGAGCTCAATGAACTCGTAAAACTTCTCGAGAAGAAGTTCGGAGTATCAGCAGCAGCAGTAGCAACAGCAGCTCCAGTAGTAGCAGTTGCAACAGAAGAAAAGAGTACTATGGCCGTTCACCTCGCATCATCAGGAGCACAAAAGATCGCGGTGATAAAGGTTGTGAAGGAAGCTCTCGCTCTCGGTCTCAAGGAGGCTAAGGACCTCGTAGATGCAGCACCATCACTCCTCAAGGATGGTATGAAGAAGGATGAAGCTGAAGCTCTCAAGAAGAAGATCGAAGAGGCTGGAGGAAAGGTAGAATTGAAATAATACAACGGTCGTTCGTAGGAATTTTCAGAAATTCTGAACCATTATGGATACCCTCGCACAACTATTCGGTAGTGCTGTCAGAGTGAAGCTCATGCGCCTCTTTCTCTTTAGCGGTGATGTGGCATTTTCTCTGGCAGAAACAGCCCGAAGGACAAAGGCTACTTCTCAGGAAGTTCGAAAGGAGCTAACGAAATTAATCGCTGCTGGGGTGGTGAAGAAGCGTTCTGTTGTGAGAGAAATTCACTCAAAGAAGACACCGAATGGTCCAATAAGAAAGATCCATGAGCTAGGATATTCACTCGATCAGAAGTTTCTCTATCTACCTGCTCTTAAGAATCTCCTTATTACCGTCAGTCTTCATGCCGATGATTCGCTTGTAAAAAAGGTTTCTGCTGTGGGTAAAATAAAACTTCTTATTGTATCAGGAGTATTCATCCAAGAATGGGATACTAGAGTAGATCTACTTGTAGCAGGAGATGATATCAATATGTCACGCCTAGATGCTGTCATGAAGACTATAGAAGCGGAAATTGGAAAGGAAATCATATACTCTGCTTTTGAGACTGAGGACTTCGAATACAGACTCGGCATCCATGATCGTCTGATACGAGATGTACTAGACTCACCACATACGATACTTATAAACAAAATCAATCTATAGCTATCCACAAGCCCCCTATTCAGGGGGTTTTGTGTGATATAATAAACTCATTATTAATGGTTTATTTTTAAATTAAATTTATATGACGTTCGGAACATATTTTCAGCAAGTGGTGGATGCGCTCGGTTTGTCGATAATATCGACAGGTTATGGCGTTATCGAGATCGTTCCAAAGATTATTGGAGCGGTAGTACTGTTTGCAATAGGTTGGATAGTGGGTGTGCTTATAGAAAAGATAATAGAGAGCATATTTAAGTCTTTGAAAGTAGATAATTTACTTAAAAATGCTGGATTTGACGAGGTCATGAAGAGAACTGGACATCCATTGAATTCAGGAATATTCGTTGGGGCTCTAGTTAAGTGGTTTATCATAACTGCTTTCCTCGTTGCATCATTTGATGTTCTAAAATTGAATCAGGTAAGCGCATTCCTAAAGGATGTTGTTCTCGCATATCTTCCACAAGTTATCATAGCTGTACTTATATTGATGGTTGCAGCTGTTGTAGCTGATGCTATGCAGAAGATCGTCACAGCGAGCGCACGCGCAGCTCACGTGAAGTCAGCACACCTTCTAGGCGTCATCACTCGATGGTCTATCTGGATATTCGCTATCCTCTCTGCGCTTATTCAGCTCGGTATCGCAGGAGCTCTTATCCAAACAATAGTCATGGGTATTATCGCTGGTGGAGCACTAGCATTTGGTCTAGCATTCGGACTCGGTGGCAAGGAGCATGCATCAGAGATCATAGGAGAAACATTGAAGAGACTAGAGGAGAAGGAATAGTTCAGAATTTTCTTTTTAAGAAACAAAAAACAGCTTCTTGTAAGTTGTTTTTTGTTTTGATGGCTGTATAATTTGTCCATTATTTACTCTCATTTATATTATTACTATGGATAAAAATACACTCGCTTTGTTTGAAGGTAAGAAAATTCGAAAGATCTGGGATGATAAAGCCGAGAAATGGTATTTCTCGGTGGTGGATGTGGTGCGGGCGTTGACGGATAGCACTATTCCTCGTAGGTACTGGGCAGACTTAAAAAATGTCTTAAAACGAGAAGGAAGTGAAGTGTACGAGAAAATCGTACAGTTCAAATGATCCCGAATTCGCCATAAATCGCGCACCTCAGACTTATCTCAAGAAGGGCTACAGTTTGAGCTGGATTAATCAGAGGTTGAAGGCTATAGAAATTAGGAAAGATCTGACTGATGAATGGGATAAAAGAGGAGTGAAGAAGTTGGTGGGGGTAGGGTTGTGGTAGAATACTATTCTAGTGAGTTGAATCTAGACAAATTCTATCAAGACAAGGTTGTTATGATCTTATAAATAAACAATGCTACTCTCTATTGCCATTATTTCCACCCTCATTATTATCTTACTGACCATCAGTACTGTTATTATTATTTTTATACTTCTTATGAGAGATAGTATTATAAACAGCGTTCCATTTGTACCTATTAGAAAACGAGCAATCAATAATATTATAGAGTTATTACAACTATCCAATCAGAGTACATTCTACGATCTAGGATGCGGTGATGGTCGTGTACTCATTGCAGCAATTAAAGAACAGTCAGGAATAAACTCAATCGGCGTAGAAAATGGAATCATTCCATTCTTGATTTCTAAAATAAGGACATATAAATCTCCTTTCAAGCTAATATTTAGTAATTTTTTTTATGTAGATATAAGTGATGCAACACATATTTTTTGTTATCTATCTAATCCTATACTAAAAGAACTTGCCCCTAAGATTTTAAGAGAATGTAAAAAAGGTACGAGAATAGTTACCTGTGATTTCTGCTTTCCTAATTGGAAACCACTTGAAATTCGCCCAATCGATATACCGAGAGATCCATTGTCTCGTACTTTGTATGTGTATAGGGTTTAACTAGATTCCCTGTGGTTTATGTTGCTTGGCGGTCGATTATGTGTAGTTTTTAAGAAAAACTTACCTAGAATGTTGACAATATTTTCGCTTCATATATACTATCCATTACACAGAAATATGTTAAACACTAACCAACTTAAACGGCCATAACTGACGCTTTTATTGGTGTTGGGATGAGCCGCTTAGGAAAGCGGTTTTTGTTTATAAAAATCAGGGTCAAAGTTGTAAAATAGAGACCTTGAAATACAGAACGACTGATTCATTGACAATTGAATACCAGAATAGCCCTGAACAATCAGAGGGTTATTCTGGAAAAAGGTAAAGTTGTGAAAAATCGTGTGAGCTTCCGGTTGGCGAGGAAGTCTTTTTTTGAACCCGAACGCACCCGTCAGGGAGGGTGAAGAAAAAAGAACTTTCGAGCCAACCAGGAAGCGAGCCAATTTTTCCAACTTATGTATTGTAAGTAAGTTGTAGACAAATAATTGTGGTTTTTAGGTTTCCTAATGGGAAATCTAAGA
>CAZAEF010000021.1:0-12248 GCA_964484315.1 uncultured Candidatus Saccharibacteria bacterium | reverse complement strand
TGCGCCCATAGCTCAGCTGGTAGAGCAGATCCCTCTTAAGGATAAGGTCGTAGGTTCGATCCCTACTGGGCGCACAAGATGAGGAATAATCCTTATCATTAAATATTGCCGGAGTGGCGAAATTGGCAGACGCACTTGCCTTAGGAGCAAGCGGGGTAACCCATGGAGGTTCAAGTCCTCTCTCCGGCACACTTGACTTTATCTATTAAGTATGATACCGTCTTGAAAGAGTCAATCATTCCTATATTTGATTTCTGCTTGATGCAGAGAATATAGGCAATGATCCTTACGATGAGGAGGCGTGGAAGTGGATGTCGGAACAATCCATCCCCGGGGCTTACAGCCCTATCCTCTACATCGGGATGAAAGTCTCGATCGAGTTGTCGAAGATCCTCGATCGGTCAATGACCCTTGCTGAAGCTCAGCATATCGTCATGCCTGATGGGAATACGGCGACCTGCGCGAGCGAAGGGACACAGTTCCAACCGGTAAAGTACTTGCCGTTCGTTCCACGCCATCTCGCGAAAATGATCGAGGATGGAGCGTCACTGACAGATGCGAGTCTCCCCTACGGAGGGGCGTACTACATCAATCAGAAACAGGAGCCAATCGCCTTCAGTGGCAGTGTCTTCTGTTACAACACTCGACGCCAAGACTATGAGTACAGCACCTCGTCCCCACTCGTAATCATGGCCCAGGAGCTAAAAAAGACTCGAGGTTTCATGCAGTGGGGCGTCCCCTCGACAGTTACGGACAAGATGTTGGAAGCGAGAAAGGAGAACAATGCCCGCAGGACAAAAATCGCAGGCCTTGCCAAGTCCGTGATGGGCATGGGCCCTCGTCGCAATGGGGAGCTTAACCGTGTCGCGGATGCCCTCGACAAGTACCGGCACAAGGGGTCGAGATAGCCTCAAATTTATCTCATTATTCAAGAAGCCCTGGCATTTATTTGCCTAGGGCTTCCTTTTTATATACCCTTGACAGATGTATATTTTTATGTATAATAGTGTGCAGTATATGACTCTTAGACAAATACATTGCGAAGATGCGCAAATTGTTCTGTAGAGTTACGACGTTTGAAAACCAATAGAATTATGCCGAAAAAACAAAAAAATCAGGCTACAAAAAAGCCTGCACCTGGAACAACCACTGACCCTGGCAGCATGCAACAACCAGGAGGTGGAAAAGTTAAAAAAGCGCCGACCAAAGCGAAAGCTGATGCTGAGGTGAAAGCGAAAGCTGATGCTGAAGCTAAGGCGAAGGCTGATGCTGAAGCGAAAGCGAAGGCTGATGCTGAAGCGAAAGCGAAGGCTGATGCTGAAGCGAAAGCGAAAGCTGATGCTGAAGCTAAGGCGAAAGCTGATGCTGAAGCTAAGGCGAAAGCTGATGCTGAAGCGAAAGCGAAGGCTGATGCAAAAACGAAAGATATAGTGATGGCCATCCTTGCAGTGGTACTTTTGGTCACTGCTTTTGTCTACTACTACAAAATCACTAAGTACGACGAGGAGGCATCAAGATTCCTTCCAGGCAAAAAGACAAAACTGTCAGTCATGCCTGCTGCAACCCCAGCAATGGGACCGACGCAGGGAACACTGCCCGTCGCCGAGCAGACCCCGCCAGCGGCGATTACGCCACTGGTCACACAGCCCACACCGATGGCAACGAACACACCCACACCACAAGCCCCAGAAGTCCAATATAATAGTAGGGGTAGTGGCAGTGTCACCAATCTCTCCGTGGGGGGGGACAAAGTTGTTAACATCACCAATGGTGGAGGGATAGTATTCTACAATAGCGGTAACATCTACGGAAACGTAGATGTCTCGCAAGACGGTGGAGGTGTTGTGCATCGAAAGATTGCATCCTCACAACCTCCCCTCCTCTGGCCGTTCAATCGACCAGCAGACAAGGTAGAGAACCTGGGACTACACTGTTGTGGTGGTGACTCGTGTATCACCTACAGAGTAACCTTCACCCTCCCAGCAGGCGCCGACTACACTTGGATCTACCCAGATCCGGCAAAGTGGAAGGTTGAGTTCAGTGGCGTAAACCCGACGTGGGTCGAGAGCGCCTATCAGATCGGAGAATCTGACTCTGACTGGATCCTCACCCGCAACAAACGCGGTGATGAGACAAGACGAGCATTGAGGCTACATAGCCTCATCGAAAATGAAATAATGGTGACCTTCACCATCACTAGTCTGTCGTTGTAGAGATACGACGACATCAAAGAGCAGACCGCAATCGCGTTCTGCTCTTTCTTCATATATGTGAATATAGAAAATTATCACTCGAAAAAACATTGACTTGTACACGATTTCATGCTATTATACCGCCAGACTACAGAGTCTTTGAAATAACAAAACTCCCTCGTCACAGAGAGGAGAACGACAAAGAAAGGTATAGTATGAATAAGTATAGCATCTCGCTCTTCATTATCATGATTTCATCCCTCATATGTGGGGGAATGCAACTCTATGAAGGCAATTTGTGGGGATTAATTCCCTTCTCGATTGGATGCTTAATTGCAATCCAATTCAAGGGTCCCGCTTCTACCAAAGAAAGCGGGAGTGGGAAAATCGGTCTGGTGACAGTCTTCGGAAAAAGAACCGAGACTATAGTCACCGGACTGACTCTCGTTCTAGATTGGCCAATCAACATTATCAGCTTCATTGAAGTTGACATGTCTTGGGTTGATATGGATTTCCCTAACACAATCATAGGAGCAATCCGATGTAATGAGAAAGAAGACGATACTATGAATAAATCCGCCATAGAGGATGAAATTGCCTATGTCTATGGTTCAGTGTCTCTCTCATGTGCCCCAAATGATCGAGCAGAGGGTGCTATCGGTTCTCCTGATTACAGATCTGCTGGAAAAAATATCCAGACATTTCTCGACATAGGGGGAATGACAGGGGCAAAAAAACAGCTTGACGATCTCCTAATATCCGGAGTCAAAGAACTCGGAAAGATCCATACCACAAAATGGATGGAAACAGAGAGTCGAGCATGCGCTGAATACCTCCAAAAACAAATCCTTCAATCAGGTAGCAACCTGACTAACACAAAAGGGCTAGGACTCAAATTCCTGAAATTTGAAGTTTTGCTCAAGCCCAGCGACAAAGTCATCGATAAGAGGAATGATATCCTTATTGAGAAAGCGGAGAAATCTGCGCAGATATTGGATACAAATACATGGAATCAAAGGGCTAAAAAGCGCATGTTTATACATAGGAAATCTGGTAACAATACCATCACTATGGAAGAGGTTATGCGGGAACTCAAAGACCAAACTCTCCTGCAAGAAGGAAAGGTGCAGATCATTGATACCAAAGGTGGTGCTGTTCTTGCCGACATCAGAGGAAATAACAGCAAGGGAGGCACCGTATGAAAATCACAGGAGTGAAATTCCTGGTGGGTGTAGCTATCATCTCGATTGTCCTCATATCTTTCGGAGCCTATCATAGGACAAAGAAAGAAGTGGTTGCAAAAGGACCTGACGGCAGACAGCATTCGGTTACAGACCGCACTGCCCGCAAGCTCACCCTCACGACTGAATGGTCGGATCTGGTGAGAATCAGTCAGTCTCCCCGAGAGACGATCGATATACACATCATGAGGGATGATGTGTGGTACACCATCGAATACTTCATCGATGAAATCAAAGTCGGTGAGGACGAAATCCCTCCACGCAATATCCGCGAACAACTGGGGTGGAAACCACTTCACATCACAATGAACAAGGTACGCTTCAAGTTATCGTCACGACGATATGCTCCAAGCGCACGAGCAGACATCATATATCAAGTGAGTCTGGCTCGTTGAAGAAAGTACTTTGAATCATCAAAAAAGGCGACCTCACGGTTGCCTTTTCTTTATTACTAACTACTGAAATGGGTCACCTACCCCAATAGTGTTCCCTATCAGCCTGATAATACCGTACACAGAGACCATTATCGCCATACCCACAACACCCCAGAGTATATGTTGAGTGCCAGTTTCTCGCCCTTTCGGATCATCTCCATGAGCTATGAGTCCGAACATTCCCCAGACGAATACGAGTAGGGTAAAGAAGAAAAGAGCGGTTACAAGAGGACTGATGATGACACTGACGATATTGTTCACAATACTGTATAGAGCAGGGTTCGCCTGAGCTTTTGCAAAGGGCCCTTCTTGTGCATGAGCAATATGAGCCAGGAACCACATACGAGTACTAGTTCGGAACTACACCAGGACGAGGGAGTGTGGTTGTCTGATTTATCGTATTCGTCGGAGCTGTATCCTGTGTGCGGAATGAAGTCTTGAGTATCGCTACAAGTCCCCAGATAGACATGATGACGAAAAGACCTACAACACCGAAGAGTATTCCCCAACCAGCTGATTTTCGATTTTCCATGTCATTGGTAGCGATCAGGTAGCGAACGGTATTGACGATGATCCATAGGACAGCTAGGGATATAGCGAGACCTATGACTAGATTACCGATGTTAGTAGCTTTGTCAGCTACACTATTGATATCAGTGAGTGGCTGTGCGAATACAAGTGCTGGAGAGAATGCGAGAACGGATGCAATGATTTTTTTCATACAAAAATAAAACTTAATAAATAATGATAACTATGATTGAATTATACCAGACCCCTACCTTCTGTACAGACTACCTGTGGATAGCTAGAAACCATTGGACTGGAACATCTTATCCATCTCTGAACCTGGTTGGAACTTATTATTTGAATAACCATTTCTTCTCACTTCAGGAAGCGTCGTTGTACGATTTATCGTATTCGTCGGAGCTGTATCCTGTGTGCGGAATGAAGTCTTGAGTATCGCTACAAGTCCCCAGATAGACATGATGACGAAAAGACCTACAACACCGAAGAGTATTCCCCAACCAGCTGATTTTCGATTTTCCATGTCATTGGTAGCGATCAGGTAGCGAACGGTATTGACGATGATCCATAGGACAGCTAGGGATATAGCGAGACCTATGACTAGATTACCGATGTTAGTAGCTTTGTCAGCTACACTATTGATATCAGTGAGTGGCTGTGCGAATACAAGTGCTGGAGAGAATGCGAGAACGGATGCAATGATTTTTTTCATACACAAATTAATACTATCAAAACTTATTACCTATGTTTGGCCCTGACTTTGGTTGGCTGAATGGCCAAAGTGGTTGACTCTTTTCTAGATTGAATGTATTGGTGAGGAGAGCAACTAGTCCCCAGATAGAAAGAATGACGAAAAAACCTATAGTACTGAAGAGGACATACATTCCAGCTTCCTTCCTCTTTTCTGTCTCCATAAAGAAATATCGATAAACATTCCATACAAAGGTTATGAAAGCGAGCCCAATGATGAAATATACTCCGACTTTGAAATACTCTACTACTATATTTACAATACTCTGGAGAGTTTTCTTTTCAGGATTTATACCATATACATTATTTTGCGCAAAAGTGACGATTGGTAGGAGAAACATTGCTGTGAATAATCCTATACTCGCACTAATTTTTGAAATGTTATTTTTCATGTGATTTTATTTTTTAATATTTTTTTCATTGACCAATCCCGATTGAATAAAAGTATTCTGCACCACCTCCACGATCACTTTTGATCCTATGAGAATTGCTGTGCCCACCACAGCCCAGAGGAACCATGTCTTCGCATCTGTTATCTTTTTTGGATCACCTTGCGCCATGACGAATTGGAAGCCTATATATATGAAAACAAGGACTGCTGCTATCATACCGATGAATATAGCCAAATCTGCAACTCCGAGAAGGAGTTTCTCTATATTATCAGCATTGAGAGGATTCTCAATATAAGAAGACTTTGGCGCTGGCGCTGTGCCTGTGACATCAGGCTTCGGAGCAGTCCCACTTATATCGCTCTGAAGTGGCTTCACTGCTGGATCAGCAGCGAAGGACACTTGCCCACCACTGATAATAAGTATGGTGAGTAGAAGTGTTGCGAATAATTTATATCTTTTCATTTTATGTTATATATTTCCCTCTTATTTTCCGAGAAAAGTGGTCGCTCCAGAGTCCGGCTTCACGAACCAATCCACGACTGTACGCACCGATACCCATGCTACGAGCATTATTATAAACCCGATTGCCACATTTGTAAAAATGTCTTTTGCTTTTGTCCTATCACCCGGTTTACCATTCATGAGTAGGAGTCCTGCATAAGCAAAGAGCACAGTTGCTACTGGAACAGAAATCGCGAATGCCCAATTGATGAGTTTATTGATCGTACCCAGGAGAGCGTTGAAATCACAGACTTTTTGACGATCTCCCTCAATATTCTTATCCCTTATTACCCCATCACAATCCACAAAACCTTTGTAGTCTAGTGGTGGCGGTGAACTCTGTGCGAAAACAGGCACAGCGTAAGAGAGAGAACCTGTAGCAAGGATAGTGAATATATATAATGTAATAAAAACTTTTTTCATGTGGATTATGGATTGTTATGGATTTGAAAGTTCGATATTGAGCTCTTGGTGGGCAGTCTGAATAGCGGAATATACATCAGACCGTCCACTAGTTACAGATTCCACAAGATTTTGAAATATACCGTTTGTCTTCGAAATATTCATATCGAACCATCCCCTTGATATGAGAGCGGAATCATAGAATATACTCTGATAAGGGTCTGTAGAATCCCCCACAAGCATATCTCGACGCACAGGTGGCAAATATGATGCTTTATTGAGAACGTTGAGCGCTTCTGGTGAAGTTATAGCTTTCAATATGGTGTATACGACGGATGGATTTGGTGTACTTCTTACAATAGAAAGTCCGTACATGGAACCGTAGGTTATGCGATTGCTACCTTGTCTAGCCTGTGGTAACGGAGCTACATCGAAGTTGAGATTGGAATTCTTCGATCTCAAGTCGAATATTTCAGATGCGAAACCTATATAAGTAGCGAGGGATCCAGAGAGGAACCAATTCTTCGACAACGGCAGTGAACGATTCCATGAATACTCTGGTAGTGCGGGATTAGAAAATTGTGTATAGAAATTGAGGGCTTTGGTCGTGAGAGCTGTTCCTGAAAAAGATCCCTCTCCGAGAGTGCTCTCCAGACCATCCGATCCAATACGCGTAATAGGATTCCCTGCTTGGAAAATGAGGGTGCTGAGGATCTCCCGAGCATGACTGACATTGCTGTACTCTCCGAGAGCAATCACGCTACGGCGTATATTGGAATTCGTATCTTTCTGATTTATTTTCTTTGCAAGAGCGCTGAATTCATCCCAATATACTGGATATGTAGCTATACCAGCATTTGTGAAAATATCACGGTTCCAATACATGACCAGCGGATCAATAGAAAATGGTAGAGCAAGAGTGCCTTTCGGAACGATATATAATTCTGCTTGAGGTATATAAGTATTTTTGAAATCTCGAAGAGAGAGGGACTCGAAAGGTATCGGTGTAACCTTGTCAAAATGACGGAGGAGCATATCTTGACGTATGAGTATGGCGTCTGGACCTTGGCCACGAGCTAGAGCTTCGATGAATGTCTTGTCGAATGATTGAGCAGAAATCTCGACATAATCAATCAAAATGGAATTGGCTCGGTTGGCATTGACCTGTTGTATGAGAGTTGTAAATGTGTCTTCTGGAAATGTCCCCCATATGGTGATGCTTGGTAATGCATCATCCTTATTACTTCCCTTATATGTTGCAAAAAGAGCTACACCAGCCAATATACTTATGATAAATAATGCTAGTACGATGATTTGAAATTTACTTGTTGTTTTCATAGTGATCTACTCTTACTTTTTCTGTAAAATTATACCATAATGATGATCTCCCGCATCGAAAGTTTTCTCGAGAATAAAGCCATTCTTCTCGAATACTCCTTCTGCAGTGATCTTCGGTACGACATACTTCGGACTGAGAGGCGTACCAGCTTCCCAATCGACTACGAGCAACTTCCCTCCTTGTTTCAATATACGCTTCGTCTCTAGAGCGAGCGTATCGCGATATTCAGGAGCAATCTGAAATAGTGTATTGGATATAATAACACGATCAGCTATGGCTTCACGGAGCTTGGTCCCACCGATCTTCTCTATATTTCCCCAGATGACCTCTATATTATGTAACCCTATAAGTCCTGCAGATTTCTTCAGCTTATCGAGGAGATCCTGCTGAATCTCAACAGCGTAGACACGCCCACTCGGCCCAACACGCTTGGCACACTCGATAGTATAGAAGCCAGAACCAGCTCCGAAGTCCACCACCTTCATACCATCACCTACACCGAAGAGGGCTATATTCTTTTGAGGATCGGAAAACATAAGGGTATTATACATCACTACACAACTCCCACCTATTTGTACTGTGGATACTTGAATAATCTCACTTTTTAATGTACTTTATACATATTGCCAGATCGTCTAAAGGTAGGACACTGCTCTCTGAAAGCAGGAATTTTGGTTCGATTCCAAGTCTGGCAGCCAAAAAATGAAAGAATTTTTAATCTTCGGTATAAAGCAAGCTCGAGCCTCAATATTCGCAGGGTCTTTCTTCGTCTTGCTTTTTATTTCAAACAAAATACCTCTTTTTGGATTTGCTCGATATGACTTCTTATTCTTGTCAGCAGTGCTCATACAGGTTGTGCTTTATCTGACTAAGATGGAGACAAAGGATGAAGTGAAAGTTATTTTTTTATTCCATATCATCGGCTTGGTTTTAGAGCTTTATAAAACTAGTCCTAGTATTGGCTCATGGAGCTATCCAGAAGATGCATTTTTTAAGATTGCAACAGTGCCTCTATATAGCGGCTTCATGTATGCGGCAATCGGAAGCTATATAAGCCAAGCTTGGAAGATAATGAAACTGGAACTGACAAATTACTCTCATTATTTATTAAGCGTCTTACTCTGTTTTCTCATTTACCTTAACTTTTTTACCAATCATTTCATATATGACTTCCGAATCTTTTTGATTATTGCTGTCTTTGCATTTTTCTGGAAGACGAAAGTGTATTTCACTGTCACCAATATTCGTAGATGGATGCCGATGAATCTATCATTCCTATTGATCGCATTCTTCATCTGGATCGCTGAAAATATTTCTACATATCTCGGCGCATGGAAATACCCTGACCAGATCCATAGCTGGAGTGTTGTCTCGACTAGCAAGATAACTTCTTGGTTTTTGATGGTTATTATCAGCTTTATCTTGGTTGCGTATCTGAAACATTTCAAGAAGGTACATAAATACCATGAAAAACACTCCCTGCATCGATAGTGCTCTCTCTTATGTTATAATCATACTCGAATCGGTCGGGACGTTATTTAAGTATTTTATTAAAATTTAATTATATTTATGGACCAAACAACACAACAGACGCAACAACCTGCGCCTGTACAGCAAACAACAGAGTCAGTGGCAACGGTGCCTAAGGCTCGAGTAATACTCGATCAGGCAATAGCATTTTATAAGACAAATTGGAAACTTATTTGGGAAGTGGCAGGGATAACATATATCGTTTCTGTCCTTACAGAAGTTATCTCTACACTTTTGAACCCAATGGTAGCTATTCCATTGATTATCGTTTCGAGTGTGATCAGTTATGTATCAGGTATCGCCTTCATCCATATCATATCGAAAAATGGAATATCTGATGGAGGAGCGATGGGGGCTTACAAAGCTGGATTTGCTTTTTTATTGCCTTATATCTGGATAAATGCACTCGCAGGTATCACTATATTTGGAGGCATAGCATTACTCATTATTCCTGGTATATTCATAAGCCTAAGCTTGATATTTGTATACTTCGCATATATTGTAGATGGCAAACACGGTTCCGAAGCTCTTATACAAAGTGCATATTATACAAAAGATAGATTGTTAGATGTATTTGGGAAAGGAGTTTACCTTGGTATAGTTACAATATTGATAAGCCTACTTGCTGTCATACCGTATCTTATACTTGGAAAGGGAATGGCGTTAAGTTTGATTATGAGTTTCCTCAATTACTTCATCATAGTCCCTATTAGCTTATTCTTCACATATTATCTCTATCAGGCCTACAAATCTTCTCGACCAACCTCCCCTACTCCAGAAGAAATTCGTTCAATCCGCACAAAATTGAATATATTCACAGTAATAGGAGCTCTAGTAATGATTGCTATTACTGCTGGTTCTATCTATATCTTCTCTCAAGTACTCCTACGCTACCCAAATTCTACTGAATACTTGAAACCTCGCTCAGGGATAATAGAGAATATAAAACTCCCTTCTGCAGTCGGGTTAACTGGTATATTCGACTACCTTCGTTTGAAATAGTGTGCTATACTTTCTCCCATACCACGTTTATTTAATTAAAATATCATGCCAAAACCAAATTCTGCATTTATGAAGCCATTGACAGTAAGCCCTGAGCTCGCTGTCATAGTAGGTAAGGGTCCACTTCCACGTTCAGAGGTTGTAAAGAAACTTTGGGTCTATATCAAAGGTAAGAATCTACAGGATCCAAAGAACAAGAGAAATATCATGGCTGACGCCGACCTCAAGAAAGTGTTCGGTGGTAAAGATGTGGTCAATATGTTCGAAATGACAAAGCTTGTTTCAAAGCATCTTTCATAGTTGTAGTTAGTTTAATTTAAAATAAAAGAAAGTATTTCTGAAGGACCCTTCGCAGCACGACGGTGCGAGAAGAGCGAATTGCCAGCAGGCAATTACGCGAGTCCTGAAGAGATACTTTCTTTTATTTTATGTATTACTCTTAATTAAATGACTATTCGAAGAAGTTGATGAGATATTCATCTATCTTTCTTTGATCCCACTCATAGAAATTCTGACCTGCATTGTGAAGATCTGTCGCTAGCTTCACCCCAACATAGCGCCAATGCCACGGTTCGAAGACATAGAATTTATTATCCTTTGGATATGAGAGAATGAAGCCTGAACGATAAGCGTTTGCCATGAGCCATTCATAAGCCTTGGTCTTTTCGAAACCATCTACCACTCCACCGAGTCCTGGGGTGATAAAATCTATTGTAGTACCGAGCTGATGTTCAGAATAGCCTTGATCTGCAGAAAATTGATTGGCTGTGCCAGAACCATAAGTGATCTTGTACTGACCTTTGAGTGCTTGTTGTTCAGCGAATGATCGATATGCCGAGGAAACATAGAGGGTCACCCCTTCTCGACTCGCATCTCCTATCATAGCTTCGAGGTGAGGGTAAATGTCTGTAAGCACGGTTGGATGCTTCGTGTCTGAGTACTTATATTTGTCTGGAACTTCGACGAGACGAGCAGGAATATAATTCTCACTTAGGAAAAAGACTTTCGAATATTTTGCGAGGAATTGTGGATCTGTTTTACTCAATTTCTGAAGTGTATTGACTGTACCACCTATCGATCCGACCTGCTGTTGGTATACACCGAGCCTCTGTTCTATAGTCCCAACATTCTGCTTCTGTTGATCTAGGGCGTTCGAAAGATCAGTCTTGGTCTTCGTGAGCATGCCCTCTATCTTGACCGTGGTCGAAGCTATATTCTGTTCTAGTCTGGCAAGATGCATATCAACATCATATAGACGCTTGGATAACTTCCTCGCTGTTATACTACCCATAATAGTGATGAGTACAATAAGAACGCCGATAGAAATAAGGATCTTTTGAAAAGCGTTTTTTGACATGGAGGTATTATTGCATAATTTAAGATGATGGTATAGGTATATATAAGAATCAGCATATGACTATTCAGATCTTCACTATTTATGTTTTTTGTTACATAACTACATATTTTATCAAAATTTTATTAAGATTTTATAATAATTTTATCTCTTTTTGTTATGCTTTATAAATGGAAAATGAATCTAGAGAAATATATACTAAAAATTTTGATGAGTGGGGGCATAAGAAAAAGATTATCAATAGCCGGATAATTCTTGACGACTTCTTTTTTCTTGAAGGAGAAATATGGTGGACATCTATAGGGGTTAACATACACAAGGAAATCGATGGTAAAAATGGAAATTTCGAACGACCCGTACTTATACTGAAGAAGATAAGTGAGGATACTCTATGGGCTGTTCCTATATCGAGCACAGAAAAAATCAGTCATTATACACACGAAATAATCTTAGGTGGAAAAAGAAGGACACTACTTCTCTTTCAATTAAGATTTATAAGTGCTTATAGGCTAATAAACCTTGTATCAAAAGTGGACAATGCTCAATTCAACACCATTAGAAATAAAGTAAGAGATATATTATTATC
>CAZAEF010000020.1:0-12805 GCA_964484315.1 uncultured Candidatus Saccharibacteria bacterium | reverse complement strand
CTTCTGAGTAAGCGATATCGTAAAGTTGTTTTTTATATTCATCCATATATTTTTATGTCCATAGTGATTTATTCTTGTCTATATGATCCCACGCAGGATGGGCAGCTACTCCAGGTGCAGCTCTTCTTGCGTAGATTTTCCTTCCGATTTGTTTGAGGATTCCATCTTCTAGATTTTCCATATCTTTCAATTGACCAGGCTTCAAATTATCGATAAATTCGTTATTAATTGAAGCTCCACTTGGAAGATCAGATAGTAATCTTTCCAAATCTGAACCAGTCATATTTTTCATAATTGCTTTTGTCATAAGCGGTTGGTTTTGGGTTATTGAATCATTAAGAGCTTCAACTCTTGCGTTGAATATGGCAACTTTATCTGCATCACTTTTATCCCCTTTCTCTATATTTTTATGCACATCGCTCGAGAGGTGCGGTATTAAGGCAGATTTGGTCAAGGTATCTTTATCAAGATTAGCAATTTCATTTGGAGACATCTTCTTGAGAGCATCTTTAATTTTTTGCGTGTTGTTTGCATCAACTGCCAATTTTAATTCCTTCACACTATCTATTTCTCTCTTTTTCTTCGCTATTTCCTTATCCAACTTCTCATCATCCTTTCTTGATAATGAACCACCGAACTTCGCTGACGCTATATTTCCCACAGTTGCGCTTCGGAGACTCCTACCAATCCTATTATTTCCAAATGACGTTCCTTCCGCCCATTTATCTATCTTTGACGCTCCCCAACCGATGGTGCTTCTTCCTGCAAGACTTGAAATATCCTTACCAAACCCAGCCACTTTACCTCCGAGCCAACTATTTACCGCATTGTATCCAGAAGCTCCTGGAGCCCAACTCATACCCTTGCCACCGAGAGATATAGCCATTACGAGTGGAGCATTTATGAAAATCATCGCTATCACATATTGCACGATTGTCCCTATCAATACAGGACCAAATGATGAAGGATCCGCTGTCGTACCAACAGAAGGATTGAATATCGATGTGAACTTATCATCGGATATGATTTTGAGAGCTATATACATGAGAAATAAGTATGCCGGCATGAAGAGAAGTTGTCCCTTGAGTAGAACCCAGAGTTTATCAGAGACTTCTTTTTTTATTTGAGGAAATATCATTCCAGCAAAGAATAGGGGTGATAGCGCCATGACAAAAAAGATGATTGCTGTGCGCGCGGTGAAAGCGATAGCCGCCGCGAGAAAGCTTAATCCTGCGGTTATCATTATCACAACACCAGCTATCATTGCTACACTGAGACCCATGAAGACATCGACACCCTTGAGCGCGCTTGAATTCTTATATATAGTCGGTAATTTCAAGCTCTGCATGAATATATTTGAAATACCTCCATTATTAAATACGCCTCTAACACTGAAGTTTTGAGCGGTGTTTGGCGATATGGCATTGTAGAATTGAAGAGAAACGAGATTAGACGCGTCGACTCCGACTTTCACAAAGAAGAGACTGAAGTTTATGAAGACACCAGCTAGGACAATATTGACTATAAGTTTTTTGAGATCACCCCCCATTCCTAGGATGGTCATTATCGAATAATAAAGAAGGGAAAATATTATGAACATACTTGATAGATCGCGGATGGTAAGCCATACAGATTTTATTCCACTAATCTGATCAAAAATGTCTTTTGTGTGAGTTGTAATATTCATCGATATACTGAGGAATGTTCCTGTCATCGATACAAAAGCCGCAGACGCGGTCAGGGCAATATTGGCAAGACCGGCAACAAGGTTATTGATACCACTGAGAGCAAAGCGAGATATGATTGTCTCTTCTGCGTGCACACCAAGAGGAATAGAGATTGCACCTGTTAGTGCGATGAGTATTGTTAGGATAAAGTATTTATTTGTAATCAAGTACTTTTTCATAATAAATTATCTAAAACCTCCAGAATCATTTGGGAATATATCGCATTCTTGGGATTTTCTGCTCGCATCAGCCTTCAGTGTCGTAGCTGTCGCTTGGACATCAGCAAGCTCTTGCTGTGAAGCTACAATATCATTCGCATTCACAAGACTCTGATTCTGTATCATCCTGCCAAGTTCCTGACTTGGACTATTCATATCATTCACAGTCTTTGCTGTGAGCGCCGTGGTCTTCATGGATGTGAGGATCGAATATCTCTTATCCGCTTCTTGAGCTTGGATAAGGAGTTTGCTAGATTGTGGATTCACCGAGATATTCAATACTGAATCAATTTCTACTATCTTGCCCTGCGCGCGATTGATGTCATATGTATTGAGAGGAGGTATGGAATTCTTTATCTTATTGTCATAGCAGGCTTTTACATTATCGAATGATTTCTTCACATCGAGCATAACATTGAGAGATTGATCCTTATTATTCTTGTACTGCAATGTGTCGGTGATATACTTCTCGACACTCTTAATAAATTCATTGCGTATATTAGATAGATTTGTCGTATCATTCTTTGCCTCTTGTTGTATATCGTATATGTATGATGTAGAGTCGCTAGCACTGCTTCCACTGACAGCCCCAAGTCCTGCTTTGAGAATCTGTGTGACTAGCTGAGCAAAGAGAGCGTTGACGATCTCATTGAGCTCATCCGCTAGCTGGAGTTCGTGGAGTGGGCCATTGACATTCGCTTCGAGCGCGCTCACTATAACAGATCCAGGGGTTTGCACAGGACAATCGTTCTTGTCTTTCATAACAGATTGTGTCACATCACCACCTATTCTTGCACTCACCCTAGAGTAGTCAGCACCAGTAGCATTTTCCAAATCCTCAAGGTTGGTTCTGGTTGCTGATGCCTGCATTCTTTCAACTGTTTCAGCATAATTTTCTCCTGTTGTATTCTCTAGATCCGCATAATCTTTAGCAATAGCGGTATTGTGAGCTTTTACACCAGCCGCGCACTTCGGATCTTTCCATGAAAGGAATCCTTTTCCTTGATTGAGCTCGTTTTTTTGTTGTATCTGGGCATTTGCCACACGGATGGAAAGTTCACTATCAGCCTCGAGATATGCCCCATATATATTATTCTGAGGTTCGGTCGTCATAGATACGAATGCTGGCCAACCTCCCTGCTTGAAGTCTCCAGCTGTGAAGCCATTGAGCGTCGCTCCTTCCACTGCGCTTTTTGAATTTTTTATTATTGCTCCTAGAGTACAGGTATATCTTTTCTGTATATTAGGATGGTATTTGAAAGCCAGAGCAAGACGAATGTCGATACTGAACGGAGAACATAGAGCTGTGAGAGGTCCGCCATATTTATTCAGAAAATCACCAGTGATCTGGTCTGCCATATCTAGGAAGAATGAGCCGGGGTTTGTCATAAATGATGGACTTCCCTCAAACCCAGAATTGATCCAATTGACCACACTTGCCGTCATCTGTCTGATGATCTGCTTCACGAGCATACTTGCGAGTCCATCGAGGACATACTCTTTGAATTGTAATGAGTAAGTAGAGAATGATGTGCCTATCGCACTTAGTGTATTCGATATCTGCTGAAAAAGGCTTGGGGTGGAGTTGACCTCGGCAACAGCTAATTGAGCATTTGCTATTCGAGGTAGACCTGTTATTCCTATAACCATCGTTATGATGAGAAGAGTAGCTGTGATTTTTCTAAAGAAATAATTATGCATATATTATTTGAAAAAAAGCATTCCAGGTTCGTTCGATGAATATGTGATATTAAGCGAGACAAGGTTATTCTTCAATGCCTGCAATGAGTCGATGAGGGATTTACCGGCTTCTAGATGCATACTCGCACCCTGGAGACTCTTCAATGCGTCTACACCGCCATTCCTCAATGATTCGTATACAAAAAGGAATTTCTCCATAGCGCCAATGAGATTGGTATGCAGTACAGAAATAGATCGTGGTGTTTTCACTTTCAAAAGATCGCGTATGATGTTTCGAAAAGCTTTGATATCAGGATCAAGTTCTTTGAGAATATCAGGATCTTCTTTTGTAAGACTCTCCTTCGCAACGATAGGAGCATCTCGACCAGTGGTCGGATATTTATTGAAAATTAATCCTACATCATTCCCATACCTCTTCACTGCGTCAGTGCTGATATCTTCTATGACGATAATGTCTCTATCGGTATATGTCTTTGGCTTTGCCATCACAATACCGTTCTTGAGCACGGTTCCGACGAGCTCCTGCTGACTCAGCTTATCTTTCGATAGTCCAACTTGTCGCAATTCCATGTATCGCGCGAAGAAGTCTCTGGCAAGTTTGTCGGTCTCGGTCAAATTTTCTTTTGTTGTAACACCTGTAGAAGCCGTAGCTTTTGCAGAATCATTCGGGCCTTTTATCAGAGGATTGCGTTCGAGGGTAACCTCTTTCCCATCAGAGGTGCCATCCTTATCAGTATCTGGATTGTGAGGATCTGTGCCTAGTAGCACCTCTTCCCAATCCTTGAGTCCATCGGTGTCGCTATCTACTTCTTGCAAATCTGCTTTTAGAGAGTTCTCTCTCGGAGTAACAGATGAAGTGTATACGATTTTTTTGTTTGAGCTATTACGACGTTCAGCAATGACAAAAGACCCTGCTACGACAAGGATCGCTACAAGGATAAGCACAATACTTTTTAAGCCTATTTTTGAACGTGGGTAGATCACAGGCAGTATTTGAAATACTGTATATGATTATATCAAGAAAATGATATGCAACCTACGCTTTTTTCATATTTCTGTGGACAACAATACTATTTTTCTCCAATCACTTAGACTGAGCTCCTCTGCTCGTACTGTGAGAGACCATTTTTCCCTTTCCCATAGAGTGTCGAGGCTATTACGAGGGATAATTTCCTCAATATTCTTGATCAAAACCTTTCTTTTGTGAGCAAAACCAGCTTTTACAATATCAAAAAACTTTTTTTCATCAATTTTGACATCATTAGAACTATTTATGAAAAAATCCTTGGAAATATGGTCGATAAGGAGTACAGCAGAGTCCACATTTGGCATTGGACGGAAGAATTTTCGTGGAACGGAGGTAATATACTTCGGATCACCATATACCCTGACTGATATAGAGAGTATGCTCCCTTTCGTATCCACGATCCTTTTCGCTAATTCTTTTTGTAACATCACTACAATACGGCTAGGTTGAGCGCTAGATTCGAAAAATTTACGGAGGAATTCACCACTGATGTAGTAGGGGATATTTGCAGTGATAGAGTAGTTTCCTGTCAGGAGTCCATATTCGAGAGGGTTGAAGTCGAGGATGTCTCCATGTACTAGTCTCAACTTTCCTTGGATAATCTCGTTCTGGAATTTCTCTTTGAGAAAAGGAATAGCCCTATCATCCTTCTCTACAGCAATAACAGAAGCTCCTGCATCTAGGAGTCCTCTAGTGAGCACTCCTTTTCCAGGGCCAACCTCTAGTACAGTATTTCCTAGAGTAATATTCGTAGCATGCACCATGGCCGACACCACCTGTGGAGCGTGGAGAAAGTTTTGGCCGAGAGATTTCTTTGCTATGAAATTCAGTTCGTTATCAGATCCTGTATTAGATTGTTGATTTATTTCCATAAATATATTAAAAATCAATAAAAATTGCTTTGATTCCTCTTGGTTCATCATATCCCCTATTATTTGATACTTCATCAACACCATCACCATCACCACTTGCAGTCTCTCCAGATACGATATGTTCATCACCAATATCTGCAATAAATTCGGATGCAGTGTTTACTTTTTGAGCACCATATATCGTACGGAGCTGAGCGTAGCTCAAAAATACTTTTTTTCGCGCTCTGGTGATAGCAACGTAGAATAATCTCCTCTCTTCTTCTGCTTCAGATTGGTTCAATTCGTCTTTACCAATTCTCTGATGAGGAAAAAGATCTTGTTCTAGTCCGACGATGAGTACATAGTCGAACTCGAGCCCTTTCGATGCATGCACTGTCATGAGTTTCACTGCATTATGATCTTTTTCGAGTTCATCCTGATCTGTTGCGAGTGCGGCATTTGAGAGGAGCGCCTCTACACCCTCCTCAGGAGGCATATCGTCGTACTGTGTTGCAACGGTGGCTAATTCCCTGAGGTTTTCTAGCTTTTCTTGTTCTTCTGGGCCACCATTTTTATATACAGATTCCATACCTGTTTCTCGTATAATGTATTTGATAAGATCTGAAGGTTTTGCAGTTAGAGCTGTATGTTTTATACGATCGAGAAGTGTGAGAAATTGTCCAACTTTCGCACGTAGAGCCTGACCGAGAGTATGTTCTTGGCCAGCAATCACTTTTATCATTGTCGCTTTGCCAATACCGCGAGGAGGAACATTGATAATGCGCACCATATCACCAGAACTTTCACGATTGAGCGCCGCTCGTATGAATGAGAGTGTGTCCTTCACCTCTTTTCTTTCGAAGAATCTTACACCAAGGATCTGATAAGGAATATTTTTATGAAGAAATGATTCTTCGAGGACTCTGGATTGGAAGTTTGCTCTGTATAGTACACATATTTCCTTCGGATCAACACCTTGTTCTATGAGTGATCGAGCTGTATCTGCTATAACTCTGGCTTCTTCTTTTTCTGTATATGAAATAAGGAGCTCGATCTTGTCACCCTCTACATTTTTCGTGAAGAGATTTTTTTCACGACGCATGAGATTCTTCTTGATCACATTATTTGCAGCCGCGAGTATGGTCTGGGTAGATCTATAGTTTTCCTCGAGGACGACTACGACAGATTCTGGATAATCCTTTTCAAAATTGAGAATATTCTGTATATCTGCCCCTCTCCAGCTATATATCATCTGATCAATATCCCCCACCACACAGATATTGCGACTTTTTTCCACGAGCATTTCAGCGATCTCATACTGAACCCTGTTAGTATCTTGATATTCGTCAATATGTACATATTCCCAGATAGAAGCATAGTGCGAACGAACATCGGGGAATTTACGAAGTAAAATAGAGGTTTTCAATAGTAAATCATCGAAGTCCACAGCTTTTTCTTTTGTAAGTATCTTTTCATATTCAATCCAAACTCCAGCTACGGTTTTTTTATAATAATCCGATGTTCCACCATTTAATTTGTTAGAATAATCAGTGCACGTTACCCCATTTCCCTTTTCCCTTGATACAGCATTGAGAACCGATCCGGGCTCGAACTGTTTCGGATCCAGGTTTAAGATTTCCACAGCTTCTTTCATCGCTCTCTTCGAATCTGAACGGTCAAATATGGTGAAATGCCTTGGAAGTCCAGCTAATTGACCATTCTGTTTGAGAATATGTACTCCTAGAGCGTGAAATGTGCTGACAAATGGACGACTCGTGGAAGATATGGGTTGATTCAGTCCTGCATCGCTATCGAGAAGATGAAAAACTCGATCACGCATCTCCTTCGCAGCTTTATTGGTAAAAGTGATAGCTAGAATTTTCGAAGGTTCAACACCGTTCTTGATTAAATTAAGAATACGATGTGTAATAGTTTTCGTTTTTCCAGCGCCCGCGCCAGCGAGAATGAGGAGAGGGCCAGAAATAGTCCCCACTGCTTTTTGTTGATGAGAATTTAAGATATTTCCGTTCATGTAGCAACACTATAGCATAGTTTTGTCTATTATTGACAATTAAAACTGGTTCACGTAGTCTAGGTGAGTACCTTCCTAAATAGAGGTATAAATATGGCTCAATAGAGCCATACACTGAAACTTCTGAACCTACCGTATCGTCCAAAAGACGACTTCCAGACCTTGCCGAGAGACTATTTCTATTATGCAATTCATACGCGAAATATTCTCGAAAAATACATATCAATTTATAAACCTTTCTATCGAGGTTCTTCTAGCTATTGTTATACTAGTATCATCATTTTTATATCCAGAGACCACTCACGCCAGTCTATTTTCCAGTATATTTAACTCAGTAGTTGGTGATCAAGTATATGCCAAGACTCTTGATATCAAAGATACACAAAATTCGCAAAATATGTTCACTCTTCGTGCTGTAGCCAATCCAAACCTGACATATTTTGAGGATAGAACAGTACTTGCTTCAGAGAACTCTCTTCTGGCTGAGATAGGACCATCTGGTACCATCAGAGAGTTAGATGATGCTGTAAATAATACTCAGATCAGTCTCTATACAGTGCGTAGTGGAGATACTATTTCTCAGATTGCAAAAATGTTCAATGTATCCGTCAATACCATCATCTGGGCGAACAGTCTAGGAGCAAATCCTGTTATAAAAGAAGGACAGAATCTCATAATTCTCCCTATATCTGGTGTACGCCACACAGTGAAGAAAGGAGAAACAATTAAATCTATAGTTGCGCGATACAAGGCGGATCTGAGTGAAGTCCTTCTCGACAATGACCTCACTATAAGCTCAACTCTCAAAGATGGAGATACTATCATCATTCCGGATGCAGAGCCGACAGAAGTACGGCCGATTATAAAAAATGGAGTAAAGACCACAGCGAAACTTCACGATGCCAATGGTCCATCTTACCCAGGATATTATTCACGACCGATAATAGGAGGAAGAAAATCTCAAGGATTACATGGTTATAACGGTGTTGATCTAGCTGCTTCAGTAGGTACACCAATATATGCATCTGCTGGAGGAATAGTAATAGCAAGTATGTCAAACGGTGGATGGAATGGAGGATATGGAAATTATGTGATTATTTCTCATACAAATGGCACACAGACTCTTTATTCGCATAATTCTGTGAACCTTGTGACGGTAGGTCAGCGTGTAGAACAGGGAGATATGATTGCCAAGGTTGGTATGACAGGTAAGACCACAGGACCACATGTTCATTTCGAAATTCGAGGAGCAAAGAATCCATTCTAGATTAGGACTTCTGTCGATATTGGAGTGCTTCTAGTATATGCTCCTTTTCTATCTCTGTATTCCCTGCTAGATCAGCAATAGTACGAGCCACCTTTATCACTCGGTGGAATGCTCTGCCAGATAAGGCTAGTTTTTCTGCAGAAGTTGTGAGTAATTTCTTTATTTCCATACTTAGGACGATACATTTATCTATATCAGATACACTCATCTCACTATTGAGTAGTTTCTTCTCAATATTGTATTTATTGAATCTTTTTTTCTGGATTTTGCGAGCCTTTGCAACTCTCACTCCTATAATTTCTGAGGTTTCATTTCGAAGACTTGTATTCGTTTCATATCCGGCGAGTTTTCCATACTCTACTTTTGATACAGAAACCCAAAGATCAATCCTGTCGATAATTGGTCCTGAAATTTTTTTGCGATAGTATGCTATGTCTCTATCACTGCACATACACCTCTTTATTCCATGTCCTTCTTTGCCATATCCACATGGACATGGATTCATGGATGCTATGAGAATACACTGAGCAGGAAATGTCAGAGTTCCTCGTGCTCGCGATATTGTCACTATTCTATCTTCGAGAGGTTGTCTCAATGCATCGATAGAACTCCTGTCAAATTCAGGGAATTCGTCGAGGAAGAGTACTCCACGATGTGCCAGAGTTATCTCTCCTGGTCGAGGGAAAGATCCACCTCCAACAAGAGATGCATATGAAGCTGTGTGATGTGGAGAGCGGAATGGTGGTTCGGTGATATATGGGGCATTGAGTGTCCTGGCTGTAGAGTGTATGCCTGTAACCTCGAGTATTTCTTCATGACTGAGTGTTGGCAGAATACTCATAAATGCCTTGGCAAGCATAGTTTTTCCAGTACCGGGTGGACCGAACATCGCTATATTGTGTCCTCCTGCTGCAGCGATTTCCAGACCCCTTTTTGCAGTTTCCTGACCTTGGATTAGAGCAAAGTCAGTGTCATAAGATTTTTTCGTAGAGACTATCTTTGTTGTGGGTTCTGGCACGAGAACACTACCCTTGCGACATATGAGATGTCCCACAGCTTCTTCGAGAGTTTCGATGGCGTATATAGTCATACCACGCACGAGTCCAGCCTCGAGAGCATTCTCTCTGGGTATGTATATCTCACGGAAACCATTTTCATATGCTCCTTGTATGAGGGGCAGTATGCCACTTACCTTCCTCACCTTTCCTTCTAGAGATAATTCACCAAAGAATAGTTTTTTATCTGAATCAAATACAATATCACCGCTTGCTGAGAGATAACAAAGTGCCATACCTAGATCGAATGACGGCCCTTCTTTACGGATATCGGCTGGAGCAAGAGATATCACCACCTTTTGATTTTTCTGTTTGGGAGATGTGTATCCGCTATTCTTGATCGCCGCAGAGATACGGTCTTTTGCTTCATCTACCGCTTTATCTCCTAGACCAACTATGGTAAATGCATGTAAACCGTTCGAAAGGTCTACTTCTATTGTCACTATATGTGTTGATAGTCCAGATAATTGGGCGCTATATATCTTTGCGACACTCATAACACCACCATAGCATAGTGAGATAAAATCTATATAAAATCCTGATAAAATTTTTATAAAATCTTATAATGGACAATAAAAAACTCTATGTACGCAATAGAGATTTTTATGTTAGATTTTTTTAATACAACAGCAGAGCTATTTCATATGCTTGATACATGTCGTAGCTGAAGGATTGGCTTCCATGCGTGTCTTTTCTATTACCTCACCCCCTACCTCACATACCCCAAAAGTGTTTTTTTGAATACGTAATAGAGCGTTATTAACCTCTTTTAATTGCTTCTCTAGTTGCTCGAGAATAAGTTCATTCTCCTCAAGCTCTTCCATTTTGTCAGCTACTTCATTTTCATCAGCAGTATCTACCTCCATATGTCCGGAGTTTGCTTCCCAACCATTCGGCTTTGCAGGATCTTTTTGGCCAATAGAGCCAAGTTCGTCCTCTAGAATTTTCTTTTCAGTTTCTAATTTTGTCTTGAAATATTGAATATCTTTTTTATCCATCCCTGTATTCTACCTCACATAGGTTTGGTTTTCAACACGATCCACAAGCCCCATAAAGGCACTTTCTGTGGTGGTAATTACGAATGTATCTTTTGTAATAAAAGAATAGAGGAAGAGTAATTCACCATTTCTCGATATGAATTCTCTCACATCTCTATTGCGAATAGATCGGTCTATGAATTTTCCTTGTATTGAAAAATACGATGAGATTGTCGATGAAGCATTCTGAGCCTCCGAACGGATTCTTTCTTTATAATTAAATATCTCTGCGAGATCATCTGGCATGGTTTTTTCCCAACCAAGCATTCCTGCGAAAGTATTCTGGAAGAAGTCGGTTGTAAAAGCGATGAAGGGAGTGCTCTGTCCATTACTCTCTCTGTATATACCCAGCATCCATTTATCTGTGAGTGATCGTAGGAGGTTGTCAGGCATATCGATCTCTGCATTTTTAATGAAGGTAGACCCAGTGATGCGAGTAGTGAGGGGTGCCGTCTGCGTACCCTTTTTGCTTTCAGGGCTCGCAACATTTTTTTCTAGGACTATTTCAAGAATTTTATTATTTTCTAGAGACGCTTTATTGAACTGAGAATATATATCTCGCAGAAGTGTCTCACCGTGTAGAGTTCCTATATTCAATATCGATTTCTTATCAGATGGTATTATCACTCGACTCACTATGGGTTGAGTAATAATAGGTGGAGTAGAAAGTGGACTCTTGAGATAAAGATAATAGCCTCCAAATATTCCTCCTCCAATGATTAGGAGACTTATAAGTGAAAATATAAGCTTCTTTGTTGTGTGTTTTTCAGGCTCAGGACCTTCCTCAGCTTGCTTTCTGGTATTCTCAGCGATTACCATCGTCGCTATATTTGCCTGATTATTCTCTAGAGTATCCGCTACATCACTCTCATAAGTACGAATTACTGGCTGTGGTTTCGGTGGTTGGCTAGGTGGTGGTGTAGGTATTGGCGGAGGAGGTGGCGTTGGTGATAAGGGTTGAGGTTCTGGATTAGTTACAGATTTTTTTTCTACCAAAGACGGTTTATTCTGTTTTGCCATAGTCACCCCAGCATAGTTTTTCAATGGTCTAACTACGAAAGAATTCCTCATCTCCTGGAGGTTTTTCGGTGTTGTGGTCGGCTTCTCTTCTTCGGATAAGGGTTTTATCTCAGGTTTACCTTTCGATAGAGCTCGAGCTAGATCTTTCTCATATGTACGTATGGTTTCGAGTGGTGGTGCAGGAGGCTGAGGAGGTATAGATGACTTTCCGATGCCATTGGTATTTGGAACTACGCTCGAGGTATTATTTTGTAGATTATCTTTTTTATCCTCATTCATTACAACTCATTATACCAGACTATTCTGTTGAAGCATCAACAGAATCTTCTCGTTGAACTTGTTCCCTCCCATTTTGTTTCCCTTTTCCTCGGAATTGATTTTGTCCTATGAGGTATTTGCGAGGATTTTGATCAAGGTCAATGAAGTCATCTGCCGCTTCTATGAGCTTGGAAGATGTGGATTTACCGAATGATACTACTTCTACCTGACAACCCTGATTCATTTGAAGATATTCTACGAGTGGTACGAAATCTCCGTCTCCAGTGACGAGTATAATAGCATCTAGTTTCGGTGCGAGTTTCACAGCATCGATTGCAAGTCCCACATCCCAATCTGCTTTCTTTGCACCACTGCTGAATATTTGGAGATCTTTAGTTTTTGTCTCTATACCCATCTTGGTAAGCGCATCGAAGAAGGCCTTCTCATCCCCTGCTTCGGTAGTGATTACATAGGCCACTGCTCGTATGAGGGATCGATCTCCGAGAGCATCTTTGACGATCTGTCCAAAATTGACTTTTGAATGATAGAGATTTTTGCCACTATGATAAATATTTTGCGCATCGATATATACACCAACACGTTGTTCTTTAT
>CAZAEF010000019.1:0-14011 GCA_964484315.1 uncultured Candidatus Saccharibacteria bacterium | reverse complement strand
CGTGTAGCTCAGTTGGTAGAGCATTCGACTGATACTCGAAAGGTCCTTGGTTCGAACCCAAGCACGCGCACAAAGTCAACTTCCTGTTTTTCACCAAAAAGTCTATTTCGTGTTAATATAAGCACATTATGAATGAAAAAACGAAGCTTGTTATAGGTATTTCATTACCACTGATTATTATTCTTATTGTTGTTGCGCTTTCTGTAGTACCCAAATTTTTCTTTAACCCGAAGTATGATTTTGTATACACTGTCGGATCATCGTGTGGGGAATACTATTATTACTGCAATAATTATGGGGCTCCATGGTCATCGTATAAGATCGTAGATGGGAAGATTACGAAAGAAACAGAATTACCGAAGTTTCCTGATGGACCAAAAGAAAATAAACCTACGCTTGTATATCCGACAATTTATTATTTCGATGTTACGAAGGGTACTTTCAAAGAAATATCATTTGAGGAAGCTCGAAAACTCAATCTCATAAATGGCACAGCACCAGATGGTACTATTGTCACAAGTGGTTACGATAATAATAATGGTGGGGTGTTCGGCATGATGTTCGGTGGTGGTGGATATTCTACTAGAAATGGTCTCTATCTTCGCAATGGTAGAGCTTCAGAGAAGATTGTGGTACAAAATGGCACTCAAAATGATTACTATTACAATAGTAATTTCCATCTAGTCGGTTGGGTTAATTAATTATAAATATATTCCATGGATAAAAATCAAATTTTAGGCGTAATAAATCAGGCGTTGCAGTCAGGAATTATTACACGAGATGAGGTGGTAAAGGCTGTCACTGTTGGAGAATATAAGAAAGAGATGAACAAACTTTCCGCGGTGAATATTCTCTATGGTATAGGAGGATTAGTCTTGCTAGTGGGAATTGTCACTCTTGTCTATAAGTTCTGGGGTGACCTTTCCAGTGCGATTCGTATTCTCATCACTCTGGGTCTCGCTATCACAGCACATATATCCGGCATACTCCTCTATACTGAGGATAAAAAACAGAAAGGGATTGCAACGGTCATGCAGGCTATAGGCGCCGTGCTCGCTCCGATCGGTGTATCTGTCCTATTATATGAGATGAATATTTCCTATTCCATAGGACTCAATGCTACGATAGCCATACTCTTCACTCTGATATACGCTGTATCTCTCGCTTTGAAACGATCTATAGTATTTTCTTTCTTTACGATATTTTTCGGTACATGGGCGATCTATGCCAGTGTATCGTATCTAATACAGATGAGCGGATCTCCATTCGATACTGATGATCTATATAGTTATCTCACACTCGCTGTTGGTATAAGTTTTCTTTTCCTTGCTTCATTTATGAAAAATACAGAACATCGAAGCCTCGCGCCGGCTCTCACGACATTTGGTAGTCTGGGTATATTATCATCTATCCTATATCTTGGTGGATATTCTCCGAATCAAAGTCTCATCTGGGAATTCATTGGCATCCTATCGCTCATTGTCGGACTCTATGTAGCGAGTACGCGTCAGGATCAACAAATCCTCAAGACTACCTCAATTTTCATATTTATATATATAGGAAAATTCACAGGAGAATACTTCGCTAACAGTTTCGGTTGGCCATTCGCCCTTATCATTGGCGGTCTCATCCTCATCGGAGCAGGGTATGGTCTATTGAAATTTGGTAAAAAAGTGGGTGGTACTCAACCGAACAAATCTTGATTTCGAACATTCTTTAGGATATCATGGTACTTCCTATTACTATTAAATTTTTATACCATGAATCTCGGCAAGAAAACAAAGATAGTCTGTACTATTGGACCCGCTACTGAAAGCGTAGATAAATTAACCGCGCTCGTGAACGCTGGCATGAATGTCATGCGCCTCAATTTTTCCCATGGAGATTTCGATGAACATCAGGTGCGTATCGATAATCTGAAGAAGGTGCTAGAGAAGACTGGAAAGACGGTGGCAACTATGCAGGATCTAGGCGGACCGAAGATACGCATCGGTGAATTCGAGAAGGGAGTAGTAACCCTCAAGGAAGGACAAACATTTACCCTCACTACAGAACCTATTATGGGTAATGATAAGATCGTGCATATCAATTATCCACTCTTGCCAAAGGAAGTTAAGGTTGGTGGATATATACTCGTACATGATGGTACGAGGAAACTACAAATCACAGATATAAAGGGTAATGAAGTGATCACCAAGGTGATCGTAGGAGGGGAGATCAAGAATCGTCGAGGAGTCAATCTCCCTGGCGCATATCTCTCTATCAGTTCTATCACTGACAGAGATAGAAAGGATATAGAATTTGGAATAAAGAATAAGGTGGACTTTGTGGCTATTTCATTTGTTCGTAGACCGTCTGATATTACTGAACTCCGAAGCATGCTCGATAAGGCAAAATCAAAGGCAGGTATTGTTGCGAAGATAGAAACTCCAGAAGCTCTAGAGAATATTGATGAAATTATAAAACTTTCTGATGCTATCATGGTTGCTCGTGGAGACCTCGCCGTAGAGATTCCTGCTGAAGAAGTTCCATTAGTACAGAAAATGCTCATACAGAAATGTAATGCTATCGGTAAGCCAGTCATCACTGCGACACAGATGCTCGAGTCTATGATCAAAAACTCAGTACCGACACGCGCGGAAGTCTCAGATGTGGCAAATGCTATTATCGATGGTACTGACGCTATTATGCTTTCTGAGGAGACTACACTGGGCAATTATCCAGTCCAAGCTGTAGAGATGATGACACGCATCGCTCTGCGTGTAGAGGCAGATGTCTATACGAGCGATACGATAGCAGAGTACGAGGAGTCACATGGCGTCACAGATGTCGTATCACAATCAGCCGTTCTCGCTACTCATGAGCTAGATGCACGATTCATCATCGCTATCACAGCTTCTGGGCGTACAGCGCGCATGGTTGCCAGATATCGACCAGCAGAATGCATTATTGCTCTTACTCCAAGCCAAGTTACAGCCAATCAGCTCATGCTCTCATATGGTTGTTATGCTATAAAAGTACCGAAAATTATGAGTGTAGAAGAGATCATGCCACATGTACGAAAGGCTACGGTCAAGTACAAGCTTGCCGCAAAGAATGATAAGGTAGTGGTGATTGCCGGCATGCCTCTCGGCAAGATCAAAGAGACGAATATGATGATAGTGGAGACGATATAATCAAATAGATTGAGTTAAATTGATCAATTTAATTCAGTTCAAAAAAACTAAAAAATACTTTTACAAAAATGTCACTACCAAAAAGTGGCATTTTTGATTACTTATCCACAGAAGTATAAAATTTTGATAAAATTTTTCATCATGAAATTGATTGTACTATCAAGATCGAGTGTTATAATTGCTCCATGCCAACAAAAACAATATATAAAATAAAAGACACTGATCTCCTCCTCAGTCACGATACACAAGGAGAACTAAAGGAATACATACTCAAGATTCATGACCTACCTCTCGATAGTCAACCGAGACAGAAACTCATGAATGTTGGACCAGAAATGCTCAATCTCCAGGAACTTGTGGCGGTAGTACTCAATGTGGGGACTCGCGCAGAAGGAGTGCTAGAAATGTCCAATCGTATCATGAGAGAATATGGAGAGAAAAGTATATTCGCAGAGAAAGACGCTGTGAAGCTCGCTTCTGATCTCAATATTCCTGTGATGAAAGCGTGTCAGATCATAGCATGTGGAGAGCTTGGTCGAAGATTCTATGAGAAGAATTCTTCAGGATTTACGACAATACGTACAGCCAAGGATGCCTACGAATATCTCCGAGATATGCACAATCTTCCAAAGGAACATCTCCGAGGACTCTATCTCAATAGTCATAATCGAATTATTCATGATGAGGTTATATCGATAGGTACGATCAACTCAAACATTGTCCATCCACGCGAGGTTTTTCGTCCAGCTATTGAGTACAGCGCTGTGGCTATTGTCCTCGCTCACAATCATCCTTCTGGCACTGCTTTGCCAAGCGCTCAGGATATAGAGATCACCGAACAATTGATCCAAGCGGGAAAAATTATAGGAATAAATATTCTCGATCATGTGATCGTCACAAAGGATTCATTTGTGAGCATCAAAGCAAATTATTAGTTAAAGAAACCTGCCGTGAAGACATATTCTATAATACCGCCGTCGCTTGAGGGTATCCTGTCAGATGATTATCTTTACTTCGAAGGTATAGCCAAACCTTCTGCTTACTTTACTTTGCGAGATGGAGGAGAAATAAAGAGCTTGGCAGTTCTCGACCAATACTTCAATGATATGTACAACTTATTTCTTCGCAAGCTTACAGTCTTTGCTGGTAGCACAGCACTCCAAGAAGAAGAATCAGTGAAGCTTCAAGCTCTACTCCAAGAACTCATAAAAGTGAAGACTCTCATTGAAAATAGTACAAAGACCGCTATAATGGGAGAGTGAATTATAAAACCTATTTCAAGGGCAAGAAAGTTGCTGTAATTGGGCTCGGCCCCCATGGGGAGATGATAACTGATATCAGATTTCTCATCCGTGCGGGAGCTATAGTATCGCTATATGAGATCCGTAGTGAAGCACGAATCCAAGGGATTATATCGCGCATACCAGGTCCAGGATTAGCTAGAATGTCTATAGGGAAAATAGATGGTGATGAGTTACTGCAAGCCGAACTCATTATTCTCTCACCAGATATATCAAAACAGTCTCTTTTCTTGAAGAAGGCCAATCAAGCAGAGATTCCTATAGAGTTTCCTCATATATTATTTCTGAAATCTGCTCCAGTCATCACCCTTATCGGAGTGATGGGTGCTTCAGGCAAGAGTACTGTAGCACATCTTCTCTATGGCATGTTCAAGAAATCTTTCTCAAAAGTAGACGATCACAATCTTTATTTTATCGATCCAGATTTGCCATATGGGGCTCTCATACACCTGCGCAAGATAAAGGCTGGAGATATTGTCCTAGCTCGTATACCTGAGGATATGATGAATGAATATCATGTCGCGCGTATCAGTCCGCATGTAGCAGTCATTACCACATTGACTGCCGATGCGGATCAGAAGGTCAAGAATGCTTTTGCTATGCTCGATTTTCAGACATATAATAATTTTATTGTTGCTCCGGACGATGTGGTCGATGCTCTGCGAGAAAATGAAGGTACTACGTCTAAAGCAAAGATGTTGCGTACAAAAGGGGATAATGCTTCCCTCGCCACTCAAACTGCCGAACTGTTCAAAGTAGATCCAGATATATCTGAAAGAGTTGTGAATAGCTTCGTTGGCCTTCGCGGACATCATGAACATGTGAAAAGGATATATGGTATAGATTTCTATAACGATTCTGCATCGGTGAATCCTATCTCCACACTTTATTCACTGAAGAAACTAGTATCACCAGAAGCGCAAGAAAAAAACATCGTACTCATTTTTGGTGGGGCATATACGAGTCATGATTACTCCCGTTTAATACTAGAAATACCGCGATATGTGACAACCCTTATACTCCTCCCTGGAAGCGCTACTCTTGGTTTTCGTGCAGATATGGAAGCGCTTACAGATATTGATCTCGTATATACCACATCACTAGATGAGGCTGTTACGCTTGCAAAAGAGTATGCGAAAAAAGGTGATAAGGTGCTTTTCAGCCCAGGGTGTGAAGTATATGGAATGCATATGTCACGGAAAGAGAGAGGAGAAAAGTTTGTAAAATTAGTGAGGGGACTATAGGTATTGTTTTGTCATTCTCTAATTTCCCATTATCATACACACCACGGATCCATTCCAACTTTTACCTGTATATATAGCCTGCATAAGTCCAACTACAGATAACGCACTATTAGGAGAAATAACGATATGCGCGTGTTTATCTACTAATTCGATAGCGCTGGATATTTCTTCATTTGTAGCAATATAGCCACTACCACCACTATGTGATATGAGAGAAGTGATAGCTGATTTTCTCGGAGCGACAGTATCGACGATAGCATCTGCGAATGAGACTGTAGTGTCACCGTCATACTTTACAAATGCATTGCTCATTGGGTGACATGACGATGATTGTATTATATGTATTTCCACTCCTTTATCTTTGAAATATTCGGCGAGAGCTTGGGCTGTAGTTCCTGATGATGTTCCTATGAAGATCGCTTTCAGTTCTGGTATATTCTCGAGTTCTCTCGCGAGCGACTCGTATCCCACTAGGGCGAGTGGGTCAGTTGACTGACGGAGACTCTGTATTGCTGGGTCTTGAGTTTTCATAAAGAGAGCTTGGAGTGGGCGGTCTTGGATAGAGAGGAGAATGTTCTCATCTTTCAATGATTCTAATTTCTCTAATTTGGAAGTATTGATGTGTTTGCCAACGAGAATTTCCATAGTTATTTTTTCTTTTCTTTTTTCATTAAGCTCTTTCACATACATGGCGGATGCAAGCGCGGCGTTTCCTGACGATGAAATAGCGAAATGTGAGCAATCTAGTTTTAGTTTTTCATCTATCATGTAGGGGATAGAGCGACCTTTATGCGATCCATATCGGTGTAGGTCCTCTCGTTTGAAATAGAGTACTGCAGAATCTGTAAGACCGAGGGCTTTACCAAGTTCTGCATGAGATTCCTGTGGAGTAATAGGTTGAATTGACATATTGATATAGTACACCGTTTCGGGTAGTATTAGAAGTATATGAAATCAAATTGTCCTGAATGCAAGAATAATATAGACATCACCCGCTATCCAGAGATGAAAGAGGGTATGGTTATTGAGTGTAATCATTGTGGTATGACTCTCCTAGTGAAAAAAGTTGCTCAAGGCGTTGTATCTACTGAGATTGTTGACGAAGGGAAGTAATAGTCGTTTCTATCATATTTCTGAATCCATGTGAGCCGAGAAAGACTATGACATCGTCTTTTCTCGCTGTTTTGATCAGCGTCGAAACAAGAGTCTCGTCATTATCTATGTATTGAGTATTTTTATGAGTTTTCCCAATCATTTGGGCGAGTTCATCTCCTTCCATTGGTTTATCATCTCCGATTTTTAATTTTGTGAGTCGAGGAATGATGACGAGATCTGCATCCTTGAATGCATTATCGTATTTGGCGCACACCTCTCTTTGACGACCGCCGATGTTTGGTTCGAAGATTGCGATGATCTTACCAGTGTAAAGTGCGCGAATATTTTCTAGGATAGAGGAAGCTTTCTCTGGAGAATGAGCGATGTCGTCGAAGATAGTAACATCTCCTTCAAATCTTTTCTCGAGCCTTCGCTTCAGACCTTTGAAGCTTGCAATCGCTTTTGCAATTTTCTCCGGATTGATTCCTATTTCACACGCCATGGCGAAGCATCCAGTAATATTCTCCGCTTGGAAAGTACCGATCATAGGAGAATGAATATCGGTATTATTTATTTTAAAATCAAGACCGTCCTTTGTCTGCTTGATATCGCTGTATACGTATTTTGCATTTTCTTTTCCGTACCAGATGGCATTTTTATCTCCAACGATTTTCTTTACTCCTTCGTTGTCTTTGCATGCAACGATGAAATTTGTAGAAGCTACAAGCTTCTTGAACGCATCAAAATATGATTCTTCGGTCGGAAACATATCCGCATGATCCCAAGATACAGCAGAGAGAAGGAGGTGGGTGGCGTGGAGGTGCTCGAACTTTGGTCGTGGATCCCACGGAGAACTCTTGTACTCGTCACCTTCGATCACGCTCCACTGTGAATCGCCGAGGCGTGCAGGAACTGTTGAGAGTGATATTCCTCCGATGACAAAACTTGGATCCATTCTTGCTTCGAGGAGAATATGAGAGAGGAGAGCGGTCGAAGAGGTCTTGCCCCAAGTTCCGACGCAGGCGATGGAGTTCTCTTTGGCGAAGTATTTACCGCGAGCTTCAGCATCGGAGATTGTTGGGATGTTGTGCTCCTTTGCGTAGGCAGTCTCGGGATTGGTGGAACCAGAGGAATTACCGATGATAACAAGGTCCGGTTTTCCCATATTTTCTGGATGCCAACCAGCATAAAAGGGAATACAAGCTTTCTCAAGCTCGGTCGAAACAGGAGGGAAAAAGCCTTTGTCGCTACCCGTCACTTTCCAGCCTTTATCGTGAAAAGCGATGGCAAGAGCGCTTGTGGCTACACCGCAGATACCAATGACGTGGAGATGTTTTTGATTATTATTCATTTATCAGAATCATTTTAACCTTTTCTATATCTTTACTCCACTCATTTCCATCGAACCATTCTAATCCAGAGAACTGTAGCTTGTAGACATCATTAGAACGTTGGAGGGAACCGAGATAGGCATACTCCAATCCTTTTTCTTTAGCTTCTACTATTGCCTTCGTCATCATGATAAGACCCATGTCTTTTGCTGAAACCTTGAGATCATAGAATGGGTAGCAGTAATGGAGAACCTCTTTATTTTCATAACATATCGCATAACCTCGCTCAGAAAAATCTAGAAGGGTATTGAAATTGTATTCAGTCGTAATCAATTCCTTTATTTTATTGACCGAAAAAGCTCCACCTGCTTTCGTATCATAGAATACTTTTGCCATCTTCCCAATTTCCCAAGAATAATCAGAGTAGGGAAGCGCAATTTTTTTCATAAGAGTATTCTCACCCTTGCGGAGGATTCTCCGATTCTCGCTCGAAAGTTCGAATTTCGAAAGATCTACACGGACACTACGGGTCTGATGCATCACGCCCTTGCCAATACGAGTAAATACAAAACCTTTATTGTATAAATCAGAAATATTTGATTCAGAAAAATCAGTGATTGTACATTCCTTCCAGTGTAAATATTCCATAGGATAATGACTGTATTAGTGTAAAGCGAGCCAAATACCGAACAGTACGAAGATAAAATGAATAATCCAAAAACGCATAATAGTCTTCTCCTCACTCCAGCCGATGAGTTCGAAATGATGATGCAATGGGGCCATGCGGAATATGCGACGACCAAGAGTGTAGCGACCGAAGACTTGAATAATGACGGTGAGAGCTTCAATATAGAACATAAAGCCTAGGAAAAATATGGAGCCGATCTCACCGATAGCTAGTGTATTCACTGCGAAGAGTGCACCGAGACCGAGTGATCCTACATCTCCCATCATGAAGCGGGCTGGTTTGATATTGAAATAGGTATAGGCGACGAGTGCACCGACCGTAGTGGCATTGATGATGGCAATCTCGCCGAATCCATTGATCCAGCTCAATAGTGTCAAAGCACTGAAACTGCTAATGAGCATTCCTCCAGCGAGACCATCCATACCGTCTGCAATATTCACAGCATTTGCGGTGAACATCACTATCAATATGATAATCGGAATAATGAACCAACCTGCAGAAATATCATAACCAAAAGGAAGATATATGTAGTGCCATGCTGGACCGAGTCGTGTATATACCCACCATGCCGTGATGCTTCCGGCTATGAATTGGAGAAATAGTTTTTCATGAACATGAATACCGCGATCAGATCTCGATCCGAGCCACACAGAGGTTCGCTTGAAAATTGTCCATGGCAATGTTACGACATACCATATACGCATCTTCATATCTTTATGCACTCGTATGAGCATCATGATATGTTTGAGTTTCCTCGAGCGACGCTCTGTACCGAATATGCTCATGAGATCATCGATTCCTCCTAGAAGAGCAGATAGTAACATCACCCCGATCGGCACCCATGTGAAGCTTCGCGACCAGTTGAATATGAATGTCATGAATGCAACTGTAATAATCACGAGAAGACCTCCCATGATTGGAGTAGTGTCTTTACCGGCGCGTGAAGCGATGGCACTCAGCTCTACTTTTGGACTCTTTATAATGCGGAAACGATTGAGTATATATATTAAAAAAGGGGACCAGAAAAAAGCTACCAGACATGAGAAGATGGCAAAACTGAGAATATAGCCGAAATCAGCGGTTCCCTCTAGGATGCTTATCATCGCTCTACATTATCATAAAATAAGCAGTCTGCGAAGGGTTGAAATAGATTTTTGTGCGCGTGCGAAAGTGTAGTTTTCTTGACCCATTTTTCCTTGTTCTAGCCATGATTGCTCTGTGATCGGTTTGTCTGGGTTGATAACACTTATTATTCCTCTATGTATGCCATGTCCATATTCTCCATCTGTCGGCCATGCTACTGCATGCGCATAATGAAGTCGTGTCGGTATACTATTCTCTGATTCTATTCGGTAAATCACAATCACATGATCTCGGTCACCACCATCAGACCCTCCGACCATTGTTATGATATCTCCTTGCTGTATCTCTCGTATAGAGATTATTCGGCTATTGGTATCATGTGCAAGAGTCGCGACATCTATATTTTCAATTGGCCGAAATCTCGCTCTGAGTCGACCTAGCAATCCTCTAGAGAAAGGGAAATGAAGAATATCTCTCAATTTTCCATGGTTTCTGTATTTGCACTCAGCGTTCAGAATGTAATATGCAAAACCAGAACAATCTATACCAATATTTTTCTTTACGAGAAATTCTTTGAGCGATGCATCTGTGAGTGATTCTTTCTCTACTCTATAACCGAGGAGGTTGGTCTCTACTTCGTCTATGATATCTCGAATACTTCCTTTGCCGATCTGGGCGGAGAGCTTCGCGCGCGCGCCCGTCTTCCTATTATTAAAATATGGAATAGAACATACAGCAGAACCTAGCTTGAAATGTTCGTATGAATCTATAACATCGAGAGCTTCTTTTGAAAGGGTTTTTATTTCCATAAATTATTTCATAGCGATAAGTTTCTCTATCTCTTTTCCTCGTGTGTTAAATTTCCCATGAGCTTCCATGATACCCCTCGCGCTCTGTATACGAGCGAGGTCGGCGTTCGGTGTAGTGTTCTTATAGAGGATTATTTTGTATCCAGCATTTTCGAGATGAATAGCAGGAACACTCTTCACATCCCTAGTTACTCTCTGGATAATCTGTGCACCATCATTGATACCGATGAGAGGGGAAGTGATTGGAATATCACTCAATGCCATGAGGTGTGCTTCGAATATTGTGATACCGGGGATGCCATGATTCTTCACTGATGTCTGTAATTGTGATTCGTACGTTGTCGATGCTGGTTGTCGAGCATTTATCTCTATCAGATAAATCTGATCACGTTCCTCATCATAGACAACATCTATACCGAAGAGACCCTTCCATTTTTCTTCTTGCATTTTATTGCCGATGAGTATGGCGAGTGCTCCGACTTCATCGAGAGTCTTCTCGGTGAGTAGTGTCGCTGGCATGCTCCAGTCATTACCTATAGTGCTGAAGGGATTATCGGTAAATGGGGCAATGCCTGTGATCTGATAGCTCACATTTCCAATTAGTATTTTATCTGAACTGACGACTATATTCACAGTGAACATAGGTCCTTTGATATATTCAGTGATACGAGCTTCACGTTCGGGAAATTTTTGTTTGAGGAGAGATAGTTCTGATTCTTTTGAAATAAGAAATGTTCCTTCTCCTGTATGACTATGCGCCCACTGGAGAATGAAAGGTGTTTTTTTCCATACGATGTCTTTTGCAAGTTTTATCTCATGTGGTGGAAGGAGTCGAGCAAATCCACCTAGCCAAGCGATTTGCGTAATTTTATTTTCTATACGTTCTGCAAGTTCTGCGCTAGGATTCAATAAATTCCAGCCACGATTCAGAGCAATTTCCTCTATTTGTTTCGAATTCTTAAATACGACAATATTCGAACCTTTTGGAAGGTCAGTTTTTTCGATAAGATCGAGGGTATTTTCTCCAGCTCCTGATATAATAGAAAAGCCAGAATCTTCGGGAATTCCCTCTGCTCTTTCTCGGTCACGGGTTATATACAGTATGGGTTTTTCTCTATTCATGATAGTCTAAATACTATACCATATGAGCATATTTTACGTCATTGCCACACCTATCGGTAACCTGGAGGACATCACACTCCGGGCTCTTCGTATACTCGGCGAAGTTGACCTCGTCCTCTGTGAGGACACCCGTGTTACCAGAAAGATTTTCGATAAACATGGCATCACGACTCCTACGATGAGCTATCATGCACAGAGTGGTGAAGCAAAAGTGGAGATTATCCTCTCTGCTATAGCAGAAGGGAAGAGTATCGCTCTCGTCACTGATGCGGGCACACCAGGGATCTCTGATCCAGGATCTCTTCTTATTTCTAAGATTCGCGAGACATATAGAGAACTGAAAATAGTAGCCATTCCTGGTCCATCAGCTCTAACATCCGCACTATCCATCGCTGGTGTCCCGACACACGAGTTCGTTTTCCTAGGCTTTATGCCTCATAAGAAGGGTCGAGAGACTTTGTTCAAAGAAATCGTGAGTTCAGAGAGAACAATCGTCTTCTATGAATCCACTCATCGTATAATGAAGACCTTAGAGTCTCTTGCAACACATCTTGCAGGTTCGAAGAAGAAAGTCACCATCGTCCGCGAAATAACAAAGATATATGAAGAGGTTATACAAGGCTCTTCTGCAGAAGTTCTCGCAGTACTGACAACTATTCCTGAGAAACAAAAAGGTGAATTTGTGGTGATTGTTTCAGAGTAGTGTATAATAGTCGCATACTTTTTAAATTATATTTCGTATGTCAAAAAGACAATTGCTCTGTGTGATCGGTGTATGGGTGATGGTATTCCTTTTTCTTGGTTTCCCTTCGATGTGGCATAAGATCATCGCAGTATTATCTGGGCTCGTGATTATTATCATATCTTACAATCTTCCTCCAGATATTCCTGAAACCAAAGATAAAGAAGCTTTTATAGAGAATAAAGTTCAATGAGTATGAAGACAAGACGAATATTTCTGGCGTATTGTGGCGGAGTGTTCGTATTTGCTCTCATTTTATTTTTTCAGTACAGTTTGCCTTATTATGAAAACAGCGGTCTGAATAAGGCTACCTATACTGCGCAGACTGCTTCGGCTCTAGCTGAGCCACCACCTTTCATAGTTACACACAAAAAACCCCCTATTGCGGTAAAAGCTATATATATGACAAGCTATGTGGCGGGTAATAAAGAGCTTCGAGGTAAGCTTGTCGATCTCATAGACACTACTGAGCTCAATGCAGTTGTGATCGATATCAAAGACTATAGCGGTAGAATCGCTTTCAAAGTAGAAGATCCGAAACTCAAGATTGTTGGATCTGAGGAAAATAGGATACCGGATATAAAAGAATTCATCGGCACACTCCATGATAAAGGTATATATGTTATCGGACGCATATCGTCATTTCAAGATTCGTATTTTGTGAAAAAATATCCTGAACATGCGGTCAAGACGAAAGCGGGGGAAATATGGGGCGACCGCAAGAATATACATTGGCTCGATGCTGGCGCAGTACCTGTTTGGGAATATCTCACGGCTATTGGTATGGAAGCGTATGCCTTTGGTTTTGATGAACTAAATTTCGACTATATTCGTTTCCCATCTGATGGCAATATGAATGATATAGCGTATCCTTATAGTCAGGGTAAAGTGAAGTCAGTTGTACTCAAAGAATTCTTTGCATATCTAGATAAGACATTTCATGCAAAAGGAATTCCAATTTCTGCTGATCTTTTCGGTATGACAACATCAAACACAGATGATCTAGGCATAGGTCAGATACTTGAGGATGCTCTAGAACATTTTGATTATGTAGCGCCTATGGTCTATCCTTCACATTATCCACCAACATTCATGGGTATTGCAAATCCAGCGTCTAAGCCTTATGAAGTGATATCATATGCTATGAAGAAGAGTGTCGATCGTGCCATCATAGCAACGACCACTCCGCTCAAACTTCGACCATGGCTACAAGATTTCAGTATTGGCGGTACGACTTATACAAAAGAAATGGTCCGTGCGCAGATACAAGCGACTTATGATGTTGGTCTCACGAGCTGGATGATGTGGAATGCTAGCAATCGATACACCGCCGCAGCACTTCTCTCCAGTTCAACTACAGAAATAACAATACAAGACAAGAGTAAGATACAATAAAGATATACACAGGTACAAATTATAT
>CAZAEF010000018.1:0-14557 GCA_964484315.1 uncultured Candidatus Saccharibacteria bacterium | reverse complement strand
CACTACAGGAGATGAGAAAGACGGAGCGAGCGAAGGCGAGCGAGTCGGGGTCGCAACCCGAGCAAAGCGAGGAGTTGTGAGTCGATTCCCTGGTGGTTATAATATGCTTTGTAAATTCAGTATATCGTAAGGGAATTACAACAAAAGGGGTGTAAATATGCCGGAAGGGGCAAATAGCGACTGTCCCTTGCATCCCATCAAACATTCTGTTAGTATATACATGTGCCTGTGGGCGAAAGCCCCGTTCAGCTAAGGAATACCTAAGCTGAAGGCAGGCATAACAAAGTTACCACCTTCGGGTGGTATTTTTGCGTCTATTCATCCTCAATACCTTCGGTGAAAACCCTTTGGTTTCCGTTTCTGATCTTTGAATACAGCATTACACTCCAGAAGGTGATATTGCCGTCTCCCACTCTCCTCAGTATAGTCCTTACTTTTATTTTCTTCTTGCCGATAATAGCTACAAGTCCCCAGTACTCTACTTCCTTCATGAGAACGGATCCATCGTGTGGAGAGGGCTTGTCGATTGGTGTCAGGAGTTTGCGATATTCCTGAACAGTTCCTGCTTTGCGGATGATTTCGAGTCCAAGAGGCAACAGGCTAAATTTCAAAAGCTGTTCACGCTTATTACGTTCGCGTCGTGCCGAGAATTGTAGATGATGAAAACCATCGGAATTCAAAATGATGTCTGTCTGAAAATATGGATTGCGAATAGACTTTTGAGCAGTGAAAATCACTCTGGCTTTTTCTTTTCGTATGTTAAAATATTCTGCATCTGGCTCCATGGTGAGCATATGATATCATAATGCCATGCGTAAGCGCACCAAAGCAAAACCTAGAAGCTGTCCTCTCTGCAAGCCCCATAAAACAGGGCATGATTGTCGGTGAAGATAAAGGATATGGTCCGACTCAAGGAATTTGAGAGGCAAGTGAATGTTTTATTAAAGAGTTAAATATTATATCCAAAGTTCGAGGTATGATCCGCTTAGGGTCACCCATAATAAGATAACCCCTCGCTTCGTGTCAAAAGCAAGGGGTATGATTTCATTCATATTTTGTGATTTGAGATCCTTCGTGGGGATCTTCTTTTTTGCCTTTCTTCTACCAGTTCTTTGATGATCATGTTATACACCGCTTCATAAGAGTGGAGTATATTGACTATGACGACAATGGTCTTGTCCTCGGCGTGTTCGAATAGGAATTGTCGGGCGTTCGGTTTGGAGCTCTTTACCTGGACAAATATGGGGCCTACATCAGTCAGGAAAATGATGTCAACACCTAAATGATCCATTTTCGAATTCTTATCCGTCCTTTCCCATTCTGTGATCCAATCCGGAAGCACACCACGACTTTTTGCATTATCGAATGCTTCATGGACATGTCTCTCGGCACTATCGCCAAGTTGCTGAGCTACCTGCCTGAACGCATCTCTCAATCTCCATTTGGCTTCATTTTTCTCTCTATTAGATCTTATTTTTTTCTTCTTGTGATATCTCAAAGAGATCACCTCCTTTCAATCCTTCTGAGATTATTCATAACATACCCTATAAGTCTTGTCAAACTTAAGGTGGGTAAATTAAACCTGTTAGCGTAACACTTATAGCGAATATCAATTACAATTATATTTTTATGTTATAATCGTCCTCATGAAATCAACAACAAGAATCATTATTTTTCTAATTATCACCAGCATTATCATCATAAGTATGACGTATTTCTTTAGCACAAGACATTCCACTGTGTATCCCATGAATACGGTCACATCAACATCAACCCCGACTACGATGAAGGAATATACTCTTGCTGAAGTGAATAAACATAATGATATCAAAAGTTGCTGGACTATTGTGAGAGATAGTGTATATGACCTCACTTCATTTATTCCAAATCATCCTGGAGGAGACAAGATTCTTGCTGTTTGCGGTATAGATGGGACATCTGCATTTACTAATCAGCATGATGATCAACCAAAACCAGAAAAGATGCTTGCAAAGCTTCGTATTGGAACTATTAGGAAATAATTGATAAATAATATAATATATGCAACTTAATTCTTCACTTCATAATCGTTTCCAAGTTATAGCTCCAACAATTCTTCGTATCGGAATTGCCCTCGTATTCCTCTGGTTTGGATTTCAGCAATTGATCAAAGCCTCTATGTGGATAAAGCTCATACCGCAATCTATGATTGAAATATCGAACCTCAGTGCGACCACACTAGTATATCTCAATGGATCATTTGAGATTGTCTTCGGTTTATGTCTTCTCTTAGGATTTTTTACTCGTACCACGGCGTTTCTCCTGTCTGTTCATATTATAAATATTACTTTTGTGGTTGGTTACAATGCTATAGGTGTCAGAGACTTTGGACTGTCTATGGCAACTATAGCCCTGTTTCTTTACGGTTCCGATTCTGTTAGTCTTGATGCATGGTTGATGCAAAGAAATTCCTCCAAACAGTCACTGGATATGTAATCGTCATTGGAATAATCGCACTTGCGACTGGCGCTATTATCTATTTTAAAAATCACAAAAATATTCATGAAGTGCAAGATAAATATGCGGAGGACATAAGACCAGACGTCTTGTATCACGTCACGAAAGTTCTTGATGGCGACACACTCATTGCAAACATCTCTAAGCACGAAGTCACACTACGCATGCTCGGTATCGATACTCCCGAAGTTGTCGATCCTAGGAAACCAGTGCAATGCTATGGTAGAGAAGCTTCAACACGAGCAAAAGAACTGCTGTCCGGTAAGGATATTTATATAGAAAAAGACCAGATAAAAGAAGCAATAGGAGGGGATTATGATAAGTATGGACGAGTGCTCGCATACATATATCTATCAGATGGTTCTTTATACAATAAAATCATGATAGAGAATGGCTTTGCGCGCGAGTATACATTCAATAAAGAGAAATATAAATATCAAAAGGAGTTTAAGGCTTTGCAGACCAAAGCAAAGAAAGAAAAAGTGGGGCTATGGGGAGTTTGTGAAAAATGAGACCTCGTCCGAGCGCAAGTCGACGATGTCCATTTTTCCTACTTAGCTTTCAAGAATAGATAAATATCTTCTAGCGCTTTCACCGCGTCTCCAGCGGCAATATTATTCTGATGGTAGAGTCCATCAGTGCAATCTCCAGCTGCCCAGATACCTTTGATCGATGTCATCTGCGTACGAGGATCAACAATGATGTGTTGCCACTCATCCATTTTTACCAAATCTTTTACGAAATATGTCGTAGGTATTGATCCGATCTCGACGAAGATTCCACTTACAGCGAGCTCAATATCTTTTCCGATTGTTGTGTCAGTGTATATGAAAGCGTTCACAAACTTGTCACCCCTCACTTCTTTTGAAATAGCATTTGTTATAATCTTAAAATGAGGATTTTTTGAGACAATTTCGATAGTGATAGGATCTGCACGGAATTTTTCAGTTCTATTGATGAGAGTTACACTTTTGCAATATGCGAGGAGTTGAGAAGCGCTTTCAAATGCGGCATTTCCTCCACCGACCACGATCACATCCTGACCATTGAAGAGGGGACCATCACAACTAGCGCAATAGGTGAGACCCTTGTGTTCGAATTTATCTGCTCCAGGAACCTCGAGCTTCTTGCGGAAACTGCCGGTGGTTATGAGGACGGTCTTCGCTTCGTACGAGCCTTTATCAGTATTTATTTTGAATTTCTGTCCATCTTCCTGATTGATTTTATCTATTTTCACACAGCTTTCTCCGACTACTATCTCTACAACACCATCTGAATATGCACGAAGGTGAGCTTCGAGATTTTTCGCAAATTCAGCACCAGGAATCTTCACTGTTCCGATCCAGTTCTCAATGCCCTCTGAGACAGTGCTCTGGCTGTTCCAGTCCTTTGTAATGAAAAGTGTTTTAAGCTGTTTGCGGGCAGCGTAGACACCAGCAGAAACTCCAGCTGGTCCGCCGCCAATAATTGCAAGGTCGTATGTCATGGATAGTATTGTAGCACTATTTTAATTCTACCTACTTCAACTTCGATCGTCTGAGAAACGCCGGCACTGCACCCCAGTCATCGTCATCATCTACCTTTGTATCTTTCTTTTCCTCAACCTTTTCTTTTATATCCTTTATCTGTGTCGGTGTTGAACTCGAACCGAAAAGCTTTCTTTTTACTTCTTCTTTAGGCTCACCTCTCTTGTCATCACGCACAGGTTCTTCATTCTGTGAAGCGAATGTTAGTGGCTTGTTCGGTATTAGACCACTTCCGATACCAGAATTGTTATTGATAGGATTGCTTATTATCCCCTCGGGGAAACCAGCAGCTATGACGGTGACTTTAACCTCATTCTTTTTTAGCTTGTCATCACGCACAGTACCGAATATAACTTTTGCTTGAGGGTCTATGGATTCTGTGATGATCTTCGCAGCATCTTGGATCTCGAACATGGTGAGGTCTTCGCCTCCAGCGATAGAGAATAGAACACCTTTTGCTCCAGTGATTGAAACATCGAGGAGTGGGGAATTGACAGCAATCTTCGCGGCTTCTATTGCGCGATTTTCCCCAGTAGCTCGTCCTATACCCATGAGTGCAGAACCAGCATTCTCCATGACGGTACGGATATCAGCAAAGTCTATATTTATAATACCAGGAGTAGTGATGAGATCAGATATTCCCTCAACTGCCTGACGGAGTATTTCATCGCATATGGCAAAAGCGTCTTTTACAGTAGTGTTTTTATCAATAGTAGAAAGAAGGCGGTCATTTGGAATAACGATGATAGCATCGACTTCCTTGCGGAGCTCTTCGAGTGCGGTTTCTGCTACTTTTGACCTTTGTTGACCTTCAAAGAAGAAAGGTTTCGTAACGACAGCTACGGTGAGAGCACCGAGTTCTTTGGCTGTGCGCGCCACCACAGGGCTTGCACCGCTTCCTGTGCCTCCTCCGAGACCACATGCTACAAATACCATATCTGCACCCTTGATCGTCTCTTGTACATCTTCTTTCGTTTCTTCTACCGCACGTTTTCCCATCTCAGGATTCATTCCTGTTCCTAGACCCCTAGTAAGACCTTTACCAATGTGTATGCGTTTCTTAGCAAGTGAGTGATGAAGCTCCTGAGAATCAGTATTTATTGTTATGAAATCGACACCTTTAACCTTGGAGTTAATCATGTGATTCACTGCATTCTTTCCTGAACCTCCTACGCCGATAACTTTAATACGGGCAAATGCTTCTATGTCTGGTGTAATGTTGGGCATGTATGATGGTGATACTGGTAAGTAAATACATCATACCACTTGGAGTTTCGGGTGCAACTAGACAGATTAAGGTAAAAACTGCTTGATCCATGAGAGGATACCTTTCCAGAGTTTGGATATAAATTGAACACTTGTATCTATGGGGACATCATCATCTACTCGTGTACCGATTGCACAGAGTCCATAGGCTACTGCCCAAACAGAATCCTTGCCACCTATGCGAGCAGGGATACGCAAAGCAGTCTTCGCTAATTCGTCTATACCAGAGAGATTTGCTCCACCTCCTATTATCACAATACCTGCAGGTAGTAGTCCGTTTCTTCCCATTTTTTTTAAATGCATTTCTACAAGTTCGAATATATCTGAGAGACGAGCAGATACGATCTCGTCAAACTTCTTGCGTGGGTATGAGCTACCAGTGATAGCGCCGATCTTGATCTGTTCTGCTTCCTCGAGAGGAACCTTGAGACCAAGAGCAATATCATTTGTAATATCTGTCGAACCAATATCGAAGACTTCGAGCGATACAGGCATGTTATTTTCGAATACTGACACAGCTACCGTCTCAGCGCCGATGTTCACGAGTACACATCCAGCAATCTTTTGAGATTTTGACAGAGTTATGAGACTCGCTGCCATGGACGAAGCTACGACATCTTCTACAGAGATATGAGCGTTTTCTACAGCTTCTATCATATTGTTTAGATGTGATTCTAGACAGGTGATGTAGAGCATTTTCACTTCTAGTTTGCTCGCTTTCATACCCTCTGGTTTTCCGAGAGCTATTTTTCCGTCGAGTTTATAGTAAAGAGGTACCTGATTGATAATCTTCCTATTGAGAATAGTTTGAGGAGGGATGTCTTTCTCGCATTGTTCCTGTATTTTTTTCACATCGAGCGATGTGATCTCGAGGTCAGCGCGACTGATGATGACTGAACTAGTTGAGGTAACGCTCACAAGCCCTATTCCGCCGATTGCAATAAAGGCTTTTTTTACTTTTACCTGAGCCTTTTTCTCGGCATCCGTGATAGCGCGACGGATACTCTTTGTCACTTCGTCGATATTGACGACATACCCATGGCGAAGTCCACGGGATTCTGTGATTGCTGTTGCTAGTATCTTCGGTAGACCATTTTCATTGGTCTCGCTTCCATGAGCAATAACCACCTTGATTTGGCGTGTTCCAACATCGATACCAGTAATTATAGATCGTGCCATTAAATCAGATGCCAAACTGTTTTCGAAATTTGGTCTCTATACTCTCCATTGTACTACCATGATCGTATCCTTTCAAATGCACAAGTCCGTGGATAAATAGGAAACCGAGAAAGTTTTCGTATTTTCGGTCAAATTTTCTCGCTTCTTTTTTTGCTTCACTGAGACATATGTATATTTCCCCTTCAGTCTTTGAGAGCGGAAAGCTGAGTATATCAGTGGACTTATTTATATTCCTATAGGTAAGATTCAATTTTTTAATTTTCTCAGAACTGACAAAAGCTACGGAGAGATCGTAGCTTTTTCCTAGAACTGAAGTTTTCATAGCCTCGAAAAGGCTCTTCCTGTTCATATTTAGCGAGAGAATCGAGAAGTTTTTTCTGGCATCTTGCCAAGCTTGATAAGCTCAGCTATTTCAGCCTTTCTTTTTATAGACTTCAACGTCTTCATCTTCACTTTGTAAGAAGAGAGTACACGTTGATTGTAGCGAATACTTCGTACACGAGGAAGAATACCAGCTCCTTGTACTTTCTTGGTAAATCTTCGTAGTATTCCTAGGCTATTCTCTGTGCCGTTTCTTGTTACTTCTGCATTTATCATAGTGGGGAAATGATAGCATGAAGAAAATGGGAATGCAAGGAAAGATTTGAGGAAGCCTGTATAGAATAGATAAGGCTATTTTTCAAGCTTTTTCATGTATTTTACGAGCTCGTCTAGGGGGACAATGTCTTGACTATGAGTTTCTATATTTCTAACGATGGCAGATTTTTCTATAGCCTCCTTTTTGCCTATGATTATGGAGTATGGTATATGGTTTTTTTCTACAATACTGACCTGTGCGCCGAGACGATCTTTTGCAAGTGATAAACAGAGAGGAATCTTCACTTGACGAAGACTCTCAATGACAGATAGACTGAGGAGTTTCGACTCGAAACTCAATTGCACGAAGGATGCAAAAGGTTTCTTCACTTTCTTTATTTCTTTGCGTAGTTCGGTGCCATTGCCTTTGATGAGTAGCGATATTCCCACACCCTGAACCTCTTTTTTGAACCCTACTTTCTTGGAGAGACCGTCATAACGCACTCCAACAGCGAGAATTTTGTGATATTTGCTTTTCTTCGTATGGTCGAGATCGATGATTGAAAAGACAGTTTCTGAACAATACTTACGATTACCAATGAGATGATTGTTGATCTTATAGGGAATGCCGAGAGCTTCGAGATATTCTAGCACTTCTCTGAAATGAATACGGCTCAATTCTGAGAGGAAATTCATAGAACGCGGAGCATTTTCATTTATTTTTTTGCATTTTTCATCCTGACAACTGAGCAGATCGAATGGATCTTTTTTCAGTAGCTGTCTACATTCCGCATGCATATCATTTACATGTTTACGATAGTAGTTCGTCAGGTCACGCGTGAAGCGTGCAATGGAATCTCTGTCACCAATACTGTTGATCTCAACACAAATATTCTTATATCCTTCTTCCGCGAGGATTATTTTTGCAGTCTGTATGAGGGTGGCTTCTGCTATACTTCTCGAATTACCGATTATTTCCATATCACAGTAGCGAGGATACGAGCCTTTCTTGGAAGAACCTCGAAAAGGTTCTTTGAAATAGAGGAGAACAGGCTGAGCATTAGAAATCATATTTTTTTCTTGATACATTCGTAATAAGGCCACTTTTTCCTCGACGTGAAGGGGAAGCTTTCCTCCATCGTCTTCCTCATCATCTATGGAATCACCATCGATAAGGTTTTTAGAATTTTCTATATCAATTTTTTTTATTTGAGGACTCTCTTCTGGTGTGAAGCCATAGTAGACAGCCACCTCACCTATCTTGTCTAGATGATTATAATATGTAAATCTCGCTTCGGTAGTAGTTTTTTTCATCTGAGTTTGATTATTTTCCTGGGAAGAAGCCTATTTTGTTGAGAGGGTACATGGTTACGAATGGTCTTCCCATGATGTGTTTCCTCTCGAGCGGTCCCCAGAGTCTAGAATCAGAACTATTTGCTCGATTATCTCCCATAACGAAATACTCTGTATTTCCTAAGGTGATATCGAGCGTATCATATGTCCGGATTTCCTTGTTCACATGCGAATCATCAAATATGAAACCTTTCGGAAAATCTTTGTTTGTCAATGTGATTTTTCCATCTTTCATCGATAGAGACTCGCCAGGAAGACCTATTATTCTCTTTATATAGAATGTCTCCGGATAGTTTGGGTAGCGAAATATGACGACATCGTTTCGTGCAGGCTCGCGGAAGTGATAGGTTAATTCGTCTACAATCATATATTCATTGTTTACGAAGGTCGGATACATAGATTCTCCTCGTACAATGAAAGTCTGGGCGACATATGGACGAAAGACAAGAAAAATAAAGGCCATGATAACTGCGAGAATGACAAACTCCCTCACTACACCTCGCACTTTTTCGGATTTTGGTTGAGGTATATATGGGGTTGTCGATAATTCTTGATCCATGAGTAGTTGTATAGAGCAATTGTAATATGTAAAATCGTTTGACACAAGATTTACATGTGTGCCACACTATGTATAATTATAAAAAATAAATACATATGGCATACATTATTGCAGGACTAGGAAATCCAGAAGCAGATAGAGATAAAAAGTTAAAAAAAGACGAAGAGAATTACGAAGGCACTCGTCATAACACTGGACGAATGGTTGTAAAAGATATTTTCGACACAGAATTTTCTTATGATAAGAAAATAAATGCTCTAGTCGCAGATGTGAAAATAGGAAAAGAAAAAGTGAAGCTGGTCTTGCCAGAAACCTATATGAATAATTCTGGAAAGGCTATTGCCCAGCTCGTGAAGAGTGTCAAAGCAGCAGAAAAACTAGTCGTGATCTATGATGATTTCAATTTACCCATAGGAACAGTGAGAATATCATTCAATCGCAGTTCTGGAGGACACAATGGACTAGAGTCAATCATCAAATCAATAAAAACAGAGGCATTTATCCGCATCCGCATTGGTATTGCTCCAGAGACGGTCAAAGGTACAGCGAAAGTCCCTCATGGTGATGATAAGGTGGAGAAATTTATCCTTGGAAAATTCAAAGATGATGAAATAAAAGAGTTGAATAAAGTCGAGAAGAGGGTAAAAGAGGGAATTGATATTCTCATCAAAGAAGGAAAGGATAAAGCCATGAGTATGGTGAATGCTGGGTAAAACAAAAAAACCGCAGTGAGCGGTCTTTTTGTTTATTATTTCTTATCACCGAGGAACGATAGTGCCATCTTCTGTTCCTTTGCATCGAATAGTGTGATCTTGAAGTTATAGTTTTTGCCAAGTTCGAGACTTTTGCGGAGTTTTTCCTCAGAACCAAATTCAGAAATATGTACTAGTCCAGCGATACCTTCTTCGATAGAAGCTAGGGCGCCGTGCTTATTGAATTTGATAATTACTCCTTGAACCTGCATATCCTTCTTATACTTTTTGCTCGCTTCAACCCAAGGGTTTTCCTTGAGAGCTTTCATTGAAAGAGAGATTTTTCCTTCCTTGATTTCAATTATTTTAACTTTTACTTTCTGTCCGACTTTGAAAAGCGCTCGAGTGTCTTCTACCAGAGCCCAGTCAATCTCAGATATGTGCACGAGTCCCTCGAGTCCGTCCTCTATCTTGACGAAAACTCCGAAGTCGACAATACCTGTGACAACACCATTGACTGCATCGTCTACCTTATATTTACCAATTATTTTGTCTTTATCCTTCTGTTCAGGACTTTTCTCGGAGAAGATGAGCTTGCCTTCCTTCGGAAGTGCAGAGATTATGGATACGGATATTTTCTGTCCGACGAGTTTCTTCAGTTCTTCGAGGATTTTGTCTTTATCACCATCATTTACTCGTGGATAGTGCTCTGTTTTCAGTTGTGAAGCTGGAAGAAATCCCATGATGCCTTGCCATTGTATGATGAGACCTCCCTTATTCGCCTCGATAACAGGGAGTTCGAGAACACTTTTCTTATTGATCGCTTCTTCTGCTTCGCTCCAGATGAGAGCTTGACGAGCTTCCTTGAGAGAGAGTTCTATGTACCCCTCTTTATTATCTGTATCGACGACTTTAGCAGCGATAACATCACCGATATTGATCTTCTTGATAATATCGCGCGCAGTTATGAACTCGCGACCATATATGATACCTGTTCCGAATGGAGCGAGACTCACATATACAGCTGATTTTTCTATATTAATAACAGGACCTTCTACGAGATCACCGACTACAGGAGGATTGGCTGTATCTGCGAGAAGTTTGTCCATCACTCCATCTTTTTTAACTAAGTCTGCCTCTGTATTGTCCTTAGGCTTTTTTTCTTTCTTCACTTCATCCTTCGATGCAAAAATCTTGTCTTTAAGCTCTTTTAACATAATTATGGACACAGTCCGCTTTTTAATAATAATAACAAAGGTGCGGGGTTATGTGTGTACAGGTCACTATAGTGGATAATTGCTTTTTTGTCCATTTTTGGTAATATAGCCACATGATTATTACATATTTCGGAGCAGAATCTTTCAAAGTCCAGTTCGGAGATACCACTCTAGCTTTCAATCCAATATCGAAAGATTCCACTCTCAAGCCTAGTCGTTTCGGAGCAGATATAGTCTTCGTCACAGCACATCACGAGGATTTCAATGGTATAGATCAGGTTACCCATGGTGACAAGAAACCATTTATAGTTTCTGGTCCTGGTGAATATGAAGTGAAAGGAATATTCATAAAGGGTTTACCATCTACATCTGGTCATGGCGGAGAAAATCTCATCAATACTATATATACTGTCACTCTCGAGAATATGAATATATGTTTCCTCGGTGCGATCAATACTCCAGAGCTTGCAAATGAGACGATCGAGGCTCTAGACGAAATAGACATACTTTTTGTACCGATAGGAGGCGAAGGTGTTCTCGATCCTGCCAAGGCATACAAGCTCGCTGTCTCTCTAGAACCGAAACTTATTATTCCTATGCACTATGGAGATATAGGTGGAAAAGAAGCGCTCAAGGCTTTTCTCAGAGAAGCTGGGGAGAATCCGAAACCAGAGACCAAGCTCACATTGAAGAGAAAGGACCTTGAGGGAAAAGAGGGAGACATCATTGTGCTAGAATCATCAAAGGAGTAGAATTGTACTATGTTACATCACGTCGAACGTCATATAGAAAAAATGAGGACAAAGCCAGAGCATATTCGCAAACAATATGCATTCGGTGTTTCTTTTGCCATAACAGCAGTTATATTCACTGTATGGTTCACAACATTTGGTGCGCGCAACGCTTCACTTTCTGATAGTGGAATGAAGACGAACCCACCACTCTCAGCGCTTGCCGGCAGTATGACTGCAGGTGTTGGAGATGCGTTTACATATGTAAAAGACCTATTTACAGGAGGAAATAAGGCCGAATATGTTCAGGATAATGTAGAGGTGATAGCGGGGAAGAGATAGATGCAAAACTTGCTCATTTCTGGTATACTTTTCTAGTAAAAATCATATATTCTTATGGCGAAAAATTCAGACAATCGACCAAATTCCAAGGATGTTCCAGAAGGAGTAGAGAAGAGAGATACATCTCTCGGTATTGTTGCTCGCAATATTAGTACAGAAATGCGTGAGTCGTATCTCGACTACGCCATGTCGGTTATCACCGCTCGTGCACTTCCGGATGTGCGTGATGGACTGAAGCCTGTACATCGACGCATTCTCTATGCCATGCATGAAAAGGGACTCACTTTCGGATCCAAGTTCCGTAAATCTGCTGTGGTAGTCGGAGATGTGCTCGGAAACTATCACCCGCATGGTGATGTGGCTGTATATGACTCGATGGTGGTGATGGCTCAGGATTTTAAGATGCGTTACCCACTCATCGCTGGTCAAGGAAACTTCGGAAATATCGATGGTGACTCAGCTGCCGCTATGCGATATACAGAAGCAAAGATGGCTCGTGTTTCTGCAGACCTTCTCAAGGATATAGAAAAAGATACTGTGGATTTCCGACCAAACTATGACGGTACTCGCAAAGAGCCTATCGTCCTTCCTACTGCTGTTCCGAACCTACTTTTGAACGGTACTCTCGGTATCGCTGTCGGTATGGCGACCAATATTGCTCCGCACAATCTAAGTGAAGTTATCGATGCTACTAGCCATCTTCTCGAGGATAAAGATGCGACAACAGAAGACCTCCTCACTCATATCAAAGGACCGGATTTTCCTACTGGAGGAATCATGTATGGCGAGAAAGATATTCATCATGCATATTCTACTGGCCGTGGAGGTATTGTTGTTCGTGGTGAAGCTGAGATAGTCGAGGATAAGAAGGGGCAGTATCAGATCATCATTTCTTCGATACCATATCGTGTTAACAAGTCTGATCTGATCATGAAGATCGCTGATCTAGTGAGAGAAAAAGCAATAGAAGGAATAAAGGGTCTGCGTGATGAGTCGGACAAGGATCTTCGTATAGCGATCGACCTCAAGCAAGGCGCTCATCCAGAGAAAGTTCTCAACTATATATATCAACATACACAGCTCGAAGATACATTTCATGTGAATACAGTTGCCCTAGTGCATGGTGTACCGCAGACACTATCGCTCAAATCAATACTCGAAGAATTCATCACTCATCGCATCGAGGTTATTCGACGTCGAACGAAATTTGACCTCAATAGAGCAGAAGAACGAGAACATATTCTCCTTGGTCTAAAGAAAGCTCTCGATCATATAGATGAGATCATCACACTGATCCGTGGATCAAAGGACGCAGTCGAAGCACATGCAAATCTCATAAAGAAGTTCAAATTTTCAGATAGACAGGCTACAGCTATCCTCGAGATGCGTCTACAGAGACTCGCAGGTCTAGAGCGCAAGAAAGTCTTAGACGAGCTAGCAGAAGTGCAGAAACTTATCGGAGAACTCAAGGAAATACTTGGAAGCGAAAAGAAAGTTCGCGCTATTATCAAGACTGAGCTTACAGAAATCAAAACAAAGTATGGAGATGATCGACGCACCAGACTGATCAAGCACAGTCTCAAGGACTTCAATCCTGAAGATCTTATTCCAGACGAAGAAAGCGTGCTAGTACTCACAAAGGGTGGATATATAAAGCGTACAAATCCAGACGAGTATCGCAAACAGAAGCGTGGTGGTGTGGGTGTCGTCGATCTAGATACAAAAGAAGAGGATTTCATCTCTCATCTCATATATGCTAGCGCTCACAATGATCTCCTATTTTTCACTGATAAAGGCAAAGCTTATCAGATCAAGATGTATGATCTTCCAGAGGGCAAGCGTGCTACAAAAGGCAAATCGATCATGAACTTCCTCTCACTCGCAGAAGGGGAAAAGGTAACATCTATTCTTCCAATGCCGAAGAATAAGAAAGAAGCAGACGGACTCGCTCTCATGATGGTGACGAAGGACGGAACAGGGAAGAAAACTTCAGCGAAGAATTTTCATGATGTGAGACGTTCTGGTCTTATCGCTATCACTCTCGATGATGGAGACGAGCTTATGTCAGTATCATTTGTTTCAAAGAAAGATGATGTAGTTATTGCTACGAAAGAAGGACAATCGATACGCTTCGAAGAAGCAGATGTTCGAGAGATGGGACGCAATGCATCAGGAGTACGTGTTATACGACTCAGTGAGGAAGGAAAAAATCGTGATGAAGTCATCAGTGCAGATATAGTTCCAAAGGATGCCAAGAATCCAGCACTATTCGTTATGGGCTCGAATGGATATGGAAAGAAGACGAAACTTTCAGAATACAAGACCCAGAATCGTGGAGGTTCAGGAATACTCACGATGAATATCACTGCAAAGACAGGACCACTCATGGCCGCCAAGGTTGTCACAGATGATAATGAGGAGATAGTGGCAATGTCGAAGAAGAGTCAGGTTATACGCGTGGATATCAAGGAAATACCTACTCTAGGACGATCAACACAGGGTGTTCGAGTTATGAAACTTCGTGAAGGGGATTCGCTCGCGAGTTTGATTTGTTTCTAGTTGACTTTATAATAATTTTTGTTAAGATTACAACATAATACAGATATGGCCAGTTGAAAAA
>CAZAEF010000017.1:0-16190 GCA_964484315.1 uncultured Candidatus Saccharibacteria bacterium | reverse complement strand
GACTTACCTCGAAGTTTATCCGTATCATATGGAGAAAGAGGATTGATAAAAGCAAATTCATTTTTCAAAATTTCAGGAATCTCTCCAAAAAATGATATTTTTTCTTTTATTAGTGTGGCAATCTGTGGCAGAGTTCCCTTCGGAATAAAATCCCCTGCTTTCTCTACAAAAGTATTTAAGTCCATCCTATCTAGATATTGTCTATTGAACCAATTGAGTTTTTCGACATTGAATACTGCTCCAGCTTTTTGGACTTTTTCTATTTTAAATAGACTTATAAGTTCATCAAGAGAAAATATTTCTTGTTCAGTCCCTGGATTCCAACCCATGAGCGCTACGAAATTAATAATAGCTTCTGATAAATAACCTTTATTTCTATAATAAGTCAGTGAAACGGATTCGCCGTGTTTACGCTTCGAAAGCTTGCTTTTATCAGTTGCAAGTATGAGAGGTAAATGAGCATATATAGGCCTAGATGCTCCCAATGCTTCCATGATCATGATCTGTCGAGGGGTATTCGATATATGTTCCTCTGCTCTGATAATATGCGTGACACCCATATCAATGTCGTCCACCACAACGGCGAGATGATATAGCGGATCATCTATACTGCGAGCAATAATAAAATCGCCTAGATCGGTGGGATCCATTTCTACTTGACCTCGTATGAGATCATTGAAAACAATTTTCTTATTGGGATTCTTGAACCTTATGACTTCAGAACGCTGACCTTCTTCTTTTGGAACTTCTTTTGAAACATAGGCATATCCCCCATCAATGAGTTTCTGTAAATACTTCGTATGCAATGCCACACGGGCTGATTGTTGAGCGTAAATATCATGTTTGAGCCCCAGCCATCCTAGATCATCAACAATGGCCTTTATCCATTCATCTTTATTACGAGCTTTATCTGTATCTTCTACCCTCAAGATAAATTCACCTTTATTCTGTCGAGCAAAAAGATAGCTGAAAAGCGCCGTGCGAACTCCCCCTATATGTAGGAAGCCTGTTGGTGATGGGGCAAAGCGGGTAATGATTTTTTTCATAACCCTAAGTATAGCATCTGTTACTAACCGACTCATCTTGACACTATCTGATCATAATGATATCTTATCAGAGGAGAAATGGTGTATCGCTTCACCACACCGCTCGATTGAGCATAAGCGATAAGATTGTATGAAAGTTAAAATTGTGGAGTGGGGATGGGGTAATGCTACAGATCGTAGCAATGCCGAAGAAGAATTGAATGAGTTCCTCTCAAACGACAATGTTTTCGTAAAGGAAATTCATTATTCATCACATTCTTCCGGAACATCAGTGTCAGTTTGGTATATGGATGCAGAAGAATCATCTCGTGAGGCTTTGATGAATCAACCCATCGAAAAACTTGGTCTCAACTACCGTACAAGGAGGATACTTCGTCAAAACGCTCGGATCACGACGACGAGAGATCTCTGCAAAATGCATGCTGACGATCTACTGATGTATCAAACATTGGGGAATAAATCGCTTCAGCATATCATCAATAAACTCGACGAAGTCGGACTATCACTTGCACAAGCGTAAAAACACTCAAAAAGGCTCACGAGAATCATATCCCGTGAGCCTTTTGATTTTATCTATACGCCTCTTTTATAAATTATCCCTTATTGATCTCTGTAACGTTTGCTGCAGCTCGGAAAAGCTTCATGATAATGTCACCCTTAGCATCCTTGAGAGGAAGATCCTTTGTGGCATCGAACTTCTTGTCTCCGTCATCTGAGTGGAGCATAGCATAGTATGTACCTCCATCGACTGTCTTCTCTGTGAGAGTGATCTTGCCTGGATTGATACCCTTGTCAAAGTATGCAGATCCGATAATTGCCCCTGGTGTTCCCTTATTATCCTTATGTATCTCTACCCAACCTGGATTGGCGAACTGTACTGATGATACATATACGAGTGTTCCTGGATACTGATCTGAAACAACAATACGATTGACTGGAGTAGCAGTATCAGTTGTAGTAACTGGTGTCTCGTCTATTGTCACAGGAGCTTTTGTATTACCCTTTATCATGTAATACCCTAGGACAATGAGTATAACTACAACAATCACTGTTGCAATCCACTGCCATGTTTTTATTCCTTCATTTGGTTCCATATGTGTATAAAATTAATTATTAAATTATCTTGCTATTAGGTATATACTATAGCACATTCATTACTCATGTTCCAGTGTAATATCTAGCAAAGCAAGTCCAATCTTCGAAGCTGCGTCAGTATGGCTAAAATCCTTGGCGGAAGAGCGCATGGTCTCTGCAACATGCTTATTATTGACTATATTGTCAATAGCTGAAATAAGAATATGTGAGCTGAAATTACGATCTTCGATCACAGTGCAAGCTCCAGCCCTAGCATACGAAAAAGCGTTTTCTGTCTGGTCATGACTCACATTTTCAGGTAATGGGAGAATAATAGATGGTATACCCCACTGCGCAATCTCGAATATAGATGAACCAGCTCTCGACACTACAACACTTGCCACACCAGCAGACATGCGGAGAGAGAGATCATTCATATAATCAAAAGGGTGATAACGATTTGCCCTATCATTATCTTTTAGTACCACACCCATAGTCTCTCGAATCATATCTATATTGTTTCTTCCTGTCTGATGAATGATCTGATAACGCTTCACAAGCTCTGAAATAGAATCGATAATCATATCATTGATCTTCTGCGCGCCTTGGGATCCGCCTAGAACAAGTATAGTTGGCACACCATCTTCTAGAGCAAAAAATTCATTCGCTCCATGCGAAAGTGGTTCTAGTATTCCCTTTCTGATTGGTAACCCTGTGAATGCCACTTTATCTCCATATCCTCTTTCACTGAAGTATTTCATTGCCTCTGGATACGATACAGCTATCTTCACTGCAAACTTCGCCGCCCAAACATTGACCCTACCAGGCTTGCTATCTGACTCATGGATCATGACAGGTATACGAAGAATTCTAGCGGCAACTAGAGTAGGAAAGCTTGCATAACCGCCCTTACCGAAGACTATATCTGGATATATCCTATAGAGCTTCACTAAAGCAATAAATATACCGTAGGCAGTCTTGAACAGATCAGTAAAGTTGAGAAGAGAGAAATATCGTCTAACCTTACCAGCAGGAACAGCTACGAACTCTATATTATTATCAAAAAGAGCTCGAGGATTATACTTCGATGGAGACATGAAGTAGAGTTTCGGGGTGAGAATCTTCTTATCCTTGGTCAATTCATATATAGCCTCGGCAATGGCAATAATCGGATAGAAATGTCCACCAGAACCGCCACCTGTAAAAAGTATTTTCATGGAAGTATTATATCACAACCTATTCTATCTTCTGATATTTTGAAATATTGGCGATAATTCCTACAGCTCCGAGGGTAATGATGAGTGCTGTACCACCATGACTGACGAAGAGTAGTGGCATTCCCGAAAGTGGTGTGATACCGAGCATTGCCCCAATATTGAGAAACACTTCTATGATAATAAGTGTGGTAATCCCCACCACAGTAAAGCCACCGAAATTATCCATAGCACGCGATGCGATCTTCATAGATCTAAAAGCAAAAAGAAGAAATAGCAGGATCAGTCCTGCACTGCCGATGAAACCGAATTCTTCTGCCTGTACTGCAAAGATCGAGTCACCTATAGGTTCTGGCAAGTATTTGAACTTTTGAATACTCTGGCCGAAGCCTCTACCAGCGATTCCACCCGATCCGATAGCGATGAGGGATTGATGAATCTGATAACCAGCACCTTGAGTATCGAGTGTTGGATTGAGATAGGTCATGATTCTCTGACGGACATACGGTCGTAACACAGCCACAGTCGAAACCAGTATACCGAGAATGAGTATTAAAATTGCCAAATCTCTTATACGAGCATGAGCAATGAAAAGCATCACAATACCCGTACAGGTGATCACGACGAGCGTATCTGTATCGTGCTGTATGAGTAGTAATGTATCGAGTATGGCCATAATCACAATAAAAGGTAGTATGCCGAATCTAAATGTTAGAACTTTCTCCTTTATACCTACGAGCCATGCAGCGAAGAAGAGTACGGAAGCAATTTTTAGAAACTCCGATGGCTGAAATGTGATGAAACCTAGATTGATCCATCTCGAAGCCCCACCATGATTCAATGTGAGTGATGGAATAAACAAAAGAAGATTCAAAATTATAGCAAATAACAATATATACAGTGAATATGGTCGGAGACGCCTGTAATTGATACGAGAAATTATGACAAAACCTACGAGACCTATCAACAGACTAACACTTTGATTGAGGGCAACTGATTGAAATGATGCCCCGTCTCGAGCGAGAAGTCCGAGTGAAGCAGAGCTGAATACGAAAAATCCCGCAATTGTAAGCAAGAGGACGGAGACAAGGAAAACTCTATCGATCTTCGTGTGTGACTTCATGATCATGTGTTTTATATGCCTCTATATCCTTGCGAACAACCTCATAGTCTGGTAAGTCTGTGATATGCGATAGACCTAGATGTGAGATAAGCTCGAGAGTAGGCTTGTAGAGGAAACTTCTCTGATCATGCGGATTCTCTACTCTCTCTATAAGTCCACGAATGAGAAGGTTACGAAGTATAAAGTTTGAATTGACTCCGCGTATATAATCTATATCCACACGAGAGATCGGTCCTTGGTATAAAATAATGGAAAGCGTCTCTAGACCAGCCTTGCCTAAGTCTTTGGTTAATTCTTCTTTTGTTAGTGTCTCGATCAAATGAGAGACATCCTTCGATGTACCGAGAGTCACCTCATCGTCGTATTCGACGAGGGTGAGTCCCCTTCCCTTTAGTTCCTCTCGAAGCTCTCGCACGGCGTTACGGATTTCCATCTCATCTTTTTTCAATATTTGAGAAAGACGCTTGATAGACAATGGTTCTGCCTTATAGAAAAGTACTGCTTCAATCTGAGATGATAATAAGAGTGGCATATGATTTTTATTTTGGCAGTTAATTATACCTCGGAACTCCTATTTCTTTCGTTTCCATGTGTATATCTCCGAATGTGTCCTGCTGAGAGACGTGTATTACACCCTGCTTGACAAGTTCTAGCATTGCCAGAAAACTGACGATAACATTCACCTTTTCTGCTTTATGATCTGCAGAAAATTCTCTGAAACTTATACTCAATCCTCTATTTATCCTCGCTGTGAGGTTGTCTATCATCTCCTCTAGACTCATTACCTGCTTTATGACAGCTTTTGGAATATGTTCCTTCTTGGGTAAACTATGAATAATATCTTTGATCGTCTGTGCGAGAGTGAGTAGGCTCATAGACTCATGAGGAGAAAACGTAGGCTCTACCTTTCTAGTCTGTGATTGCTCGAATATGATCGAGTGTCCGAACATCTTTCTGACAAACTCACTAGCATCTTTTATTCTCTTATATATCTTGAGCCTAGTTTCTAGATCCTCTATTCCCTGTTCCTCTTCTTCTGTGAGAGTAAGTGACGGGAGAAGAGAGCGGGACTTGATGAGAAGGAGTGTGGAAGCCACGAGAATAAACTGCGCAGAATCCCCTATTGGCAATCTCTCGAATTGTTCTATATGTCGGATATAATCGTCTGTAACCTTGGCGAGAGATATATCGTTCACAAATAACTTGCGCTTTTCCACAAGCGTAAGGAGGAGGTCAAGGGGCCCTTCGAAAATCTCTGTCTTTACTTTGAACCCCCCGGAGTTCGGTATCAATTTTTTTGCCTCGGGTTCAGAGGACATGAGTATAGTATAACAGAAAGACCGAGGGGTTAGAACCCTCGGTCTGCACAATTTGTCATATAAACTTTCTCCTCTCTCTGCTATCGATACGACCGACGACGCTCAGGCCGTGTGGCCTGCGGGCGAGGGTGCGGAACACTGTTCTTTCCATTGATCCCGCGGGCGAGTGCCTCGAGTTCAAGCTCGAGTTCCTTCCTCTCGAGTTCCTTCATTTCGAGGAACTCAGCCCTGCTCAGACAGCCGTTGATTTTCTCATCATACTCCCCATGTCCATCGTTCATGGGTGTGGTGGGCGGGTTCGGCTTTTCCACGAACATCCTATTCGGCCTCTCGACAGGCCTCGGATTCTCAACGGGTTTTGCCGCCAGCTGATGGCGACGGGAAGGTACGAACTTCTGTTGCCTGCTTCCAGGCTTGAAGGTCACCTTGACCGGTTTGCCGTTGAACTTCAGTTTCGACGCGAATCGGACTTCCTCTATAGTCTTTTTCACTTTTTTTTCACTTTCGTTTTGACTTTTTGTATTGAGAGCAGTGATAGTGCTTTACGAAGAACATCTGCTCGGTTCGAACTATAAGGTATCATGAATATTACTTATTGTCAATAGAAAATCCCGCGTATTTCTACACGGGATTGAACTGAATTTCACAGCCTAAATTTCATCAGGATCTCCCTTGTGACGTTGGTAATTAGCCCACATCTCAGAGAACTTAGGACAACTCTTGACTAGATCATCTATTCTGCCAGACCCCACGATTTTACCTTGATCGAACACATAGATAATGTCGAAAAGAGGCAGAAGGTGGAGTCGGTGAATCGATGAAATGATCGATGTACGTTCGAACTCTTTGAAGATATTCGAGTACACCTTGTACTCGGTATTAGAGTCTAGACTACTAGTAGGCTCATCGAGAAGTATAATCGACTTCTGTTCATCACATACGAATAATCCTCGCGCGAGGGCTAGACGCTGTTGTTGACCAACAGATAGGTTCACACCTTTCTCTTTGATGCTGGATTCGAATCCATGTGGCAATTTCCTTGCAACTTCTGTGAAGCATGCTATATCGCTGTAATGAATTACTTTTTCATCACTTGCTTCCACACCCATAGTTATATTCTTACGAATCGTAGTGGCGAAGATTTCTGGTGCCTGTGGCACAAGAGCTATATCACGACAGATAGAAGAAAAACTATTCTGGAAATAGTTTTCATCAACAACTATTTTCCCTTTGGTTGGCTCATAGAGTCCAGCCATAATTTTGAATATGGTCGACTTCCCTCCTCCGCTCTCACCAACAATGGCAATTCTTTGACCTCTGTTTATAGTGAATGAAAGATTATCAAGATGTAGATCCTCATGATCTACCCCATGATAAGAGAAGCTGAGTCCCTCCACTCTCAGAGTCTTCCATGTTTTTGGCAAGACATTATTCTGAAGTGTCGTATCACGAAAGTCCGTAGACAACTCTTCTGAATTGAGCATACGAGTCTTACGCTGGATAATATCTCCATACATATTCGTGAATCTAAAGAAGACATCTCTCACTCGTTCGAGATACTGTAGGAGAAGAAAAATATTCCCCATAAGTATCACCTGCCCGAGTCCAAGATTTTTCCAAAGATATGTGACGATCACAGCGACTTCCATCACTGAACAACACATACTTACGAGAAACCATTTCACCTCGATCTGCTTACTATTCTTTTGATACAGAGGGAAAGGTTCATCGATCATGTGTGACATATCTTTGAACATATACTTCTCAATACGAAGAGTAACAATAGTAGTGATATTGCTGATGATGTCATAGACACCTGCGGAGATTTGATTCTCAGCTTTATTCAGAGACTTATAGTTATTGATGATAACTTTGTCACATTGCATTGTAATGGCAATGGTAATAGCTATCATCACAGCAACTATAATTGATGAGAGTGGGTTGAAGTATGTAAGCATCCCATAACCCACAATGAAGTGGAGGGATGCGAGCAAGACTTGGAATGATTCTGATGAGAAAGCATACAGGGATTGTGTCCCTTTTTCTACTTTATCGATCGTATCGCCAGAGTGATGATCGACATGCCATTGCATAGGACATGTGAGAACTCCCCAGAGGAGATACTTACGGTATCCAGCTCGAGCTCGAAAGGCATTATTTCTCTCGATCACTCGCGCAGGACCATGTAAACACCAGAATACTAACTCATTCACTGGAATGATGAGAGTGAGTACTATCAAATACCCTATATTTTCTCTGGTAATTCCTTGCTGTTGGATCGTATTGATGATTGCCGCTATTGTGAGTGGATAACAAATGAGCGTCATGGCATTGGCAATGATAAACATTGACCAATATGCCACTACATTTCGTCTATTTCCTTCCGAATATCGCCATGTCTTCTTGATAAGATAGATGAGCGAATTTTTTGTTGTCATACTGACTCCTTTTGTTTTTGGTTGTGAATTGTGAAGAACATAAAGAACTAAAAACACCGCTTTGTACGCGGTGTTTTGAGGATTCAAACAATTAGTTTAAATACATTGAACACAGCGCATAGAACCTGCTTGGAGAGCAGAATATGGGAACATATTTGACTGTACGTTTCGGTTTGTCATTGCCTCTCCATATTACTTTATTTGTATAATCTGTCAAGCTATGATATCTTTGTTGAAACGAAAGGACATTGCATGAATTGCATAAATAGTCATGATTACTGGGCCTTCATAACGAAAGGACGTGAAGCCAAGCTTGTTTCCTCCTCTACCTTACACATATACACTCCTCTTGAGTGGAAAGTGGAGGGTAAGATGGATGGAAAGAGTCAGTACGGAAAAACTCAAGAAGCCTTCAATGAATTCGTGAAAAATGGAGACTTTGAGGATGCGACAGAATACGAATGAGTTCATTGGTTCGGTTACCAGAAGAAATCCACTCTAGAAATACGGTGGATTTTTCTTATGGATTTAATCTCTTTACATCCCTCGGTAGATATGTCGCTTCGCGGACATTCGGAAGATCGAGAATTTTCATTATGAGTCTAGCGGGACCTATTCCTGCTCCACCATGTGGAGGGCAACCCCATTTGAAAAAGTTGATATAGTCTCGAAGAGGTTCTAAGTTCATCCCTTTTTCGAGAGCCTGCTTCTCGAGAATATCAGGTCTATGTTCGCGTTGCGCTAGAGTCGTAACCTCGATACCACGATATATGAGATCTGCTCGACGAGACCTGTCATTATCCTCTGGGTGACGCATATGGTAGAAAGCACTCTTTGATTTGTGGTAATCAGTGATGAAAACAAAATCATGATTCTTCGTTTCTTTCACATATTCAGATATTCCTTTTTCTTCTTCTGGTGATAGATCATGCTCTTCCCCTTTAGCCAAGCCTCGCTCTGCAAGTATTTTCTTTGCTTCGACTATAGAAATTCGAGGAAATGGAATTGAAGGAATATTGATACCGAGTTCAGGAAAAGCCTTCTTGAGTGCAGTGAATCCACTCACGATCATTCCCTCTTCTTGATCCATGAGATCATGATGAGAGTCAATATATGCCATCTCGAAATCCCAGCCAGTAAATTCAGTGAGATGACGTGTAGTGAATGAAAGTTCGGCGCGAAATACCGGAGCGACCATGAAGACTTTTTCAAATCCACTTGCAATTCCCATCTGCTTGTAGAATTGTGGGGACTGAGCTAGATATGCCTTTTTATCAAAATAATTGACCTCGAAAACTTCAGCGCCGGTCTCTGATGGAGTGCTCATGAATGAAGGCGGATATAGTTGAATGAAATTATTATTATTCCAATATTCTCTGAATCCTTTCTCGAGTTCGGTCCAGACTTTGAATATAAGAGATTTTTCTGGTTTTCGAAGATCGATCCAACGATAGTCGAGACGAATCGGCGCTTCTGTCTCCTCATTTCCCTTCTTCGTCACAACAGGAATAGGAAGTTCGGGGTCTGATAGTGAAAGTATATCTATATTTTCACAAGCAATTTCAACACCACCTGGAGCATTCGGTTCCTTCTTTGAGAGTCCAGTCACTTTCACAACCGACTCTAGTGATAGCTTCCCTGCTGTTTCAAAAGCTGGGCTATCCTTCATGATGACAACTTGAACAATGCCTGTTATATCACGGATATTGAGAAAAATAATCTTACTCTGTATACGAGAAGCATGGACAAAACCGTATATTGTCGTCTGTTGTCCAGCTTTCTCTATAAGATCTTTATTATAGGTTCGTTCTTTATTCATAGGCAATATAGTAGCATATTTTAAGCTATTGTGAACATTCTTGTTTATTGTTAATTGTTGTATACTTCACATAGAAAGCGAGGTGATTACATTGCAAGAAATTATAGACGAGATAGTTGAGAGAATCATAGAGACTCATCATGCGAGAATTCTCACTGAAGATTCTAGTACGAAAGAAATAGAGAGATTCGTCTCTGATCTTAAACATTTGAGCCCTCAAGTGTTGACGAACCCAGTGATTATGTGTTTGCCTGATAACAGCACTCGTCTCTATGCAGAGATAACAGTGAAAGATGATCCTCGAGGAGAGTATCCTTGGGTGCAGAGCGCTCTTAGAGACGCTTTGGTGAGCAATATGCTCGATCTCAACATCTATATCAAAGTCGCATGAAGCCTCAAACCCATACTGCACCCTGAGAACAAAATTCCTGGGTGTAGTTCTGATTTTATTCTGCATTGTTTCCCCACCTTATCTACAGTTTGTACCCTTTTTCTCTATTTTAATATCTAGTTGGATATCAGCTATGTGATAGAATAAATCTACATGACACCTACATCACCCTATTTCAAAGCAAAAGATCTTCGCATACCTCCACAGAGTCTCGAAGCCGAGAAAGCCCTACTCGGTTCAGTTATGATCCGTCCAGAGGTCATGCATGATGTAACCGACATTATATTTGAACGATCATTCTACTCTGATCGTCACCGCCTCATCTGGTCCATCATGTTAGAACTCCATACCAAGGGCATCCCTATCGACTTACTCTCACTCTCAACACGCCTCAAAGAAAAAGAAATCCTCGAACAAACTGGTGGCATGAGTTATCTCACAGAGCTTGTCCAAGGTGTTCCCTCTTCGACCAATGCAAAATACTATGCGGAAATAGTGCAGAAGAAATACATCATGCGCGACCTCATCACTGCGTCTGAATACGTTGGTGAGCTCGGTTTCGACGAAGGAGCAGAACTCGATGAATTACTCGATAAAGCCGAGAAGAAAATTTTTGAAGTAACCAACTTCACAGGCACTCACAAATTCATCGCTCTCAAAGATACCCTCGCAGAAGCATGGGAGCGTATTGATCATCTCCATAATACGAAACATGAACTCCGTGGGGTTCCTACAGGTTTCGCTGGGCTTGATAATAAACTTGCTGGATTCCAGAAATCAGATCTCATAATTCTTGCGGCAAGACCTTCTATGGGTAAGACTGCTCTCGCTCTAGATATGGCCCGCAAGGCAGCAATAGATCACAAAGTCCCTGTAGGCATATTTTCTCTGGAAATGAGCTCTCAACAACTTGTTGATCGTATGCTCTCTGCAGAATCGCAGGTGGATGCTTGGAAACTCCGCACAGGCCACAATCTCTCTATTGATCATGACTTCAAAGCCATACGCGATGCTATGGATCGCCTTTCGAATGCGCCCATATACATAGATGATCAGCCAGCAAATAATATTTTGAAAATGCGTGCCGTAGCTCGTCGGCTCAAGAGTGAAAAGGGTCTCGGACTCATTATCGTTGACTACCTCCAACTAATGGTACCGACACAGAATAGGAATAGTGAGAACATGGTCCAGCAGGTCACGGAAATATCCAGATCTCTCAAGCAACTTGCGAGAGAATTAGAAGTCCCTGTCATTGCCCTCTCCCAGCTTTCACGCGCAGTGGAACAGCGCGGTGGACAGCCTCGTCTGTCTGACCTCCGAGATTCTGGATCAATAGAACAAGATGCGGACGTGGTAATGTTCATTCATCGTGAAGATAAATACGACAAGGATTCCGCTCGCCCAAACATTGCCAAGATCCTTATCGAAAAACACCGCAATGGAGCAACCGGCATGGTAGAACTCTTCTTTGACGAAAAGAAAACTACATTCATGAGTGTGGATAAGAGCGACTTTGGAGATTTCGACAATGGACTCACTTCATAAACTAGCAGAATATTTCGCGGAATTTCCAGGTATTGGCCCGCGCCAAGCGCGAAGATTCGTATACTTTCTACTCACACGCAATCTTTCCTATCTCGAGGACATGGCTCGTCTCATCCTCGATATCAAGAAAAATGTGCGTATTTGTGCTTCGTGTTTTCGATTTTATCCTGATGGAAAAAGCACTCTCTGTCCAATCTGTGCAAATGTGAATCGCAATAAAGAAGAGCTCATGATCGTCGCTCGGGATGTGGACTTCGAATCGATCGAGAAGAGTCATGTCTATCATGGTCTCTACTTTATCCTAGGAGGGACAATACCAATTCTTGAAAAAGAACCCGAGAAGAAAGTGAGGCTGAAAGAATTGAAAGAAAGATTGCGAATACAGACGCCGAAAGAGATTATCCTTTCTCTCAATATCACCGCTGATGGAGAAAATACAGCAGAATATATACGACAATTCATTACGACCCATTTTGATGATAAGAATATGAAGGTCTCAGTTCTTGGTCGTGGTCTTTCTACAGGAAGCGAACTAGAATATGTGGATACCGAAACGATAAAGAGTGCGCTAGAGAATAGGGGCTAATTAAATACAGAAAAAAATCCGCGAATTATTAGTTTTATAATGTACTACTTAACTGCTTCAATCTTTACCTGAAAGTATGGCTGACGATGACCGTTTTTCTTGAAATAGCGAGACTTTTGCTTGTATTTTATAACTATAACCTTGGGAGCTCGAGCGATCTTGGTAATAGTACCGGTGACTTTTGCTGAAGGTATAAAAGGAGTACCTATAGTAGTATCTGAACCATTATCAACGAGAAGGACCTTGTCGAAGACGACTTTATCGCCCGTCTTGTGTTCTGTTTTGCCCTTTGCAAGCTTTTCTATCTTGATCTCAATTCCTGGAGAGACCTTGTATTGCTTGCCTCCTGTCTGTATTACTGCGAATTCCATAGTAGATAGATATTACACTATCTCGTCTGGCTGGTCAACAGCCTCTATTTCCAGGGCTGGACTCTCCCCAGTAATACGTAGAATATCCTTATCCACCTTCTTCAATTCCTTACCAGAATTATTATAATGATTGACCACCGTACTCAGTGTCGACCCGAGCTTTCCATGATATTCCTCATACTTTTTCAGGTGATTTCCAAGATCTTCCACCCTCTTTATTATGTCCTTTGCTGTTTCTTCGATCTGTAGAGCCTTGAGACCCTGCAATACAGTCTGCAAATATGCCAAGAATGAAGTAGGAGAGACGATTATCACCTTGTATTTCGATGCTGCGCGCTGTATAAGGTTATCAGTTTCCTCGGTGATCGCTCCAATCTTATTCACAAGCAAGTCGTAGTATATCGCTTCATGTGGAATGAACATGAAAGCGAAATCCATCGTCCCCTCCGCCGGTCTCACATATTTTGCAGTTTCTTGAATCCTATTTTTAAGATCATTTACGAAGATTTTTTCTAACTTTTCTTTCTCTACAGGATTGCGTTCCTCAGAGAGTTTATTGTAATTCTCTAGAGAAAATTTGGAGTCAATGGGTATGATTTTATCCTTTACGAATACTGCGGCATCGACAATTTCTCCATTTTTAAACATATATTGCATGGCGTATTGCCCTGGAGCGAGAACATTCTTGAGAAGAGTTTCTAGATAATATTCACCGAGTATTCCTCTCTGTTTTGGGTTCTTTAGAATATCCTGAAGATTTTGAAGCTGATCGGCAAATGACACTACTTGCTTATTTGTCTCATCTAGCTTGGTCAATCCTGTGGTAACTTCACGGATAAGCTTGGCGGATTCAGATAATTGACTATGCATAGATTCGCGCATATCCTTTGCGCTCTCCCCTATCTTCTTATCCACTGTTCTATTGAGTTCATTGATCTGTTCGAGGATGAGCTTGAAACCGGTATCGTCCTTCGGCTGAGGTTGGGCAATAGCAGAGCGACGAAAAAAACCTATAATCATGGTGACTATAGCTATTATGACAAGAATAATGAGGGTGATGATAAGGGGTTGCATGTATGATAGTATATCAGTATACAAGATTAAGGAAAATAACCTTTAAAACCCATGCACCAAAAAATAAAAGACCAGATCATAGAAGCCCTCCGCGCTCACGACAGCATCCGTCTCGAAGTCCTCCGTGGACTCCAAGCTCTTTTTACCAATGAACTCATAGCAAAGAAGATCAACACTCCACTTCTCAAGGATGAAGATGTTATTGTGATAATAAAGAAGAGTGTCAGGCAGAGAAAAGACTCAATTGAACAATTCGAAAAAGGCGGTCGCAAGGATCTCGTGAAAAAGGAGAAAGCGGAACTAAAAATCCTAGAGGAATTCATGCCAGAGACAATGAGTCCTGCTGAAATAAAGAAGGTCGTACTCGCTCATATTAAGAAAGACGGTATGCCTGATGCAAAAAAAGTTGGGCAATTCATGGGAATGATCATGAAGGAACTCAAGGGAAAGGCTGACGGGGCTGATGTCAAAATAGTGATAGAGGAAGTTGTTGTTGGTAAATAGGAAGAATAATCCATGTTAGATAACATATTTGATCAAGGAAGATTTATATTTCTTATCATATTTTTCATTCTCCTTTTACTCCTCATCTTCACTCGTGATACCCTCTATCTCAAAGCTCTAGGCATTTTTCTCATATTCCCTTGTGTAGAAGCAGTGTGGAATGCGGTATTGAAGGAGAAGAAGTAAGGAAAGATCTATTCTTCGTGTTCATGGAAATTAACCTAACCTATCTATAATTCCAGACTTTGCGATAGATTTCAGTATAATATCTCTAGAAAAAATACGTTTCTCACCATCGATAAGTCTTACGAGACTAATGTCCTTAGTGTCATTTCTTATTGAATCATTAGCGTCACGATCAATGAGATATTCAACCTCTTCGATTTCTATTACTGCATTTAGTAAATTGTTATTTTTCTTTTTCATATCCTAATTCCCCTCTTCAAGCTCCACGAAGAATGTAGATCCTTTACCCTCCCCTTCTGACTCAGCCCAGATGCGACCCTTGTGTGCGGTGACGATCTCCTTTGCGACGTAGAGACCAAGGCCTGTACCATGCGTGTTCTGCCGACTGCCATTTTCACCCCTAGTAAACTTCGCAAAGACTTTACCGACTACATTTGACGCCATACCGATGCCAGTATCTTTTATCGAGAAAAGAATATGATGCACTCCACTGTCTATTCTTTTTGCAAGTGAGATAGAGACAGTGCCCATGGGAGTGTATTTCATAGAATTGTCGATGAGGTTAGCAATAATCTGCTTGAACTTATCCCTGTCTGCATGAATCATATATCTCTTATCCTCATCCGCAGTGAAGACAACTTTCAGTCCACTCTTTGAAATATTCGGTTGAAGCTCGCTTATCACATCCCGCACAAGCTCTTTGAGATCAATATCCGCAAATGTGTACTTCATCTGACCAAGCTCTATGCGAGAGACATTGAGATAATCATCCACAATAGTCGTGAGAGTAGATGATGAATCGAAGATGCGCGTGATAGCCTTGCGAATCTCTCCAGAAATCTTGCCCAGATCGCCGTCGAGAATGAGCGAAGTATATCCACGCATAGCAGTGAGCGGAGCGCGGAGTTGGTGAGTGGCGAACGAGACGAATTCAGACTTCTGGAGATTGAGCTCTGTGAGACGATCATTGGCATGCTGAAGATCCACAGCAAGCTTCTCAATCTTCTCGCGTTGATTGACTTCCTTTATAACGGAACGGATGAGGAGGATACCGACGAGGATTAGTAAAACCAATAGTCCACCATTAATAAGCTTTTCTTGTGGATTATCAGTAACGAGAATTCTTAATAGAATAAAAATCCAGACCAAGAATACGAGTAACTCTGCCGTAATGACTTTTACATCAAAAAGTTTAAACTTAATAATCGCTATTGAAGTGAATAGAATGAAGAAAAGTATAAAATAGGGTCCATAATTTACAAAATTTGAGTTTTCGAAAGTTGGTAAAATTAAATTAGTTATACTTCCAAAAAATACAGAGATACCAACTCCTAAAGAAATATAGTATGTCTGAACTTTTTCTAATTTACTATACAAATTATAATCTTTAAATAGATTCTTAAAACTAAATCCAATTATTATAGTGAAGTAAATTATAAAAAATATGTAAAGTGGCCCAGGCTCAATCGCTGGGATTTGATTTGGGAGAAAGTAAACATC
>CAZAEF010000016.1:0-16594 GCA_964484315.1 uncultured Candidatus Saccharibacteria bacterium | reverse complement strand
TTCCTCAACAAGTGCGATATGGTTCCTGAAGTTGATCTTCTCGACCTCGTCGAAGAAGAAGTTCGTGAACTCCTCACAAAGAACGGATTTGACGGAAAGGCTTCTCCAGTTATCCGAGGTTCAGCTCTCAAGGCTCTCGAAGGTGATGCTACATATGTAGCAAAGATCAAGGAGCTCATGACAGCTCTCGATACCTTTATCCCTATGCCAGTTCGAGAGGTTGATAAGCCATTCCTCATGCCTATCGAAGACATTTTCTCTATAGAAGGACGTGGAACTGTGGTTACAGGACGCATCGAACGAGGTACAGTCAAGATTGGTGAAGAAGTGGAGATCATCGGTTTTCGAGATACAGCAAAGACTACTATCACAGGTATAGAAATGTTCAACAAACAGCTTAAAGAGGGTATTGCTGGAGACAATGCTGGACTTCTCCTCCGAGGTACTGGAAAGGATGATGTTACCCGCGGTATGGTACTCGCAAAGCCAGGTACAGCAAAGCCTCATACAGAGTTCGAATCAGAGGTCTACATCCTCAAGAAAGAAGAGGGGGGACGACATACACCATTCTTCACAGGATACAAGCCTCAGTTCTATATCCGTACTACAGATGTCACAGGAGAAGTTACTCTTGCTGAGGGTGTGGAAATGGTTATGCCAGGAGACACGGTTACTTTCAAGGTAAAGCTCGTAGCTCCAGTAGCTCTCGATGCTCAACAGCGATTCGCTATACGAGAAGGAGGTAAGACTGTAGGTGCAGGAGTGATCACGAAGGTTGTAAAATAATAATATGGCCACCGCTTCAAAAGACACAGTCAAGAAAGTTCCCAAGCCTCGCGCGAGCAAGGTGGCAAAGGAGAGTGCAAAGGGGCAGAGTGAACCTCGACTTCGTATTCGTGTTCGAGCCTATGAACATAAGATTCTTGACGCATCTTTGAAGCAGATCATGGATACTGCAATCCGTTATGATATGCAGTTCTATGGCCCTATTCCTCTTCCAACAGAGATCAAGAAATATACCGTCAATCGTTCAGCATTCGTCTACAAGAATGCTCGTGAACAGTTCGAGATGCGTGTTCACAAGCGTCTTATCGACATTCTTAACCCAAATCAGAAAATAATAGAAGCTCTTACCAACTTAAGCCTTCCATCAGGAGTGAACATCGATGTGAAAATGATGTAATACCGCACGGCTGAAAAATAACCGCACGAAATTTATGAAATTTATATTAGGACGAAAATTGAATATGAGCCAAATCTTCGATAAAGACGGGGTAGTTCATCCTACGACTCTTGTTGAAGCATCTCCTGCAGTTATTGCTCAAGTCAAGACAAATGAGAAAGATGGATATACAGCCGTACAGCTAGCTACGGGTAAGAAGAATCCTAAGAAGGTCACCAAAGCAATCAAAGGTCATATGAAGGATCTTGGTGCTTTTGCTGATCTCAGAGAGTTCCGTGTAGATGATGTATCAGGTTACAAAGTAGGAGATAAAATAGAAACTTCACAATTCAAAGAAGGAGATACTATCGAAGTAAGTGCAATATCAAAGGGTAAAGGATTCCAGGGAGTGGTCAAAAGACATGGTTTCGGTGGAGGACCTCGTACACACGGTCAAAAGCACTCAGAGCGTGAACCAGGATCTATCGGAGGAGGACTTCGTAACAAAGTGCCAAAGAAGATGCGCATGGCTGGACGCATGGGTAGTGATAGAGTTACTGTGAAAAATCTAAAGGTTATTCATATTGACTCTGCGACTAATACCCTATATATTTCAGGAGCTATACCAGGACGCAGAGGTACACTTATTGAGATTTCTGGAAAATAATACACCATACTTACACATAAACATGGAAACAGCAGTATACAATCAAAAAGGTCAGTCAGCAGGAAAAATAACACTTTCCAAGGATATTTTCGGCTTGCCATGGAATGCTGACCTCGTACATCAGGTTGTTGTTTCTATGACTTCATCCATGCGCGATACTATTGCCAATACCAAGACTCGTGGAGAAGTATCTGGAGGAGGAAAGAAGCCATGGCAACAGAAGGGTACAGGACGCGCTAGACATGGTTCTACCAGATCTCCTATCTGGGTAGGTGGAGGTATTGCTCATGGTCCTCGTAAAGAGAAGATCTATGATCGAAAGGTCAATAAGAAGGCAAAAGCAAAAGCGCTCAATGTTATTCTGTCTCAGAAGTTTCGAGATGGAGAAATTCTCTTCATCGATAACCTAGTTTTCGGCACTCCAAAGGCAAAGGATGCAAAAGTCGTTCTTCTTGCTCTTTCGAAGATAAAAGGTTTTGAAAAGCTCGCTACTAAGCCAAAGAATGCCGCCATCATCGCTATCAATAAGAAATACCCAGAACTTTCAAAGAGCTTCAATAATTTCGGAAATGTCGATGTCGAAGAGTTCCGTACTGTGAACCCAGTCTCTCTCCTCAATCATAAGTATATAGTGATCGCTAACCCAGAGGAGTCACTGAAGATTTTTAATAAATAAATATATGGCACTTTTCGGATCTAAAACAAAAAAGGCAGAAAAGGTAGCAGTGAAGACTGTGGCTGTGAAGGAGGTAAAGGTTTCGACAGCACCTATGAATTTCGATATCATCATCCGTCCTAGAATCACAGAAAAATCAGGCATGATGAATGAAGCTCTCAATGTTTACACATTTGAAGTGTCAAAGAATGCTACAAAATACACTGTTGCTCAAGCTGTGAAAGGGTTATACAAAGTCACTCCTCTCAAGGTGCGTATAGTGAGCCTTCCTCGCAAGAATGTTTTCGTTCGTGGTACGAAAGGCAAGCAGTCAGCAATCAAGAAAGCCATGGTTTTCCTCAAGAAAGGAGACAAGATCGATATTGCATAATAATTACCATATTATATAAACATTTATGAAATCATACGCCCCAACAACTCCATCACGAAGACATATGACGACACTTCCATATCGTCAGTATCTCACTGCGTCAGAACCGCACAAGGCGCTCACGAAGGGAATGAAGCGAGATATGGGTCGCAATGCTTTTGGTCGCATCACAGTGCGTCATAAGGGTGGAGGTAATAAGAAGCTCTATCGAGACATAGACTTCGTCTATGATAAGAAGAATATACCTGCGATTATTAAGACTATTGAATATGATCCATACCGAACAGGATATATTGCACTCGTGCAGTATGTCGATGGTGAGAAGCGTTATATTCTCGTACCGAAGACCATGAAAGTTGGTAACAAGTTCATTGTCTCTGAGACAGCTCTTATCGAAGTGGGTAATAGACTACCTTTGAGCAAGATTCCAGTCGGTACATTTGTCTACAATATCGAAGTTCGTCCAAATGGTGGAGCAAAACTAGTACGATCTGCTGGATCATTTGCTCAGGTTATCGCTAACGATGCAGGATACACACATATCAAACTTCCTTCGACGGAGATCCGCAAAGTTCATGACAATGCTTGGGCAACCGTGGGAACAGTTTCAAATGAAGAATCTCGTCTAGTGAATATAGGTAAGGCTGGACGATCTCGCTGGATGGGTATTCGCCCTACTGTTCGTGGATCTGCACAGAACCCAGTGGATCACCCATACGGAGGAGGAGAACAGAGAACAGGTCGAGGTCTCCGTCGATTGAAGACTCGCTGGGGTAAGCCAGCCGGCAAGGGTCAGAAGACACGAACCCCGAAGAAATATTCCAATGTCTTCATTGTCTCACGTCGTCGAGTGGGCAAGAATAAGAATGTTGATAAATAAGGAAAATTGAGGCTTGACGCAGTAGCCGGCAAGTCCAATTTTCCTTGACTTACAGCCACAGTTTGCTAGTATTTGGAAGCTTTATTTAAACAATGTCACGATCACTTAAAAAAGGACCATACGTAGAAGAAAGGCTCTTGAAAAAGATTGCCGGCAAGAAACCTATAGAAACTGGGGTTATTAAGACATGGTATCGTCGAAGCCAGATCGCTCCTGAAATGGTCGGCTTCATTTTCGGCGTATACAATGGACGAACACATATCGACGTATTGGTCACCGAGGAAATGGTTGGACACCGCCTCGGTGAATTTTCGCCTACACGCAAATTCATCCGACATGGAGGAAAGATGCAGAAGGAGATCGAGCTCAAGGCAAAAGAAGCTGAGGTAAATGCGGCAAAATCTGCAAAAGAGGCTGTAGCAACTCCTGCTAAGAAATAATTTTAATACATATATGATCAAAGCATCACTAACAAATTTCCGACAGTCTCCACGAAAGGTTCGCTCTGTAGCCAACCTTGTTCGCGGTAAGTCCGTAGTGAACGCTTTGAACACACTAAATTTCTTGAGCAAGAAAGCAGCAGATCCTCTCTATGATCTTCTTCAATCAGCTCTTGCAAATGCAAAGAATACATATAACCTCGAGAAGGAGGTTCTTACGATCAAAGAACTCCGTGTTGATGGAGGAGTGATACTCAAGCGTAGAATGCCTCGAGCTCGCGGTACAGCATATCCTATTTACAAGCGATCAAGCCATGTCCTTCTTGTCCTCGAACCTACGAAGGTAAAAGGTGCAAAAAAGGAAACAAAAGAGGTAGTAAAGGAAACACCAAAAAAATAATTATATGTCACACTCCGTTCATCCATTTTCCCACAGACTAGGTATAATCAGAGACTGGAAAAGTCGCTGGTTCAGTGTGAACAAAGCATATAGAAATGCCCTCAAGGCAGACCTTCTCGTTCGTGAATATCTCCGCAAAGAACTCCGAACATTCTATCTCTCTGATATTCAGATCGAGAGGAATCAGAAGGCTTTCCGTATAATAATACGCACATCTCGTCCTGGTATGATCATCGGTCGAAGTGGAGATGGTGTTGTCAAACTTCGTGAGAAGATTGTGAAACTCCTCAAAAAGAATGATGTAAATCTCGCTGGTCAAGAGCTCAAGATAGATATAGAGGAAGTTCGCAATCCAGAATCCAATGCCGCTATAGTCGGACTCATGGTAGCAGAAGGTCTGGAGAAGCGTCTCCCATTCAGACGAGTCCTGAAGCAGACTCTCGAGAAGATTCTCGCTAATAGGGAAGTGCAAGGGGCGAAGATCAAGCTCTCTGGACGACTCGGTGGAGCAGATATGGCGCGTCAAGAGGATCTCAAGAAGGGTCGTATACCTCTCCAAACACTTCGTGCAGATATAGATTTTGCAAAAGAAAAAGCACATATGACCTATGGCGATATCGGTATCAAGGTCTGGATATATAAAGGTCAGATATTCGAAAAAGATCTCAAGGCTGCGAGTCAGAGCAAAACAGCAGAAAATTCTGCGCGTTCATAATTTTCATAATTACTACCATGTTATTTCCTAAAAAAGTAAAATTCCGCAAGTGGCATACAGGCCGACAGAATGCAAAGAAACTTGCTAATAGTGTTGAGACACGAGGTATAGAGATTTCTTTCGGTTCATTCGGACTCAAGGCTCTCAAGTATGGACGACTCACTTCCAATGAGATCGAGGCTGCTCGCAAGGTCATGGCGCGTTATGCTACGAAGTCTGGTAAGGTTTGGGTGCGTATATTTCCTGATCGACCGTTCACCCAGAAGCCTCCAGAAGTTAAACTTGGAAAGGGTAAGGGTGACCCAGTAGGATTCGTCGCTCAGGTCAAGGCTGGACGCATCCTCTTTGAAATTGACGGAGTTGATGATAAGGTAGCTCTTGAGGCCCTCCGTAAGGCGGGTACCAAGATATCGGTCAAGACCAAGGTGGTTAGCCGAAATATGATGTAATTATATGAAAGAATACAAGGATAAAACCCCAAAGGATCTCATGAAGCTTATTTCTGAAAAGCGTGAAGCTATTCGTAATTTCCGTTTTGGTTCGACAGGTAGCAAAACCAAGAATGTTAAGCTTGGTAGAACACTTCGAAAAGATATTGCGCGTATCATGACCGAGCTCACCCTTCGCAGAGCTACAAAATAGACGACAAAATAATTATTATGGAACAAAAAACTATACAAAAGAATATAAAGTCTACACCAGAACATGCTCCACGAAAGCAGACATTTAGCGGTGTTGTGGTATCTACAAAGATGAAAGATACTATTGTCGTGGTTGTAGAACGCTATGTGAAGGACAAGAAATATCACAAGTTCATTACTCTTCGAAAGCGTTACAAAGTCCATGATGCAGGTAATACCAAGAAAGAAGGAGAAAAGGTAACCATAGAGTCATGCCGACCACTTTCTCGACACAAATTCTTCACGGTAATTAATCCTACAAAATAATTTTATGATTCAACCACGCTCAATAGTACGAATAACTGATAACTGTGGCGCTAAAGTAGGACGCATATTCAAGGTACTCGGTAGCTCAAAGAAGCGCTATGCCCAGATAGGGGATCTTGTTGTTCTTTCTGTACAGCGAGCAGAACCTCGCAAGGCTATCAAGAAGAAAGATGTTCTCCAAGCTGTCGTTGTCCGCCAAGCGAAGCCATACCGAAGAAAGGATGGTTCATATATTCGCTTTGACGAAAACGCGGTCGTCATTCTAGAAAAGGGTAAGAAAGAGCCTATTGCTGGACGTATATTCGGCCCTATTCCTCGCGAAATGTCTGAGAAAGGATTCCAGACTATTGCGTCACGAGCACCAGAAATTGTATAAACTATTACATTAATTTTAATTATATGACAATAAAAAAAGACGACAATGTAATAGTGATTGCGGGACGAGACAAGGGCAAGACTGGCAAAGTGATCAAATCTATGCCGAAGACTCATCAGGTTATAGTTTTTGGTATAAACATGATGAAGAAGAATCAGAAGCCACGCAAGCAGGGTCAGAAAGGACAGATCATAGAGAAGACCATGCCTATCGATATCTCCAATGTTCGTCTCGAAAGTGATAAGAAAGTGGCTTCTGCAAAGAAAGTCACAGCAAAGAAAAAATAGTATTTAATGAATTTCTAGACTATATATGAAACATACAACCCCTACAACAACTCATGAACTCAATAAGAAAGCCTTCAAAGACATGAAGGAAAAGTTCGGCTGGAAAAATCTGATGCAGGCTCCACAACTTTCAAAAATTGTGATCTCTACAGGTATCGGTTCTATCAAGGATAAGAAGAAGGTAGAGCTCATCGCGGACCGTCTCGCAAAGATCACTGGTCAGAAGCCAGCTCTACGTGGAGCGAAGAAGTCTATAGCGACCTTCAAAGTTCGAACAGGAGATCCTGTAGGATACCAGATCACTCTTCGTGGTAAACGTATGTGTGATTTCGTAGACCGTCTCGTCCATATCTCACTCCCTCGTACAAAGGACTTCCGTGGAATATCTCGCGATGCGGTAGATGAGATGGGTAACTATACACTCGGCATCAAAGAACATACTATTTTTGCTGAAACCTCAGATGAGGATCTAAAGGATGTATTCGGAATGGGGGTAACTATTGTTACCACTTCGAAGAATAAAGCAGAGACACTTGCTTTTCTTGAATATCTAGGGTTCCCGTTTAAGAAAGAGGAAGTGAAGAAGTAGGATAATTTGACTTTATTTATCCTATACTTTAGTATGGTTACTACCTTAGTTATAAAGGGTACTGAGTGATTGGAAGCATGTCTCGAGAGAGAAAGCTAACCAATCCCCATTTTTATTGCAAAAATCGCCATATGGCAAAAACATCAACCAAAGCACGATCAAGAAAGACACCGAAGTTCGCCTCACGAGTAGTGAGACGCTGTTTCCGATGTGGTCGTAAGAATGGTTATATGCGAGATTTCGATCTTTGTCGTATCTGTTTCCGTGAATTCGCAAATGAAGGAGTTATTCCAGGAATAAAGAAATCATCATGGTAACAGACCCTATTTCAAACTTCATAATAAGTATCAAGAATGCGAGTGATGCTCGAAAGGCATCCATATCTGTTCCTTACTCTGCTCTCAAGGAATCCATCGCTCATGTCCTAGCAAAAGGGGGATATGTTTCTACTATTGAAAAGAAGGGTAAGAAAGTAATAAAAACTCTAGAGGTTGGACTCGTCTATATGGGCGATGAACCACGAGTGCACGGTGTAGATCGTATATCGAAGCCTTCACGACGCATATATCACAAAGCTAGTGATATACGAATGTTCAAGAGTGGATTCGGAAATACTATATTATCTACTCCAAAGGGAGTGCTTCTCGATGTCGATGCGAAGAAGAATAAAGTTGGAGGAGAGGTCCTCTTCAAGATCTGGTAAAGGAATATCTATGTAGAGTAATTGCTACATTTAATTATAAAAAACATATGTCACGAATAGCAAAAAAACCAATAGCAATTCCAGAAAAGACTGAAGTCACCTATTCAGCAGGTATTATCACTGTGAAGGGACCTCTCGGTGAATTGAAAAAAACTTTCAAGCCTGAGATAGAGGTAAAGATCGAGAACAAAGAAGTAACTCTCACACCTATCCGCCATTCTCTCGATGTTATGGCTCTCTGGGGAACCTATGGTTCTCACCTGAAGAATATGCTTGTAGGAGTCAACACCTTATATCAGAAGAAGCTCATTGTAGAAGGCATTGGTTTCAAGTCTGATATAAAGGGTAAAGAACTCAATCTAGCCCTAGGTTTTTCTCACCCTGTGAAAGTTATGATTCCTGATGATCTCAAAGTCACAGCAGAGAAGAATGTCATCACTATAGCGGGAATTGATTGTGAATCCGTAGGACAATTCTCAGCCAAGGTGCGTTCACTGAAGAAGCCTGAACCTTATAAGGGAAAGGGTATACGCTATGACGATGAAGTGATCCGTCGCAAGCAAGGTAAGAAATCTGTATAACAAATACAGCAATAAAATATATGAATACAAGCAAACAAAAACAATTGAAGATTGCCCGCCGACACAAGAGAATTCGTACCACAATTTCTGGTACACCAGAACGACCGCGTCTCTCTGTATTCCGCTCGAACAAATTTATCTATGCCCAACTTATTGATGATGTGAAGGGTCATACATATGCCGAGGCACATGCAGGAGATGCGAAGACTGTCGGTATTGAGCTTGCAAAGAAGGCAAAAGCCATTAAGATTGACAAGGTAGTCTTTGACCGAGGAGGATATTCATATGCAGGTCAGATCAAGGCTGTGGCAGATGCCGCTCGCGAAGGAGGACTCATATTTTAATACACATTATGAAAGATGAAACAAAGATAATTGAAGAAGTCATTCCAGAAGCTGTCGAAGCTGAGGTTGTTGCTCCTGTAATAGCCGTAGAATCAAGTACTCCTGCGGTTTCGATGAACGTAAAAACACCTGCACCATTCGATTCTCGCAATCAGCAAGGACAAGGAGGACGTCGACCGAATCGTAGACCTGGACGACCAGAGAAGGAGCGCATCAAACCAGAATTCGATACCAAGATCATTGCTATTCGTCGTGTGACTCGTGTTGCTGCTGGAGGACGAAGATTCACATTTTCAGTAGCAGTAGTTTCTGGTGATAAAAAGGGTAAGGTTGGTGTAGGTCTCGGAAAAGCCGGAGATACATCTCTCGCTATAGATAAGGCCACACGACATGCGAAGAAGAATATGATAAAAGTCACACTTTCTCCTGCAATGACAATTCCTCACGCTGTGGAGGCGAAGTTCTCTAGTGCAATGGTAAAGATCATGCCAGCTCGAGGAAGAGGAGTGGTAGCAGGTAGCGCTACTCGTAATGTGATCGAGTTGGCTGGTATCACGGATGTTTGTGCAAAATTGCTCTCTGGTAGCAAGAATAAACTGAACATTGCTCGTGCTACGGTGAAAGCCCTCACTCTTCTTTCGAAGCATCCACGAACCAATCAAACAAAATAAATTTTATGCAATTAAACAATCTTATTCCGAGAACAATTTCAAAGAAAGTGATGATCGTAGGCCGTGGAGGCAAGCGTGGCAAGACATCTGGAAGAGGAGGCAAAGGCCAGACTGCTCGTGCAGGTAACAAGAAGCGTCCTGAGCTCCGAGACTTCATCAAGCGTATTCCAAAGCTTCGTGGACGAGGAAAGAGCTCACTCAAGTCATTTGAGAAAAGGCCGATAGCGGTCAATCTAGATATCATAGAGAAGACTTTCAAGGATGGAGATGTTGTGTCTGAGAAGACACTCATAGCGAAGAAAGTGATTACAACATTTGAAGGTAAAGTACCTCATGTTAAAATACTCTCAGTCGGTGATCTTACAAAGAAGCTCACTTTCGAAGGATGTAAAGTATCAGCGGGAGCGAAGGCAAAGATAGAGAAAGCAGGTGGTAGTATAAAAGCTTAGATATAAAATATGAATACATTCTTCCAGAAACTAGCGACAATTCTCAAAGATTCTGCAATTCGTAAGCGCATTATCTTCACACTCGGAGCGCTTGTGGTATTTCGTCTTCTCGCTACAATTCCAATTCCTGGAGTAGATGCAGTGAGTCTAGAGAAGTTGCTTGCTGGCAATCAATTCTTCGGTCTTCTAGATATATTCTCTGGAGGAGGTATTTCTCGTCTGTCTATCGTAATGCTAGGAGTCGGTCCATATATCACTGCATCTATCATTATACAGTTGCTCACTATGATGTTTCCAAGCATGAAAGCAATGATGCAGGAAGAGGGTGAGGCTGGGCGAGCTAAACTTTCTCAGTATTCTCGTCTCATGTCTATTCCGCTCGCCGCTCTACAAGCATTTAGCTTCCTCGCTCTTCTCCAAAGTCAGAATGTGATCGCACCTCTTGGCGGTATGGCTCTCCTCGTGAACATACTCATTATCACCGCTGGGTCAGCGCTTCTCATGTGGGTAGGTGAGCTCATATCTGAGTTCGGTATTGGAAATGGAGTGTCACTCATTATCTTCTCCGGTATTGTCGCAGTTCTCCCAGCACAGATTTTCCAGTTTGTAGCAGCATTTGAATCGACTGATATTCCACTCTATCTCATATTCGTGCTTGTAGCGATCGTGGTGGTTGTCGCTGTAGTTGTTGTAACAGAAGCAGAACGTCCGATCGCTGTTACTTATGCCAAGCAGGTAAGGGGTAATAAGGTATATGGTGGAGTTTCTACATATCTTCCTCTTCGTCTCAATCAGGCGGGCGTGATTCCAATTATCTTCGCTCTTTCTATTCTTCTCTTCCCCCAGATTATTGCAAATTTCCTCGTACAAGTTTCCAACCCTACGATATCTAGCCTAGCTCAAAATGTAGCAACATTCCTCAACGACCCATGGACACATGGTATTCTCTACTTCATCTTTGTCTTTATTTTCACATATTTCTATACAGCAGTGACATTCGATCCGAAGATGATATCAGAGAATCTTCAGAAGGGTGGAGCATTCATCCCTGGAGTGCGTCCAGGAGAGTCTACGATGCAATATCTCGGTAAGGTCGTCACTCGTATTACTCTCGTAGGAGCGCTCTTCCTCGGTATTATCGCAGTTCTTCCACTAGTGATGCAGGGCTTCACAGGCAACCAGACGCTCGCTATCGGTGGTACAGCCCTTCTTATCGTGGTTTCGGTCGTTCTAGACCTCTTGAAGAAGATAGATGCTCAGGTAAGTATGAGGGAGTACTAATTTTCCCATTTCGACAAAGTCTTTCATTATCTCTCTTTTCTGTCTATAATACATGCATGAATACAGGTACAATACCACATGCGCATTTTTTCATAATCCTCGGTCGCTCTGGAGCGGGAAAGGGTACACAATCGAAGTTGCTCAAGGAATCTCTCGAAAAAATAGAGTCTTCTAAAAAGGTTCTCTATGTACAAAGCGGTGAGGAAATTCGCACCTTTATACATGGTAAAGGCTTCACAGAAAAGCTAGCAGAAGATATTTATAATACAGGCGCACTCCAACCAGAGTTTCTCGCTGTACATCTGTGGTCTAAGGTTCTGATAGAGAAATACAATGGCATAGATCATATTATTTTCGACGGTGCTCCGCGCAAACGTCATGAGACAGGAGTGCTCGAATCCGCTATTTCTTTCTATAAACTCGAGAAGCCTTTTGTTATAAATCTCACTATCAGCAATCAAGAATCGATCAAACGCCTACTGTCTCGACAGAGAATGGATGATAATGAAGAGGAAATAAGGAAGCGCCTCGCATGGTATGAGACAGATGTATTGCCCACCCTCGAGTACTACAGAACTTCAGAGAATTATCGATATTTAGAGATAAATGGAGAGAGGACAATAGAGGAGATCCATAAAGACATACTGATGAAGACCGGTCTCGATCTCATAACTTCATAATATGATTAAGATCAAAACAAAAGAAGATATCGCTATCCTTCGTGAAGGTGGTAAACATCATGCTCAATTGATGAAGACACTTGTCGATATGGTGAAGCCTGGGGTAAGTACAGAAGCATTCGATGCTACACTTCGTAAGCTCATAAAAGAAATCGGGGATGAGCCATCAATACTAGGTTATCAACCATATGGAGCAAAGCGTCCATATCCCGCGAGTATATGTGTTTCTATCAATGATGAAGTCGTACATGGAATACCGAATGATAATCCGAGAGTGTTGAAGGAAGGAGATGTGGTCAGTCTAGATTTCGCTCTCACTCATAGAGGAATGATCACTGATATGGCAGTGACTGTTCCTGTGGGGAAAATATCAGATGAATTGCATGATCTACTCACGACGACGAGAGAAGCTCTCATGACGGGTATAAAGATAGCTAGAGGAGGTAAGAGAGTGGGGGATGTGAGCTCTGCGATAGAACATATTGGTTTCGCAGGAGGATATGGAGTAGTCGAGGATCTCGCTGGACATGGTGTGGGGTATGCAGTGCATGAAGATCCTTTTATTCCGAACTACGGTGATCCTGGAAAAGGTGAAGTGCTCAAGCCTGGGACGGTTATCGCTATTGAGCCCATGTTCAATCTGGGGACACATGAGGTAGTACTAGATAAATACGATGGCTATACCTACAGAACAAAGGACGGCAAGCAGAGTGCTCACTTCGAGCATACTGTTCTCATTACAAAAGGGGAAGCGGAGATATTGACTAGTATTTAATTTATTAAAATATATGACACATCCAAAAAAAGAACGAACACTTGTAATAATCAAGCCAGATGGAATACAGAGAAGTCTGATCGGAGAGATTATTGGTCGTTATGAGCGTGTTGGTCTCAAACTTGTGGCAATGAAGATGATGGTGCCAAGTCCAGAGCTCATCGAGAAGCACTACACTCTCGATCCGGAATGGATCCGTCTCGCTGGAGAAAAGTCAATAAAGAATGCAAAAGAAAAAGGACATCCAGTAATTTCAGATGTACCAGTTGAAGTGGGGAATATAGTACTCGGTTCCCTCATAAAGTATCTCACCAGTGGTCCAGTGATCGCTATGGTCTGGGAGGGGGCACATGCTGTCTCTGTAGTAAGGAAGCTCGTAGGAAGCACTGAGCCACTCTCATCTGATGTTGGTACAATCCGTGGAGATTATGTCATCGACTCTTATCAGATGTCGAATCAAGATGGAAGATCTATACGCAATATAGTGCATGCTTCTGGTTCAGTGAAAGAAGCTAATGATGAGATTTCCCATTGGTTCAAATCTGATGAAATAATGAAATACAAACATATTCAGGAAAAGATTTTGTACGATGTCAATCTCGACGGAATACTAGAATAGTTTCTTATTGTATTTTTTACTTGTTTTCAAATCTGAGAGGTTTATAATGAAGATAGGTTACAGGAGTATTGACCCTAATTTATATTTTGGGATCTCGAGGTGTTCCGTACCTTGGTACGTGCATAGAGAACCCACCTAGTTACAACTAGGTTACGTACTCCGGTAACCAACAAAACATATCTGCACTCATAACGAAGCAGGTATTTTTTGTTTCTGATATAATTGCATTCATCGTATGAATAGAACATACATACCGACACTTATAATCCTCGCTATCTTTGCTATCTTGCATTATGTGGGAGGTTCTAACCATTGGTACTATAGGTTTCCAGGTTTTGATATTATTATGCATATCTTGGGCGGTATAGGGCTTGCATTCTCGATATACTGGATCCTATCCACTTTTTTCAAAAGCGTAAACACTTCTTTTCTTATAATTGTTATTCTGACCGTTGTAGCTGGAATCATCTGGGAATGGATGGAATATGAATATGATATCGCTGGTGGAATATTAGGAACCACCGCATACTATGTCGATACGATAAAAGACCTATGTAGTGACACTCTGGGGGCAATCATTGCGTTTATTTTTATAAAAAAATAATGTCCAAGATTACTTTCTATACAGGAGTTGGAAGCGTGACAGGAGCAAATTTTCTCTTTGAAGTAGGCTCTACCAGAGCACTTATTGATTGCGGTCTCATACAAGGCGATAGGGAAGCGATGAGAGAGAACCGTGAACAATTTGGGTATAATCCTGTTTCTATGGATATGCTTTTCATCACTCATGCACATCTCGATCATGTCGGACGTATACCGAAACTTGTGAGAGAAGGATTCAAAGGAACGATCTATTCTACACCAGAGACAATGGCTTTGGCCGAGCTCATTCTCGAAGACGCAGTAGGACTTATGACTAAAGAAGCAGAAAGAGAAGGACTCGCGCCATTGTATGAAATACATGATGTGAAGAATACAATGTTGCTTTGGAAGACTATACCATATCATACAGAGACTTCATTCAAGGATTTTTCATTGTATATAAAAGACGCTGGACATATTCTCGGTTCAGGAATGTTCCAATTCACTATGTCTGAAAATGGTGAGAAAAAGACTGTGGTTTTTACTGGAGATCTCGGCAATTCTCCAACACCACTGCTAAGAGATACAGAATCAATAGAGAACGCGAACTATGTCGTTATGGAGAGCGTTTACGGAGATCGCAATCATGAACCAAAAGAAATCCGTCGCGCAAAACTAGAGGGGATAATAAAGGACACAATTACTAGAGCTGGCACTCTCATTATTCCCGCCTTTTCCATCGAACGGACACAGGTGATCCTGTATGAGATAAACAATCTTGTTGAATCGAAGACCATTCCTCAAATCCCAGTATTTTTAGATTCTCCTCTTGCAATAAAAGTCACAGATGTCTATCAAGGCGCAACAAACCTGTTCAATGAAAAAGCCCAAGAAGAAATTAAAAATGGTGATGATTTATTCAATTTTCCAAAATTACTCTACACAGACAGCAAAGAAGCGTCGCAAGGGATAGATCATGTAAAAGGCCCGAAGATTATTATCGCTGGTTCTGGTATGTCGGTCGGAGGGCGTGTACGGCATCATGAAGAGATATACCTTCCTGATCCGAAATGTACGATTCTACTCGTCGGATATCAGACTATGGGTAGTATAGGCAGACAGCTTCTCGAAGGTGCAAAGAAAGTAAATATAGATGGTAAGGAAGTACAAGTAAATGCTAAGGTCGAATCAATTATGGGATATTCTTCACACAAGGATAGCGATAATCTCGTAGAATTTGTAGGGACAGCGCAAGCGACCCTCAAGAAGGTATTCGTAGTAATGAGTGAGCCGAAAGCCTCCACTTTTCTCGCTCAAAGGATTAATAATGAAATGAGGGTCAAGTCTATATGTCCTGAGAGGATGGCGGGGTATGAGTTGGAGTAATGTAAATAAACAAAAAACTGACCTCGGCCAGTTTTTTGTTTATTTCTCTAGGACACTTTTTCTACAATCTTCTTGAATGCTTCTGGACTCTCATCTGCGAGCGTTGCCAGAGCTTTACGATCGAGAGCTATTCCGGCTTTCTTGATTGCCCCCATGAATTTGCTGTATGAGTTATCGGGATTGATCTCTCGGAGAGCGGCATTGATGCGGACATTCCAAAGTCTTCGGAAATCACCCTTCTTATCTCTTCGGTGAGCGAATGAATATGTACCTGCATGTGAAATAGCCTCGTATGCGGCTCGTTCAGTCTTCGATCGGCGAAAACGATAGCCTTTTACCTGCTTCAGTATATTCTTTCTTGTTTTCAGTGCATTTACTCCTTTCTTTACGCGTGACATGTTGGTGTTTTATATTAAATTTAATTATTTTCCTGAATTATAGTCCTACGAGGAAACGACTCTTTTCCTTCATGGTCATGTGGAATGGAACTCTGGCATTCTTCTTGCGAAGCTGTGAACGTCGGCTCTCCTTGGAATTGAAATGGTTCTGACCTGTCGCTCGGCTGAGTATCTTGCCGTTCTTGGTCAGTTTGAGTCTTTTTAAAAATGATTTGTTTGTTTTCATACTATTTTTGCGATTGATTTTTGCAATCTGTTTTAATTTATCATACCTACTTCTTCTCGATTACAGCGGTGAGACCCTTGAGACTTTTCTGTGGCGCGCTCGCAACCTTATAGTCTGTGGTTATGAGCTTGAATACTCTCTCCATACGTTCTTTGAGGAAATTCACATCCATATACTTCGAACGACCGACGAGGAAGAGGTCAATCTTCACACGATGACCCTCTTTGAGCCATTCCGAAGCTTTCTTGGCTTTGAGCTCTAGATCATGCTCTCCAGTGCCTATTTTAACCTGTATATTCTTGATATCCGAGGTATGAGTCTTGGATTTAGCGACTTTCTGCTTCTTCTTTTCGTCGTATTGAAATTTACCATAATCCATGATTTTTGCAA
>CAZAEF010000015.1:0-19390 GCA_964484315.1 uncultured Candidatus Saccharibacteria bacterium | reverse complement strand
GATAAAATCCTGATAAAATCTGAATAAAATTTTGATAAAATCTTAATTTAGTGATTTTTTAAAATCTCCCTATAAGGATAATTCTCTCGGAAACCTTTGTAGAGCTTCACTTTTTCACCATCTGCAAACTGGGTTGCAATATCATCACACCTCACATTCCCAGCGGTGTCAGCATGACCTTTTACGTATTTCCATTCGATTTCTTTATTCTTCGTAACTGTCAGTAGAGCTTCCCATAGATCGCGATTGAGTACAGCTTTTTTTTGTGAGTTCTTCCATCCTTTCATCTGCCAACCATGGATCCATTCGGTAATACCTTTGATAACATATTGAGAATCAGAGTAGAGGATGATGGAATTCTCCGAATCAATAGTTCGGAGTGCCTCTATAGCAGAAGAAAGCTCCATGCGATTATTAGTCGTCATCGTTTCGCGAGCACCGAGCTCGGCCACTGTCGTATCGGTTATAACGAGCGCACCCCAACCACCAGGGCCAGGATTGCCACGAGATGAACCGTCGGTATATATGATTGTTTTATTCATAGATATTAACCTAAGCATATCATACACATAACCCAATTAAATAATATCCACAATTCTCAACCGTAGTTCCGTCTTTCCACCGAATAGTGACTTCTCCATAGTTGCAATAAGTGATACTTTTGCATCTTTTTCTAGTTTTTTGTCTAATTTATTTTCAAAATCATCTGGTGACATGAAAAAACCGATAGCGGAGAGATTTTGACCGCTAGATTTTTGCATAATCAATTTCAAATGATTCTTCTCTTTACCAAATCTCTGAACATCTGATAGAACGATATCCCGAAACATGAAAATTGGCTTTGGGTTACCTGTACCGTATGGAGCCATCTTCTCAATCACGCGATATGTATCGTAATTCACATCATCTGGAGTAATTTCACTATCGACATATTCTATATCCTCACGTTTTTCTCCACGGATGCGTTCGAATACCTCACTCAAATTCTTCTCGAGGTTGTGTATCGCTCGAACATCGACAGAGAAACCTCCAGACTCGGCATGTCCGCCATATTGCATAAATGTCCCTTCCAGAGTTCCCTGCATGAGATCGAGAAGATGCGCAGAACCAGCAGCGCGACAAGAACCTTTTATTATATTGTCTCCATCGCGACCCCAGATAAAGACTGGGACTTGGAACTCTTCGGCGATGTTATTGGCGGCAAGTCCAAGAAGTGAAGGCTTCCATTCAGGATTACCGATAACGATAACTGTGTCTGGTTTGTCTCCATAACGTTCGTGTACTTTCTTTTTTACATCCTTTACGAGTGATGCCACAGTCCCCTTTCTCTCATTATTGATATGGTCGAGATGAATAGCATATCTCTCTGCTTCATCATCATCCTGTGTCGCAAGCAAGCGGAAGGCATCCATAGGGACACCCATGCGAGACGCGGCATTGATGCGAGGTCCTATAGTGAATCCTATATCTTCTTCGGTCAGAAATCTCTGGTTGACCTTCAGTTTTGCGAGAAGCCTCATAAGACCTTTTCGTGGAGATTTGCGAAGAACCGACAGGCCGTAGTATGCGAAGATTCGATTTTCCCCCGTAAGAGGCACCATATCTGAGAGTGTCGCAATTCCCACCATATCGAGCAACCATTTTTCCCAACCTTCCTTTATTCCGAACCTATTTTTTGCAAGGATAGCTTGAATGAGTTTATATATTACCCCTGCTCCACAAAGCATCTTCTCTGGATATTCGCAGTCTGATTGCTTCGGATTGACGATGGCAAAAGCAGGGGGTAATTGTGGTCCTGGTAAATGGTGGTCGGTAATTATCACATCTATACCATTACTCTGTGCGAATTCTACATGTCCAATATCTGCAATTCCGCAGTCTATAGTGATGAGAAGTTCCACCTTGTCTCCAATAAATTGTTTAATAGCATCCTCATTGAGACCAAATCCTTCATCATGACGGTGTGGAATATAGTTAATAAAGTTAGCAAAGCCGATTTTCTTAAAAAGATCATGGAGAGCGACACCTGCAGGGATACCATCCGTATCATAGTCGCTATAAATCACTACTTTCTCATTATTTTCAATAGCTTTTATTATCCTTTCCGAAGCCTTGCGAGCGTCTTTCAGAAGAAAGGGATCATGAGTATGTTTTTCATAATCAGGATTGAGAAAATTAACTTTGTCCTCCGTAGACCTATGTCCACGGTGAAAAAGGAGGTGATCAAGAAGGTCAGTATCTAGTCTTTCGCGCAGGATATATTTCTTCATGCGTACAAGTATACCAAACGGGGTGATATAATATACCTATACACATAAATATATGGAAAACTGTATCTTCTGTAAAATAATCTCCAAGAAAATCCCAGCAGAAATTGTCTACGAAGATGAAAGTTTTCTCGCTTTTCTAGATATTCACCCTCAATCCCCTGGTCATACACAAGTAATACCGAAGAATCACACTCGCTGGGTATGGGATTATGAGAATGTTGGCGCATATTTTGAAGTTGCAAAGAAAATTGCTTTAGCTCAAAGAAAAGCTTTTGATACCGACTTCATTCTTAGTAGAATAATTGGTGATGAAGTTCCCCATGCTCATATCTGGGTCTTTCCAAATTCAGAAGTAAAGTGAGACAAAATGGATTTTAAAGGAAATGCGGAAAAGATTAGGAAAAATTTGTAGAAATACTATATAACTATATAAATATTCTTACTATCATCACGACCACCAGGATAATTGCAATCCAGAACGGCACGAGAAATAAATAGGCCTTCGGTCCATGTTCTTTGATAGAATCGAGCATTATCCCGAAAAAATATTGAAAGACTTCTTTTATAACATCGAGACCGGTGGTGAATGATTTTTTATCCATATAGTTATAGATAATATCTAGGCAACTGATGTTTCTAGTGCTTCTATCCCAGATAGTGTCCCGTGCGCGAGAAACTCTAGCATTGCCCCACCGCCAGTAGATACAAAGGTAAATGAATCTTCTATCTTGAGCTCGACAATCGTAGCAAGAGTATCACCTCCCCCAAGTATAGATACTGCCCCGCGAACAGTGGCGTCAGCTATCATGCGTGCGAGGGCGAGCGTGGGTTCCCTATACCCTTTCTCATATGCGCCGAGTGGACCATTCCAGAGAATATACTTCGCCTGTTCGATCTCATCCCGAAGCATAGCGACAGTCTTCGGTCCTGCATCGAGGATTACCTTGTCATGAACCACTTCATCGACCGGAAGTAATAATCTCTTGTTAGAAAAAAACCTCTGCAGATTGAAATTATCTGGTGAAACGAGTGAAGCTCCAACATCTCGTCCTTGTTCTTTGAAGAAATTGTTGGCGAGTGCGCCACCGACAAATGTCTTATCTGCGACATCGATGAATTTTTCTATGAGTGGAAGTTTCGTCTCGAACTTTGCACCACCGAGGACAAATAGAAATGGATGTTCTGGATTGAAAGCGCTTGAAAGATGTTTTATTTCCTGTTCGAACAACAAACCTGCATAGCTAGGTATGAACTCTGTAATAGCAGATACGGATGCATGGGCTCGATGGGATACAGCAAAAGCATCATTCACATATATATCTGCTAGACTAGCCAATTCTCTAGCGAATTTCTTATCATTACTCTTTTCTCCTTCGAACCTCCTGATATTTTCTAGAAGTATGAGAGGGGTGTCTGTGACCGATACTTTTTTATAATCCTCCAAGAAGACACAATCCAAACCAAGACTGTGTAGGTGCTTACATATAGGGGCGAGAGTTGGATTTCCTACTGTCTCTATATGACTAACGATGATTATTCTTGCTTTTTTCTCGAGCAAGTATTTGAGGGTCGGCAAAATCTTGCGTATACGGAAGTCATCAACGACGACGCCATCTTTCACGGGAACATTGAAATCTACTCTTACGAGCACTCGGACTCCTTCCAATTCTTTCAGATCGCGGAGGTATTTCATAAAATGATAATTTATCAGATCTTATCGACAGCTTTGACGAGTTCGACAAAACCTGGAACATTGACACTTTCTCGTCCGACGAGCAATCCATCTACCTTGCCCCGAGTCATGATATCTGGTGCGTTGCGGAAGTTGATCGATCCTCCGTAGAGCACAGGTGTACGCAAGGCCTCATCATGACCGAATATATCTGACAAAACTTTTCTAACAAATATAGTTGTTTCTTCAATAGTTGCCGGATCCATAGGTTCCTTTGCATCGATTGCCCAGACAGGTTCATATGCGATAATAATCTGAGGTATGAACTTTTTCTGTATTCCCGCAAGAGAATTCCTTATCTGATTTCTGAGTGTGTCGAGATAGAGAGCTTGTTCATCACGCACGATCTCTCCCACACAGACAACAGGATGAATTCCAGCATTAAGTACAGATTTTACTTTGGCAGATACTATTTCATCTGTCTCTCCCATTGCTCTTCTCTCAGAATGTCCGATGATAATATGAGTTACTCCCATATCCTTGAGCATGAGCGCGCTGATTTCTCCTGTAAAAGATCCCTGCTCTTCATGATAGACATTTTGAGCACCAATACTCGCCGGAGATTTCGATCGAGACGAAGCGAACTTTTGTATATATACGAAAGGTGGACACATGACTACATGGGTAGAAGAAAGGTTTGCGCTTGTCTTCTTGATAGCTTTGAATATTCTCACCGCTTCATTATTTGAGAGCGGATTCATCTTCCAATTCCCGACGATTATCTTTCTTTTCATGGCACAAGTATATCATTTACTTCACCTCATCCCAAGAGATGACAGAGTACTGATCTGAGGTGAGTGGAAAATTTGGGGGTGGACTATATAGGAGGTTTTGGTCATATATGATATTTCGAAGGTTATACCCTGTCCCGTCAGTATAGGCAAAACCGTAACGAAGATTCGTCGCTATCATCCCGTATAGTGTGAGAGATGTCCGATCATAGCCAGTACCACAGCGACTTGAATAATAATGCCTCCCTACGCGTCCATTCTGAGCCACAAGAGCAGAGTCTATACGGAGAGTATCTAGACTTGAAAGTCCAGTATTGATATTCCCTTGTGCGACGAGAGATATAGTATCCTGACCGTCATAGTTGGTATAGAGAAGGTTATTGTTGATAGTGATACTCTTACGAGTAGATGAACTATCGGGAAATTTACCTGCAGCAATAGTGAGACGCGCAGTATTCACTTGTCCATCTACCCAGACATCATCTTCGAAGAAGAGAGTTCCGCCTGGTGGAAATGAGTAATTCTGAAGGAATGTCTGATTCTGGATTGTCCATGTCCCCCATGTTGGTTTTTGGGAATAACCATCTTGTTCACAACTCTTTGACGCTGTTGTGAGTGATGTTACTTTATAAAGATCAAATGTATCGTTCGTCTTGAGCACCACATGATATCCCTTTGCTCCAGACGCTCCGAAGTACCTCGCATCAGCTTGAGCAACAGTTTTCATAGTCGATAGGTCTGTCGTCATGCCCACGAAATCGATCGCCGCCACAGGGAACTGTCGTCCCGCCATGAATACATCTGGACGATTCGGTACTGGAGCAGGAGGACTAGGGTCATCAGTACCGCTTGTGGTATATACACCGAACCTTTGCGCAGATCCATTATCAGGATCGACATATTTATCCTTTGCGCTCGTGACAGTATTATGCGCAATTCCATCGACACGGATACCGTTATTTGATTGTATAGGTCCGAAAATTTCAGTACCAGCTCCGAAGCGCATAATATCATTTGCCGCTACAGAGAACTTCGCGAGCGATGGTATACCGAGTTTGACTTCGAGTGTTCTCGAAACATCTGGATCGGCAGTGACTTTTCCGGTGGATTTTATTTTCACAATTGTAGTTCCTGATACTGGCGGAGTGATCACGAGTGAATAACTCCCTATCACATTTCCATCTTTATCTTTCATATCATGAATAAAAGGTCCTGTAGTGGTAGTGGCATTCCCATCGGTATAATCTGAGCGTGCGTGAGCGAGGTGCCATCTATAGTAGTCAATTCCAGCTTCTGCGATCTGCAATGCCTGTTCACGAGTGGTGAGTTGACGAGAACTTCGTATCACTGTTGTTGCCCAGTTGATGAGGGCAATTGTAACGACGATAGCTATAACTGCAAAAACAAGTACGTTGATTAAAATAAGACCTCGATGTTGTGAGCTATTTTTTTTCATAAATTATCTTTGAGATTCCTCAACATTCCTTGAGAGGTATACATTCGTGGGACTGGAGATCTATTCGGGTCTGCATCTATAAGAAGGTTGATTTTTACTAGTCTGACAGTAGAAACATTTACTGGTTGAGTGAGCGGAGCTGATGTCCCTGTATATGAAGTGTCAAAATATTCGAACATAGGTGTCGAGGAAGCATTCTTTATAGATATTGCTAGAGTAGAGAAACTCTCTTGAGCTGAGTTGTATGAGTATGGTGATCCTGAAGGTTTGATCACTCCTTTTTTCAGAGTCGTAGTGGCGATATAGTACCTCACCTTTTCTTGAAGTCCGTCTGCATCTATATCGCTATAGAAGACTATACTGCTAGTAGCCGCTACCACCACTGGATATGATCCATCATTTCCTGGTCTCACTGAACGAAGTTCCTTGACCATTGTCCTCAGTATAGAGCGTGCATCTTGAGCGCTTTGCAGTGATTCTCCAGCACTCTTATTATACCGTACGACATTCACCTGAAAATTCACCACTTCCGCAAAAACAATACCTATGATAGCCAGAACTACGATAATTTCTACCAGTGTGAATGCTCGTTTTGTGTGATATGTATACATAATAGTTATGGTGAGAGTATAACTGCTTGTTCTGTCCAGTCTGCAGATATAGGTACTTCAATTGATGTCTCTACATATCCAGATTTTGATACAATAATAGTATATGAATTATTACTTAGATTCGAGAATACAACCTGTCCTGGAGGTGTACACGAAGATGTATAGGTGAATGCAATATCAGAAATATTCGGTGTCAAAGTGGATGATATCGTAGACAAGAATACTTTATAACGAGCATAACGATCACCATCATGGATTGAATTTATGAGTGGATTAGAAAGAGTATAATATGTCGCGCTCGTACCATCTGGACCTTTGAATTCCCATGTGGTTGTAGCTGTTATAGTCTTGTTCGTCGCAAATTGGAACTTCACACTGTCTGATCCACTCTGTAGAGGTTGGTCTGTCGGTGACCATACGAGGTTGTGAAAATTACTCTCTGAACCAGTATCTATAGTCGAGGACTCGAGAAGACCGTCTGTACTGTATGTCCCAAAATTATTCCTTAATTTCAATTCTCCATTTGGACTTGTAGTCTCTATACCACCGTTATCTTCGAAATATTGTGTTTTATCGGTATATGCTACTTGACCAGATCCACCTGACCAATCAGTCTGATTTATATATCCCCTGTCTGTGACTGCCGTCGATGAATATCCGCTCGTATTCGTAACCACCACTGTGGCATCTGTCACTGGTAATCCAGTACTGCTATCTTTGACAGTGACGAGAAGGCTTTTCGGATCTTTCGGAATCACGATAAGCTGTATGGTCTCTGTACTATCAGGATTGACTGGAACAGCATTGAGTGGATTCACACCTATAATGTCATAGCTTGTATCTAGATTGGATATAGTATATGAGTCCCACTCAAAAGAACTATTAGTATATATCCCACTGTTATTTGTACTAAGATTCGCAGAATATTTCGGAAGACCTGCACCAATCATCTTCGACCCAACAACAGAATAGTCGATTGAGCCGACAGCTGTACAGACAGGACTTACGCTTGAGAATGTCACATTGCTTAATTTGTCTATAGCGAGACTCACCTGTGTAACCTGCTGAAGTACTACCGTAGCATCTGGTTGTGTAGGATCTGGATTACCAATCTCAGGATTATAAGTACGAGCTGTGGAATAGCCAGGTTTAGAGACACTGATATTATATGCATTTATCCCTGGAGGAACATCCACAACCTGAAGCATTCCATTCATATCTGTCACATCGTCTATTACGATTGTACTAGTAGATACGGTATTTACAATATGGACATTGGCATCCTCTACTGGCTTTCCGTTCGCATCGAATACTTTTACAAAGAGAGCTCCATTTGTCGAGGCTGTTTCTAGATTCTTCGGAGCAATAGTAGTCGTAAGTGTGATAGGCAAAAACGAAGTGCATGTAGCGCAGTCTACCTGCACTTCTATGAGTTTATTATCTGCGGGTGACAGATCATTCGGAGTACCTCCTATCGTACCATCGAAAGATACATCGATATTTCTCACCGTCGTTGTAACAGTAAATGAAATACCACTCCTCACGAGCGTCTGAATACGAGGTATTTTTCCATTTGGAATACCAGATATCTCTCCCACATCAGCATAGGATAAGTTTCTCGCAATCTCGAATTGTTCATTGGCGAGATTGAGAGCAATAATCTTATACTGACTGAGACTCACGAGCTTGAAAAGGCTCGTATACGCCTGATAAGCAGACAGAGCAACTACGAGGAATACTGCTGTGCCGACGAGAGTCTCGATGAGGGTGAATGCTTTTGTCTTCATATCACATTTACGAGTGAATACATGGGTGAGATCATAGCAAAAGCAAAGAATCCTACGACAATACCTATTACAATCATAAGAAATGGTTCGATAATAGTCGACATATCCTTTGTCTTCTGGTCGACATCATCCTCGAAATATGTAGCAACTCCGAGCAACATCTCCCCTATTTTTCCTGTTTCTTCACCCACACTGATCATTTCACTGAGAAATACCGGATAGAGTTTGACATTTTCACTGAAGACCTTTGAGAGTGATTCTCCTTTCTCTACACTGACACTCGCTTTTTCAATGACTTTTTTATAATGAACATTCTGAAGAATATCAGCAGTGATGCGAAGTGCCTCGAGAACATCTACATCGGACTGAATAAGTGAAGAGAGGGTGCGCGCAGTGCGAGCAACATTCACCTCTTGGATAAGTCCTCCTATGAGTGGAATGTGAAGTATGATACGGTCGATAATATATCTACCATTCTCTCTCTTGGACCAAAAATATATAAGGCTTGAAAGAAGGAGGGTTGATAGAAGTATAGTTATACCGTGCAATTTAATACTATCACTTATCCAGATGACGAACCGTGTCAATGCAGGAAGTGTGATATTGAGTTCACCGAAAGTCTTCGTAAGCGTCGGAACAACATAGGTGAGAAGCACGATACTAATGAGCACCATAGCAGACAATATGACTCCTGGATACATGAGGGCTCCACGAACTCTCCTAGAGAGAGTGTGGCTTTTATCCATCTGCAAAGTCACTATTCTGAGAGCTTCCCCCATAGTACCACTCTCTTCGCCAGAATGAATCATGGCTATCATAAGTGGTGAAAACATATTCGGATATGACTTCATAGCATCACTCATTGTCTTTCCTTGACGAATATCATTGTTGACTGCAGTGACAATCTTCTTCACTACTTTATTTGCACCTTGTCGCTCGATCACCGAGAGCGCTTGCGATACAGAAAGTCCCGCTTTTATCATAGCTCCTAGGCTTCTGGTAAAGTTGATCTTCTCTTGTGTCTTTATTGAACTAAATATGGCAAGAGAGAATTTCTTGAATATTTGAATTGGATTCTTCTCTTGTACCGATACGACTTCTTCACCAGAATCTTTTATAATCCTGTAAAGTTCATAACGATCCTTCGCATCATGTTCGCCTTTATGAAGCTCACCTCCTATCTTTTTCGATGTATAAATAAAATGTGGCATATCAAATATTATTCAGATATTACACGGAGAACTTCCTCTATAGTCGTATGACCTTGCACAGCCTTGAATATTCCATCCTCGAGCATAGTGAGCATGCCGTCTTTCTTTGCCTGTGTTTCTATCTCCCCTGATGTAGCTCCTCTTATTATGAGTTCCTTTATCGATTGACTGATCTTGAGCACCTCATGTATCCCTATTCGACTCTTGTATCCATCATCATCCTTGCTAGCTACTGGTTTGTAAAAATGAATTTTATCCCAAGACTCCGATCCTTTTATAACTTTCTCCTCTTTGAGAGCATGTAGAACTCGATCGAGATCAACAGTCTTGGCTAGAGAAGCAACCTCAACTTTTGTAAGAAAATATTTTTCTTTTGTATCAGAGAGTCTGCGTACGAGACGTTGAGCAATGATGATATTGATAGTTGAGACTAATAGAAATGGCTCTATCTTCATATCGAGCAGACGAGGAATGGCTCCAGCAGCACTATTGGTATGGAGTGTGGAAAGAACAAGATGTCCCGTGAGAGAGGCATTGACCGCGAGCGCTGCGGTCTCATTGTCACGGATCTCCCCCACCATTATTATATCTGGGTCTTGACGAACTAGTGTGCGGAGTCCTGAGGCAAATGTGAATCCTATTTCAGGATTGACCTGTGTCTGATTGATACGCTTCATCTGATACTCGACAGGATCTTCGACTGTGGAAATATTCACATCTGGAGTATTCAAAATATCCAGAATAGTATACAAAGTCGTAGTCTTACCAGAACCAGTGGGTCCTGTGGTAAGGATCATTCCCGTTGTTTGTGTGACAGCATGATGAATACTCTCTAGAGCTTCACCATGAAATGAGAGATACTCTAGGGTAAATCCGGACACATTCTCTCTCAAGAGACGCATGACGGTCTTCTCTCCATAGTATGTTGGAAGAATAGATACACGGAATGAGACCTTCTCACTATTCATATCTACCTTGAATCTACCGTCTTGCGGGAGACGTTTCTCGTCTAGTTTGAGATTGGAGAGAACCTTGATACGCGCAGTGATCGAAGGCTCTGCGCTTTTCGGCAGTACCATGGCATCATGGAGAAGACCGTCGATACGATACCTCACAAGAAGTTCGGCTTCCATGGGTTCAATGTGGATATCAGAAGCATTTTGGATAATGGCATGTTTGAGGAGAGTGTCGACAATACGGACAACAGGGAGATCCTCTGCGATCTTCTTGAGATCCTTCTCAGAAGTAGGATTTCCATTCTTGAGTCCAGATTCCTCTGCGAGAGTACGGAGGGTGGCTGATTCCTTTTGAATAATGTCACCAAATTCCGCCTTTAGACTTTTCTGGTACTGGAGGATTGACTCTTTTATAGACTCGACATCGGTGAGGCGTGGAAGGATCTTCAGATTGACCTTCTTTTTTATGAAATCTACAGCAGACAAATCATTGACATCGAGCATGGCAACCTCGAGTGTTGTGTCTGTCTTCTTGAAAGCGACAATATTGTGAGTTCTCGCTACAGGCTCTGGAATAAGAGAAAGAGTTTCAAAAGGGATTTTGCGACTCTTGAGATCGACAAAAGGTATACCGAGTACATATGCTTGCATACGACGAAGATTGTCCTCGGTGATTTTCCCCTCTTTAACCAGAATATCACCTATCCGCGTGCCATTTTTTTCAGCTTTTTTATGAGCCGAATCAAAATCCGCTCGCGAAACAAGATTCGAGTCAATGATAAATTTATTAAGCTGTGAGTCTTCAATGAGCATTGAGAGAATTATATCATGGGAATGCCATATATTATTGTGTATAAGCACGACATTATTTCCACATAAATAAATATGAATCTCTTTGCTTTTATCCCAAACTATGATAGTATGACCTTATTACCGAAGCCCGCCTGAAAAGCGAGCCATTTTTATTAAAATTTTACACATATATGTTCGACTTAAAAGTAATACATTCTGTTCTCCAGCAATTGGAGGATGAACGAGGAATTCCAAAAGAAAAAATGTTGGAAGCTATTGAGCTTGCCCTAGCTACTGCTTACAAGAAAGAATATGGGAAAAAGGGTCAAATAATACGAGCGACATTCGACCAAGATAGTGGAAAAACAGAGTTCTATCAGGTGAAAATTGTCGTGGATGAATCGAAAGTTATTATGGAGGATGAAGCAGAAGAAACCGATCTCAAGTCGATAGATCAGGAGGATATCAAGGTTCGCTACAACCCAGAACATCATATTCTCATCGCTGATGCGAAGAAGATCAAGCGTGATGCCAAAATAGACGATGAAATGATATTTCCGCTCGAATTAAAGGATAATTATGGCCGTATTGCTGCTCAAACTGCGAAACAAGTCATTATCCAGAAGATTCGTGAAGCAGAAAAAGTCTCAGTATTGAATGAATATGGTGCAAAAGAAGGAGAAATTGTCTCAGGAACAGTCCAGAGACTAGAAAGAGGTGCCCTATTCATAGATATGGGACGCGCAGTAGGTATTATCCCCTACGAAGATCAGATCCCTGGCGAACATTACAAGCAAGGCGAACGTATTCGAGCATATCTCTATGCTGTAGAAGAAAGTCCGAAGGGTATCATGCTAAAACTTTCTCGTTCTCACCCGAGATTCCTCGCTAAACTATTTGAAACAGAAGCTCCAGAGATCGCTCAGAAGGTGGTTGAGGTAAAATCCATTGCTCGAGAAGCTGGTGCTAGATCGAAGATCGCTGTGCACTCAACAGATAGCCATATTGATCCCATAGGATCCCTCGTCGGTCAACGCGGAGTCAGAGTGAATACTGTCATGAGTGAACTAGGAGGAGAAAAAATCGATATTATAGAATGGAATGAGAATCCAGCAAAATTCATCGAGGAAGCACTGTCACCAGCAAAGATCCAAAGCATTGAGATTATAAAGGAGGAAAATCGAGCTCTTGTGAAGGTTTCCGAGGATCAACAGTCTCTCGCTATCGGAAAAGGTGGGCAGAATGTCCGTCTCGCCGCAAAACTCACTGGTTGGAAAATAGATATTATGAGCGCTAATAATAAATAAATACTATGAATATACTTCATGATGTAGATCCGGGAACACCAGAAAAGATCAATGTTATTATAGAAATCCCAAAAGGTTCGAAGAATAAATACGAAATCGACAAAAAAACCGGTCTCATAGCTCTCGATCGTGTCTCTCACACATCGCAAGACTTCCCTTTTGACTATGGATTCATACCACAGACACTCTGGCATGATGGCGACCCTGTAGATGTCGTCCTACTCACCACTTACCCTCTTTTTCCAGGTATTCTAGTACGTGTACGCCCAGTCGCAGTGATGGGAATGCTCGATAGCGGAGAAAAAGATGACAAGATTATCGCAGTTCCAGTAGATGACCCACGATGGAATGATGTGAAGGATCTCAAAGACCTCAATACACACACTCTTCGCGAGATCGAACATTTCTATTCGACATACAAGAAACTTCAGGATAAAGAGGTTATCATTAATGATTTTGCCGGAAAAGACAAAGCAAAAGCTGTATTTATAGAAGGAATGAAGTTGTATAGTGAGAGTAAGAAGAGCTAGTAATCCTGATTTATAAACAGTGGGTATTTAGTGTGTTTTAGTGTATACTTACCTACTAAGTGCTTACGGAAAGCCGTAATCAATTAAAATTATGAAAATATCAATATACAAAACAACAACATTATTAACTATGAGTGCTTTAGCATTTGTAGGTGCTGTATCGGTATATGCTGAAGAAGGTGTGACTTCATCACAGCCATCTGTATCCCCTATCAAGACTGATCAACGTACAACTCTCAAGGATATCAAGGCTCGCGCCGAGATGAATAAGGATGTTCGTAATACTCAATTAGGTATAAAGAAAGAGGCTAGAGAAGATATCAAAGATGCACGTGGAGAGATCAAGGCTATGCGTGAAGACATTCGAACTATTCGAGCATCTTCTACAGATAAAGTACGAGAGATTCGTAAAGATATAAAAGAAGAAGGACAAGACTTCCGAGAAGGGGCAAAGATGATACGAGCTTCTTCTACAGATATGTTCAAGAGAAACCAAGAGATGGCAAAGAATGTAGCGAAGAAGATGAAAGCCCAAGAATTCGAAGCTCGCAAGAATGCCCTTTTGAGAGAATTGAATATGTCTCTGAATAATCTCGCAAATATCTCTACTCGTATCGAATCAAGAATTGTAAAAGTAGAAAATGAGGGAAAGACTATGACTGATGCGCGTGCTCTGCTCGTCACAGCAAAAGACAAACTCGCAAAAGCAAAGCTAGATGTAGAGGCTCTCAAGGCTCTTCAAGTACCTACACAAAGTGCTACTTCAACGGTTGAGGTAGATCTCATCAAGCCACGCGTAGCAGGAGATACTGCTATCAAGAGTGTCAAAGACGCTCGTGATGCATTCCAGAAAGTAGTCGTCTCAATCGCTCATTCACTAGGAAATCCTACAGCAGGGACCAAGCCAACGACTGAGGTAAAAGCTACAACTGAGACAAATTAATACATTAGTTAATATAAATATCACATGGATATAAACACACAAAACTCAAGCGGAATGATGAATGGTATGCCACCCACAGCGCCGACAGAGAAGAAAGTCGGACCTATCGTCGGTGTGCTCATCATTGTGCTTATCCTCATAATTGCTGGTCTCTATTATTTCGGAAAGAACCTCAATACACAACCGACAGCTGGTCAACAGAAAACTCCTGAGGAACAGGTGACTCCTGCAGTGACAAACTCTCAGAACAGCGCAGTGATTGCTGCGAGTGCCACTGGAGCAGACGATGTGACTAGTCTCGAGGCTGATCTCAAAGGCGAGTTGAGCAATATTGAATACAGTTTCTAAATTGAAAATAAAATAAATAAAAAGACCGCTTCATATGGATGGAGTGGTTTTTTTATGCACTTTCGTGTAGACTGTTTCAACATGATAAAAATACAAAAATTAGATAAATCAAGGATAGAAATAACTGGTTCTATAGCGACTGATATCTTCGAATCATATCGAAGAAAGGCTCTGGAGAATATTAATAATGAAGTGACTATTGATGGTTTCCGCAAAGGCAAAGTCCCTGAAAATATCCTCGTATCCAAGGTTGGTATTATGACAATCCTCGAAGAGATGGCTGAGCTAGCTCTTTCACAGGCATATCCAAAGATTGTGACTGAAGAAAAAATTGACGCTATCGGTCATCCAGAAATACAGATCACGAAGATTGCTACTGGCAATCCTCTCGAATACAAGATCATTACGACTGTTACCCCAGAAGTCACTCTAGGTGATTATAAGAAAATTTCAAAAGAAGTCGTTGATAAAAAAGCAGGGGTTGTCGAAGTTACAAAGAAAGATATTGAAGATGCAATACTCAATATCCGCCGATCTAGAGCCGACCATGCCGGCCATGATCATAGTAGATTATCTCCTGCAGATCATGAGAAACTCGTCGACGCTTCCATGCCTGCATATGATGAAGCTTTCGTGAAGAGTCTCGGTAACTTCAAAGATATTGCTGATTTCGAGGAGAAAATAAAAGAAATGATCAGTGAAGAAAAAAAGGTTAAGGAGAGAGATAAAAGACGCGTACTTATTTCAGATAAGCTTATCGACACATCGACACTCGAAGTTCCCGATCTTCTTATCGACAGTGAAGTTCGTAGAATTGAAGCTCAATTCGGAGATGATGTCGCACGTATGGGAGTCAAAATAGAAGATTATGTAAAACATGCAAAGAAGACTATCGAAGATCTCCGCAAGGAATGGCGTCCTCACGCAGAGAAGAAAGCGAAACTACAGCTTATACTCAATAAGATTGCAGACACAGAGAAGATAAAAGTTGATCCGAAAGAGATTGAAACAGAAGTAGAAAACATCGTTGAACATTACAAGGATGCAGATCGAGAGCATGCATATGTGTATGCGGAGACTGTGCTCATGAATGAGAAGGTTTTTGGGTTTTTGGAGGATGCAAAGTAAATTTGATTGTATCTAATCATTTAAATATTAGATGTGTCTAGAAAACCAATCTGGAAACCACTGCGACTACCGCTGTCTCTGCACGCAATATTTGTGGACCAAGAGAACGCACAGGCAACCCATGTGTTTTTATTTGTTCTAATTCAGACTGAGACCACCCACCTTCTGGTCCGATATAAGCACCATTTACACTCTCTATATCTTTTGTAGAAAACTTCATAGCTGATGGATCCCAAGCGATAGAGTTCACGTGTCCATATTGTTGTAAACATTCTGTCAGATTGGTCACTTCATGAAGTACTGGTATTGTTCCCCTCCCCGATTGTTCACTCGCTTCTATAATTATCTTCATGAGTCTTTCCTTATTTACATCTTTTTTTTCTGTTCTATCTGATATGAGTGGGATGATATGTGATACACCTAGTTCCGTCGCTTTTTCTACAATCCATTCGAAATTATCCTTCTTTACTATAGAAGAAAAAAGGTATGTTTCACGCTCTGGACGTACGGTATTATCTAGCTTTTCTAAGACTGTGAGTGAAACACTTTCCTTGCCAATCTCCTCTATACGTGAGATGAAATCGTATCCAGAATTATCGAACAGTACTACCTGATCCCCCTTTGCAAATCGAAAAACGTTCTTCAACTGGTTAACTAGCTCAAGGGAGGGTATACACAACGTGGTATTCTCTTCGCAGGTAGACCCCACGAAGAATCTTTGTAATTTCATACCTATATTTTATACCTATAGCCAAGGAGTTGCCAAATATGAAACATGAGGTATTATGGCTACATACCCTTATTTAAATTTAAAACAATTGTATGTTAATACCAACAGTAATAGAAAAGACCAATTTCGGTGAACGGGCTTATGATATCTACTCTCGACTCCTAAAGGAAAATGTTATTTTTCTTGCTGGACCGATCGATGATCATACAGCCAACATTATCATTGCACAGCTTCTCTTTCTTCAATTCGAGGATGCAAAGAAAGATATCAACTTGTATATCAATTCCCCTGGTGGATCTGTGACATCAACTCTCGCAATCGTTGATACCATGAATCATATAAAAAATAATGTATCTACTACATGTGTAGGAATAGCTGCATCAGGCGCAGCGCTTATTCTCTCAGCAGGTACAAAAGGTAAGCGCTTCGCATTGCCGAATTCTGAAGTCATGATTCATCAACCGCTTGGAGGAGCAGAAGGACAAGCGTCAGATATAGAGATGAGTGCGAGACATATATTGAAGATGCGCGAGAATCTCAATAAGATGCTCTCTCGTCACACTGGCCAACCACTTACAAAAATAGAGAAAGATGTTGATCGAGACTTCTTCATGGACGCAGAAGAAGCAAAAAAATATGGCCTTATCGATAAGGTGGTCGCGTAATCTCTCTAGTTATAACTTTTACAATTCTATATGTCACTAAAATTAGTAGCTCTCCTACTCTCACTCGCGGGAGTAGCGGGACTCAGTATCGGATATTACCTACGTCTTATCATCTCTCTTGGAAAGAAGGGTTCTATGGAACTCGAGATCAAAGAGATGATCCTCACAGCAAAGGAAGAGGCCAAGAAGATCACAGCAGAAGCAGAAGAAAAAAGTAATCGATTCCTCGATGTTGCTCGTCATGAAATAAAAGAGAAAGAGGATAAGATTGCTCTCACAGAAAACCGCCTTATAAAAAAGGAGGATATTCTCGATAAACGCCAAGCCGATATCGATAAAGAAGTTGAGCTTATAAAAGTACGTATCGCCGAGATTAAGACCATAAGAGATAAAGCAGATAAACTCGAAGCTGATAGAAGTGAAGCTCTGAAGCGTGTTGCAAATCTTAGTCTAGAAGATGCTCGTGACGAGATTATGAAGACGGTTGAAAAGAATGCAGAAAAGGATATTCTCGCTCGCATGGCGAAGCTAGAACAATCTGGTGAAGACATGCTCGAAAACAAAGCCAAGGATATCCTTGCGAACTCCATCCAGCGTCTCGCTAACTCTGTAGCGTCAGATGTTATGTCTACATCAGTATCTATTCCAAACGATGAGATCAAAGGTAAAATCATCGGAAAAGAAGGACGTAATATAAAAGCATTCGAGAGGATGACGGGAGTAGAAGTCATAGTCGACGATACTCCAGGAAATATTACCATCTCTTCATTTGATCCTGTCCGAAGACATATCGCAAAACAAGCCCTAGAAGAACTCATCAAGGATGGTCGTATCCAACCAGCGAAGATAGAGAAGATCGTCCAAGAAGCTCAGGCGGGTATCAATAAGACAATCAAAGAAAAAGGTGAACAAGCCGCATATGAATGTGGAGTGATAGGACTCGATCCACGCATCCTTCTTATCCTAGGTCGTCTTCATTTCCGCACGAGTTATGGTCAGAATGTTCTCCAACACTCAATAGAGATGTCTCATATTGCTGGAATGATAGCAGAAGAAATAGGGGCGAATGTTGCTATAGCAAAGGCCGGTGCCCTTCTCCATGACCTAGGCAAGGCACTCGACCATGAAGTGGTTGGTACTCATGTAGAAATCGGACGAAGAATTCTCCAGAAGTTCGGAGCAAGTGAAGATATTGTGAAAGCTATGCAAGCGCATCATGAAGAATATCCATATGAAACTGTGGAGTCTCGTATTGTACAGGCAGCTGATGCGATATCAGGCGCGCGCCCAGGCGCGCGCCGAGACAGTATAGAGAACTATCTCAAGCGCCTAGGAGACCTCGAAGCTATAGCAAATGGCTTCCCTGGCGTAGAAAAATCCTATGCTCTACAGGCAGGACGTGAGATACGCATATTTGTCACACCAGAAGCCATCACAGACTTTGAAGCAAAGAATCTTGCGCGAAATATCGCCATCAAAATAGAGAAAGATCTCAAGTATCCGGGAGAAATCAAGGTTACTGTTATAAGAGAAATGAGGACAATAGAGTTTGCGAGATAAGAAAACCAAAAATTCATGTGAGTATACAGTTCGGTATACTTAAATTGACCATAAACATTGCTCATCTGTACACTAAGTTGTCCAGTATATCCCCTATTGCATAGTAAAACCCTTGTTATATAATGATGTGGAGGTTAGGTATCGTTAGATACAGTATTATTACTAATAATAACAACTATGAACAAAGTAGGAATTATAGACGCAGTTCATGCAGTCTTGGGTGGAACAAAGGTTCAGGCAGAACAAGCTGTAGAAACAGTGCTGAACTCAATCGTTGATTCTCTCAAGAAAGGTGAGGAGGTTTCTATAGCAGGGCTCGGTATCTTCTCTGTGAAGCAGAGAGCTGCACGAGACGCTCGTAACCCTCGTACTGGTGAGGCTATCAAGGTAGCGGCAATGAAAGTTCCAAAGTTCCGTGCTGCAAAGGCTTTGAAGGATGCTGTAAAATAGCATTGTAATTAGGAAGAACTCGCTCGAGCGCATTCTTAAGAACAAAAAACCGCCATGATCCTAGTGATTTAGCGGTTTTTTGTTGACCAATCAATACAAATACTTAGTGCTTTATGGGGTACTGATCATTGGTGCGGGATGGGGGAATCGAACTCCCGACAACAGTTTGGAAAACTGTAGTTT
>CAZAEF010000014.1:0-20328 GCA_964484315.1 uncultured Candidatus Saccharibacteria bacterium | reverse complement strand
TCGTCGTGATAAGTCAATCTTTGAAAGTTCTGAACCACACGAAAAAAGAGCATTTTTGAACTATCTACTTCAGAACCCGACCATAAATGAAAAAAACCTAGAGTTTACAATGCGTTCTCCGTTTAATTTGGTATTAAATTTAGCTGATAACCCTAACTGGCTCCGGCGGCAGGGATCGAACCTGCGACCAATCGCTTAACAGGCGATTGCTCTACCTCTGAGCTACACCGGAATGTTTGTTGGGAATTATGATTTAGAGAAAGTAAGAAATAGATAGTGAAGGGCTCTGCGCAAGACTGACGGGTCGAGCAAAGCGATTCGCCAGCAGGCGAATACGCGTGCCCTGAACGGTCTATTTCTTACTTTCTTCCTAATCTCCCATTTTAAAGGAACATTAGCTATACTAGCAGATATGTATATAAAAGTGAAGGTAAAAACTGGAGCAAAGAGGGAAGTGATAGAGCAGGTTTCCGATGATCATTTCGACATCTCTGTGAAAGAAAAAGCAGAACATAACTATGCCAATACTAGAATCCTCGAGATCATGAGAGCCAGATTTCCTAATACAGCAGTGAGAATAGTGAGTGGTCATCATTCTCCAAGCAAGATTTTGAGTATTGAATAATAATAGGTTATAATTGGATTATGAATATCAATATAAAAGCTACAAATATCACCATGACTGATGCTATCTCTGATTATACAGAGAAGCGTCTAGAGACTGTACACAATTTCTTTAAAAATGATTCAACTGCACAGTGCGATATAGAGTTGGCAAAGACTACATCTCATCACAAGAATGGAGATATTTTCAAGGCTGAGATCCATATCGTCGCAAAAGATGCGAATCATTATGCTTCTGCTGAAGAGATCGATCTGTATCAGGCAATCGATGTTGTACGCGATGAGATCCTCCGTGCAGTACGCTCCGGTAAATCTAGAAAAATTTCTCTAATACGTCGTGGTGGTGCTCGGATAAAAGAGATGATTCGAGGATTGCGAAAATAATATCAATAATATAAAGAAATATAATTATGCCAGTCTTCTTGAAACAAAAAGTGAATCAATGGCTCTGCATCGCTCTCATATCCCTCATGACTTTCTGGACTGTTCTCTACTATCTGAGCAATAAAGCTCAGGCGATAGGGAGTCTATCTGTGAGTGAGCGCAATGCCTATCTCAACGAATAAACTCAGAGTAACTCATTTCTTTCTTTCCTTCAGGTATAACTTTTTCAATAATAAGCATTCCATTTTCAAATGAAGCTTGTGTGATCTTTATTCTTTTTTCATCTTTGAAAAAGTAAGATGTTGGCCAGTCGCGGTAAGCTTGGATTTTGAGATAATTGGTATATGGATCACCACTTAAATCGATCAGACCATCTCCTTTCTCAATTTTCCTCGTGAATGTGGCATTATCATGATTTTGTTCTGTCTCGCTTATTTTGCCATTGAGCCAGTCAGGCAATATTGAAATGAGAAGATCACTCCCTACGGTTACAAGTTTCTCACCGAGGATATGAGTGGTCGGTGGCCACGGTTCTACCTCTACAGTTTCTTGTGCAAGGATTGGGCCATGATCCATCTCATTATCCATGCGTATGATAGTTACTCCAGTCTTTTTCTCATCAGCAATGATTGCAGATTCGATCGGACATGAACCGCGAAATTTCGGGAGAAGCGACGGGTGAATATTCAAACATTTATGTTTCGGAATGCTGAGTATTTCACTAGGAATTATTTTTCCATATGCCATAACAACATAGACATCACAATTATATTTTTTGAGAGTTTCAATGAAGTCCGCATCTTTCAATTTTTCAGGTTGCAATACTGGAATGTTATTCTTTATCCCCCATGTTTTGGCTGGAGGTGCAGTTATCGCTAGTTTTCTACCACTTGGCTTATCAGGGGAGGTGATGATAAATGATATAGTGAAACCCGCAGAATGAAGCCGATCCAATGTGATGATCGATAGCTCTGGCCCACCCCAGAATCCGATTTTTATATCCTTATTTTGATTCATTGTATGAGAATTATCTTTTTATTTTACTTTTACTACACTATCCTTTTGATCTTCGGGTGGAATATCTTTCACATCAAATGCTGTATCGGTGAATAGTATACCATTGAGGTGGTCTGTCTCATGTTGGAAGACTTGAGCGAGGAGACCGCTAGCTCCGCGTTCGAAGAGTTTACTATTTTCATCATACGCTCGGATACTTGCCTTCATTGCTCTTTTTATTTTTCCATATTTCCATCGCACAGAGAGACAGCCCTCCTCCACCTCTTGTTTTTCACGAGAAAGCTTCGTAATTTCTGGATTGATAAATATCATATCAGTTTCTTCTCCAGTATAGTTCTTGTCTGCGATCTTGAGGACTGATCCAGATACGATAAAAAGACGGATAGATTCTCCGATCTGTGGAGCGGCGATAGCGATGCCGTCCTCTTGAGTTGCAAGTGCCGACTTCATTTTCTCTATAATTTTCTTGATTCTAGTTGAACTAATATCAACAATAGGAATAAGCTCCGCTTGCTTGCGTAGTACAGGATTGTCTGTCTGGACTATGGTGACCATGCTTATACTATATTAGAGCAATGTCTCAGGGTCAACCTTGACGGTTATCATAGGAGATAGGTTACGGAGTTTCTCTATGAGATGCATATCCACCCAGCGCTCCTTTGGAATACGTATGAGACCATGGAGAACATAATTTCCCTTCACTGTATGAGTGAAAGCGGGGAAGACTTCAACCTCATATGGTTCTAGAAGTATTTGAGCCTGTTCCATTTCTTTTACGATTAAATCTTTTTTACCTTCGAGAGTTAATTTAACAAGCATGGTAAATGGAGGATAATTGAATTGTTCGCGTTCGTCTATGGATGCTCGGTAAAAATCACTCATATTTCCCTTCAGTCCGTATTCGAAGACTTTCTCATCCGCTTTTCTCGTCTGTACGACGAAGTCTACTGTTGTCTGCGCACGCATTCTCACCAGTGTTGAGAGTATTCTTTCTTGAATACGGAAATCAGGTAATGAAAAAAGTGAGTCGAGAGAAATGATAACAGAATTATCGACTTTATCGTGGATATAACTCATCATCATCTCTGTACCGAGAAGGATCGAACCAGGTTTCGATCGGAATTTACGAATGACATCATGGATTGCATCATTACCGATAATTTGTTTCGATATAGTATCAGAGTCGATGCGAAAGAGGGAGACTTCAGGAAACTGTTCACGAATGGTTTTTTCTACTAGATCAATGCCAATACCCATTGCTCCGAGTTTCCAACTGCCACATGTTTTGCAGTATTCTTCAGTCGAACGTCTCTCTCCACAGCGATGACAGAGAAAGAAAGTCGAATGAAGGACTACGGGTGAACTGCAATTATTACAAAGGACAATATTCTGACAATCTCCACAGACTGTAGTAGGAGCGAGTCCGCGCCTCGTAGCGAGGATGATCATATGCTGACTCTCTGTCTTTGTCCGATGTATGAGCTCGAGCGCTTCATCAGATAATACTCGAAATCCTTCTCCTGCCTGATGCTTGTATTGTCGCATATCGACGAGTGTATCCTTCGCTGTCGAGAGAGATCGGAACTTGAATGGTGAGGCTTCGATGAGTTCACCCTCGCTCTGCCGATATAGAGTTTCTAGTCGCAAAAGACAGTCAGAATAGAAAAGCTTGAGACCTCTCTTGCGTGCGAGTACCTCTGTTACATGGCGTATATCGATGAATGGTCTGCGAAGAATCTTATATGAGCGACTACTCTCATGTTCTATTATTATTGTTTTTACATCCTCGCGAGGTATTGAAAGGAAACCACCCGTGGCGATAATCACCACAGGGTGAGGTTCTTTCATAATAGCGTTCCATGTGCTTACAATCTTCTTCTGATTGAGTGAACCGTGAAGAAGAAAAGCATATCCCTCAATACCTTTCTCTAGAAGAGAGAAGGCGTATTCTGCATCTTCTACAGTTGGATATAGAAAAAAGAGTGAGTGTTTCATCGCAAATTCTTGTCTTATGAGACTTTTCCATGTCCCATAACGTTCATCATCATCGCCTTGAATTGCATATTTTTCCTCCAGTGTTGATATTTGTGACACCGGTACAGTTTTTGAAATTGAATTATTCTCGATTTTTAATTTCCCCACATTCTTTAGAATATAGTCCGGAGCGAGAATATCGAGTACATTTCCTACACTTGTAGCATAATATTCACTAGCTTCTCGCGCCATATCCATGAATGAGTCCGAGAAAAATTCTGTACTTCTTATTTTATCCAGTTTTTTCAGGGTAAAAGAAGCATTCTTGATTTCACTCTTCATATTTTCGGCTGGTCTGATACTTATCACGATTCCTTGTACTATCTTGTTTCGCAAAGGGACACTTACTATCGCGCCGAGAGTGACATCGTGAGAGGTGAAGTATGAGAGGGATTCAGTGCCAATTGATTTGGCAATAGGGATGACTTCGATAATAAACATAGGTTATTTATATCAAATATTTGTAAATAATGCTTGCTCCGCGTACAATATACGGACAATGAAAAAGGAGAAATTTATCATCACTGGGCTAGATGGAAAGAAGACTCTCAATGGTTCTGTGGTTATAAATGGTGCAAAAAACGCCGTTCTCAAGGTCATGGCTGGAGCGATTCTATTTGATGATGAAGTCACGCTTCTCAATGTTCCAGATACAGAGGATGTGAAGAAGATGATACTTCTTCTCCGTAAACTCGGAGCGAAGGTGAGTGATGTGGTTGATAAGAAGGTTACTATCGACGCTTCGACCATTACCTCGACTGATCTAGATGATACTCTATCCCAGAGTATGCGTTCATCAGTGGTACTCACAGGTCCTCTCCTCGCTCGTTTCGGAAAGGTTTCTTTTTCATCTCCAGGTGGATGTGTCATAGGCGCGCGACCTATTGATCTCTTCATCGATGGATATGAAAAAATGGGAGCAAAAGTTGAACTCAAAGACGATAGATACATAATAACCGCAGAAAAATTGAAAGGTACAGAAATTTTCTTCAATGTTCCTACTGTCGGTGGTACAGAGACATTGATGATGGCTGGAGTGCTCGGTCAAGGAACAACTGTGCTTAAAAATTGCGCCATGGAGCCAGAGATAGTCAGTCAAGCGGAGTATCTCAACAGTTGCGGGGCCGATATACGTGGCGCTGGAACTACAACCATTGAGATTCATGGCGGTGCACTTCTTCACGGAAAAGGGAAGCCGTATGTAACTATTCCAGATCGTATAGAAGCTGGAAGTTTTCTCCTCCTCGGCGCACTCACTGCAGACAATATGACCATAGACAATTGCAATCCTCTTCATCTCGAGGTTCTCATCAACATGCTCAAGAGTTCAGGTGTACCAATTACAACTACAGAGAATTCCATTATCATAAAGAATAATGGATCAATTGAAAATAGAGATTTCAAAAGTTTCAATGTTCGTACACATGAATATCCAGGCTTCCCAACAGATCTCCAAGCTCCTGTCGTCATCTTCCTTACACAGATTACTGGTGAGAGTGTTATCTTCGAGACTATATATGAAGGAAGATTCAAGTATATTCAAGAACTCATAAAAATGGGTACCACTATCACATCTATGAATCCTCGAGAAATACTTGTGAAGGGTCCGAATGAACTTACTGCTTCGCGAGATGAAGAACTAGAAGCGCACGATATACGCGCAGGATTCGCTGTGGTCATGGCTGCACTCGTGGGTAAGGGTGTATCGACTGTCAATAATGTCTACTATATTGATAGAGGATATGAAATGCTCGAGAAGAGGCTCACTGCTATAGGAGCAGTTATCCACAGAGAGGTTGCGTAAAAAAACTCTTAGGAGTATTCTAAAGAATGAAGAGTTTAGATTGAACACGTTCTCCGATCACTCGTGCTGGGGATTGCATGGGAGCGGTGCTCAATAGTACATATCAGTACATACTGAAACAGTTTTTGAAAGGAGGTGGTAGGATAGCTTTACTTTCATGCAATTCTGTTGATGGCGGAGAAACAGTCTCCGCCATTTGTCGTCTCCATTTGTTGATAAAATAAAAAAATAAGCATATGATGCCAGTATGTCTTTCTTCAATCAGAAACTCGGAATAGATCTAGGCACCGCTAATACTCTCGTTTTCAAACCAGGTAAAGGCGTTATTCTCAATGAACCTTCTGTGGTCGCTGTTTCTGAACAAGATAGGAAAATTCTCGCTGTGGGAAATGAAGCAAAAGAGATGATCGGACGAACTCCTGACAGTATCATCGCCTATCGACCAATGCGAGATGGAGTGATAGCAGACTATCGTGTGACCGAGGCAATGCTCCGATATTTTATTGATAAAGCTCTTGGTAAGTTCAATATATTCAAACCTGAGGTGATGGTCTCGGTACCAGCAGGCATCACTTCGACTGAACGTCGCGCTGTTATCGAAGCGACTATTCGCGCAGGAGCCCGCAATGCATATGTGGTCAAGGAACCTATTCTCGCTGCTATCGGCGCAGGCATACCTATTCATGAGGCTCGCGGGCATATGGTTGTCGATATTGGAGGAGGTACAACAGATGTAGCTGTGATTTCGCTCGGAGGTATTGTCGCTTCGACATCGGTGAAATGTGCGGGTAATCGCATCGATGCCGCCATCGCTGATTATATAAAGAAGACATTCAATCTCGCTATCGGGGATAAGACCGCAGAGGATATCAAGATCAATATAGGTTCAGCAATTCCTCTAGAACAAGAACTTTCAATGATGATAAAAGGACGAGACTTCATCACAGGACTTCCTCGTTCGACTGAGCTCAAGACCAATGAGGTAGTCAAGGCAATTACAAAAGAACTTCGCGATATGATAAAAGCAATGAAAGACGTTCTCCAAGAGACTCCGCCAGAGCTAGCGTCGGATATCATAGACTATGGAATTATCATGACAGGTGGGACTTCTATGCTTCGTAATTTTCCTGAGCTAGTATTCCGTCGTACAGGAGTCAAGGCAAAACTAGCTGATGATGCTCTCTTCTGTGTGGTGAAAGGGACAGGCATTGCTCTAGACCATCTCGATACATATAAGAAGAGTATTATAAGCAAGAGATAGGGTAGAATATAGACATGACACTTATTACCGAACTCGCATCCCTCGCTCACCATGCTTATGCATTGGTCGGTGTGAAGATTGAGCATATTCTCGCAACCCTCGAGAATAAACATGGAGTGAAGAGTCGTGGTAATCCAGATTTTTTTCATGAAAAATACGAGACACTAGGTATAGATGAAAGCAGAAGGATAAAAGAGATACATGCCTCAAAATCTTTTGTAACCGGATCGAAACGTATTTTTGTGATCGAGACAAAAAGTATTACCCATGAAGCTCAGAACTCTCTTTTGAAAATATTTGAGGAGCCACACGAGTTCACCCACTTTTTTATTCTTATGCCATCTGTTTCGACACTCCTTCCAACACTGCGTTCACGCCTCCTTATCATAGAGTCCCCACGAGAAGAAGTAGAAGGTGGTAGCGATATAGAGAAATTTCTCAAGCTTTCTCCGAAAGACAAGATTGCTTTCGTAGATGATCTCGCAAAGAAAATAAGTGATGAAGAATTGGAGAAGAGCTCTGCTCTCGACTTTCTCACACAGCTTGAAATAGCACTCTATAAGAAAGGGGTTGAAAAAAATACAAGAGCGCTCAAAGCAATACTAAAAGCTCGGAATTATATGACGGATAGATCTCCTTCGGTGAAGCAATTGTTAGAATTTGTGGCATTAAGCTTATAAATACGATATACTATCACCATGGCATACGATTTTTCTAAATTCAAAAAAGGCATAGGAAGTACCGAAGAATGGCTCAAGAAAGAGTTTTCTGGTATTCGTACTGGTCAAGCTAGTCCAGCTCTTCTCGACGGAATCAAGGTTGAATCATTCGGAGCCCAAGTTCCTCTTTCTCAGGTCGGTAGTGTGACCACAGAAGGCGCTCGTACTATTCGTATAGTTCCTTGGGATCTCTCTCAGGTGAAAGAAGTTGAGAAGGCAGTAACTCTCGCCAACCTCGGTGTTTCAGTATCAATAGATGATAAAGGTCTTCGCGTCAATTTTCCAGAACTTACCGCAGATCGTCGCAAAGAAATTGTAAAGATAGCAAAGGAACGACTAGAAGAAGGTAAGAAGCGTATACGTATATCGCGTGATGATGCGATGAAAGATCTCCAAGCCAGTGAGAAGGCGGGAGGAATAGGCAAGGACGAAGTGTTTCGACATCAAAAGGAGATACAGAAGTTCGTCGATGAGGCTAACAAGAAACTTGAGGAAGCATATGGTAAGAAAGAGAAAGAGATCATGAGTTAATCGAAAAGTGTGCAAATGACCGCTATATTATTTTTACTTGTACTCGCTGTCCTCATATTCGTCCATGAACTTGGACATTTTCTAGTTGCGCGAGCTTGTGGTATACGAGTGGATGAATTCGCTCTGGGTTTCGGTACCAAACTTTGGTCAATGAAGCGAGGTGAGACTGTATATACTCTACGACTCATTCCTTTCGGTGGTTATGTGAAGATTTTCGGAGAAAATCCAGATGAAGATTCTATGAATGGTTCCGACAAGTCGCGTAGTCTCGTCAATAAACCAAAGTGGCAACAAGTTCTAGTCCTAGTCGCTGGCGTCTCATTCAATTTTATTTTCGCATGGATTCTTATTGCATCTGCATTCATGATGGGCGTACCTGCTTCTACAGATAGCTATCCTCAGTATGCAGATCGAATGAAAGATACTAATATTATTATCGGTTATGTCGAAGCAGGTTCTCCTGCAGACAAGGTTGGATTCAAAGCGGGGGATACTATCACAGGATTTACCACTGTCGAAAACGTGCAGAAAGCAATAGCAGAGAGTAAAGATAAAGGAATCATCATAAATGGAAAGACTATTGTAGCAAAAGAAGGTATCGTAGAAGGAAAATATGCAATAGGAATATCTATGGATAAGGTCGCCACCCTTCGATTACCTATACATCTAGCTATATATGAAGGTATGCGCTTCACTGTACACATCATAAAATCTACAGCTACAGGTATATACGACATGGTTGCTGGAATATTCAAGGGCACTTCCAGACTTTCTTCTGTCACAGGTCCTATCGGTATTGCAGGACTAGTGGGAGATGCTGCGCACCTAGGTTTCGCATATCTCCTCATGTTCACCGCTCTTATATCAGTCAATCTAGGAGTATTGAATCTAGTGCCATTTCCAGCCCTTGATGGTGGACGAATATTCTTTGTCATAATCGAGTCAATTATTCGTCGACCGATCAAGCCTGTCATTGCAAATACTGTTAATACTGTAGGTTTCGGTCTTCTCATTCTCCTTATGATCGTTGTGACATATAAAGATATTGCAAAACTATTTGTGAAATAGAACATTCTGCGTTACGATAATGTCATTATGAAACAATCCCAACTCTTCACCAAGACTCGCAAAGAAGCGCCAAAGGATGAGATAGCAAAGAATGCCTCTCTTCTTATCCGCGCAGGATTTATCCACAAGGAAATGGCCGGGGTGTATTCATTTCTTCCACTAGGTCTCCGTGTTATGAATAAGATAGAAGGAATCATACGAGAGGAGATGAATGCTATTGGTGGAGTTGAACTTTCACTTACTGCACTTCAAGATAAGACTCTATGGGAAAAGACTGATCGTTTCGATGATGCCAAGGTTGATACATGGTTCAAAACCATACTAAAGAATGATAGTGAGGTAGGTCTAGGATTCACACATGAAGAACCATTGACTCAGATCATGACCGAATATGTGAAGTCTTTCCGTGATCTCCCTATTTACGCATATCAATTTCAAACAAAATTCCGCAATGAAACCAGAGCAAAGAGCGGTATTATGCGTGGCCGAGAATTCCTCATGAAAGATCTCTATTCATTTTCTCCAGATGAAAAGACACATGCAGATTTTTATGAAAAGATAAAGAAAGTATATTTGAGTATTTTCGATAAAGTAGGACTTGAGGCATTCACCACTTTTGCATCAGGAGGATCTTTTGCAAAATACTCGCATGAGTTTCAGGTAGTTACTGAAGCTGGAGAAGATCTAATTTATATTGATGAAAAGAAAAAGATCGCTGTGAATAAGGAAGTTCTCAATGATGAAGTTCTCAAAGATCTCGGTATTACTCGGGTAGATCTTATTGAAAAGAAATCCGTTGAGGTCGGTAACATATTTTCTCTAGGTACCAGATTTTCTGATGCCCTAGGTCTCACATATCTAGATGAAAAAGGGGAGAAGAAACCTGTGATCATGGGTTCATACGGTATTGGTCTTGGACGACTTATGGGTACGGTCGCAGAAGTTCTCTCTGACGATCAAGGTCTCGTCTGGCCAACATCTATTGCTCCATTTCGTATTCATCTAATTGTTCTCAATGATAAAGAAGGTAAAGCAAAGATCGAAGCTGATAAGTTATATAATGATCTCATACAGAAGGGAATTGATGTACTCTATGATGACCGTGATCTTCGACCAGGTGAAAAATTTGCAGACAGTGATCTTATAGGTATTCCTACACGTATTGTTATAAGCGAAAAGACAATAGCAGAGAATATTTTCGAAGTAAAAGATAGAAAAACAGGGGAAGTAAAGAAGCTCACAAAGATAGAAGTATTGGAAATATTGTAGAAAAGCCTTATTTATAGCAATGTCATTATCAATATGGTAATGTATGACCATGGGATATTCCTGGATGAAAAATTTCAAGAAGAAAGTTTATTCGAGACTTTCCAATGATATTGGCATTGACCTTGGAACCGCCAATACTCTCGTCTATCTACGAGGTCATGGCATAGTCGTCAATGAGCCTTCTGTGGTTGCAGTGAATCAGAAGACTGGTCGAGTTGTCGCTGTCGGGACTGAAGCAAAGAACATGCTCGGACGAACACCTCAGCATATTATTGCAATACGTCCACTAGTCGATGGAGTGATCTCTGATTTTGAGATTACTGAGGAAATGATTGTCTATCTTATAAAAAAAGCAGAATTATATTCAAAAAAAATGCTTGGTCCGAGAGTTGTCGTAGGTGTTCCATCTGGAGTGACTTCTGTAGAAGTACGTGCGGTGCGTGATGCTACGAAGAATGCTGGAGCGCGCGAAGTCTATATAGTAGAAGAGCCAATGGCCGGAGCGATCGGTATACGCATGCCAATATTCGAACCTATCGGTAGTATGATAATCGATATCGGTGGCGGTACGACAGATATCGCTATCATATCTATGGGTGGTATTGTCCGCTCGAAGAATGTGAAGATAGCGGGGGATAAACTCAATAACGATATCATGTCCTATATTCGTAATGAGTTCAAAATCCTAGTTGGTGAGAAGACTGCGGAATATATCAAGATTGCCGTAGGAGCTGTGGTACCGGGTGAATCTATCGAGACGACGATCCGTGGCCGAGATCTCATCACAGGTCTTCCTAGAGAAGTGGTTATTACAGATTCGGATATTAGAGAAGCGATAGCGAGCTCAGTAGAGAATCTCGTCGAGGCTTCCAAGGAAGTGTTAGAGACAACACCACCAGAAATTCTCGCAGATGTGATGCATCGTGGTGTACATCTAGTCGGAGGAGGAGCGCTCATCAAAGGACTTGATACTTTATTAACTACCGCTCTCAAAATCCCTGTTTATATTGCAGAGGATCCACTTACTGCTATAGCTCGTGGCACAGGTATTATCCTAGAAGATATAGAGAAATATCAAGACATCTTAATCCAAAATGAAGATGAATTACGTCCACATACCTCATTTTAAGAATAGTTCGCGCAGAGGGGGTTGGTATTCATTACCACTGAAGATTTTAGTAGTGATTATATCTATACTCACTCTCTTCTATTTTTTCGCACCTCATTTTCTATCAGATATATTCAGCACCATGGTCAGTCCGCTTTGGCGTGGACAAAATACCGTATCTGGAATTGTTCCAGGTGTCTTGCGAGAAGCGAGTACAATGCAGAAGAATGTTCTAATGAAGGAAAATGAGGATCTCAAGAGATTACTAGGAAGATCAGAAAACAAGTCTATGACATTATTCGTCATTCTCAAGAAGCCACCCTTTTCCGCATACGATATTCTCGTGATTGATGGTGGTAATGATCAAGGTTTACGTGTTGGAGATAAGGCCTATGTATCAATTCGTGATGATGAGGATACTATCACTACGAGCCAACTAGGAAATATATCAATTGGAGAAATAGTAGAGGTCAATACCACTACGTCGAAAATAAAACTTTATTCTTCTACGGGTGAGAAGTTCGAGGTATTGATCGGTGACAAGCATGTTCAAGCATGGGCTATTGGTAAGGGTGCAGGAACATTCGAAGTATCACTTCCTCGTGATGCAAAAGTTGCACGAGGTAATACAGTCACCATACCAAGTCTCTCAGATTCATTCGTGGGTGTTGTCGAGGAGATCATATCTGATCCATCTGAGCCTTTTATGCGTATACTTTTCCGTCAGCCGATCAATATATTCGAATTGCAATGGGTATTAATTAAAAAATAATATGAATATACATACTCCCATAGTGCGTATAGGTGCAGGAATCATACTCATGGTCTCACTTGTTTGGGGTTATTGGTGGTTGACACTATCTCTCGCTATTCTCTTCGTTTTTTTATTTTCGACATATTACGAAATAATATTTTTTGCAGTCATGTATGACGCTCTATATGGCGTCACTCATACCATGACCATAGCGAGTATTTTTGTTTTCCTAATTTCAATCTTTTCAAAAAGATATCTTATCGCATATACTTCATAATACTACACTATGAAAATCGACCCCGATGAAATATTCATGGATTCGCACAATCTTCCTAAATTCGATACGAATCAGTTCGAAGGGAGACTAGACAAGCCTATTTCTCGATTGAGCCTCACTATCGTACTAGTATTTTTTATCCTTATCGCAGGGACATATCTTTCTCGTGCGTGGGTATTGCAGATATCTGATGGGGAAAAGTATGCGCGGAGAAGCGAAAACAATAGATTGCGACATACACCGATATTCGCTTCTCGCGGAGCTATTCTCGACAGAAATGGTATAGAATTGTCATGGAATTCTCCCAGCGAGAATCCAGATATTCCAACACGAAAATACAAGAGTGTTCCTGGTCTATCGCATGTTCTCGGTTATGTGCAGTATCCATCAGTCGATAGCGCAGGGTTTTATTATAAAGAAGACTTTGTGGGAATTGATGGAGTGGAAAAATACTACAATGATCAATTGCAAGGTAAAAATGGACTCAAATTGATCGAAGTCGATGCTCGTGGAAAGATGCAATCTGAAAATATAGTCATTCCGCCAGATCAAGGTAAGAGTCTCACACTCTCGATAGATTGGAGGATTCAGTCGAAGATGTATGAGACGATCGAGGCCGTCGCCACTCGCGTGGGCTTCACAGGAGGGGCGGGGGTAATCATGGATGTGACAAATGGCGAAGTTATAGCCATGACGAGCTATCCAGAATATAGCTCTGAGGTCATGTCTTCGAAGACTGATGTTACAAAAGTCAGATCTTATCTGACGAGTAAGAATAAATTATTCCTCGATCGCGCGGTAGATGGTCTCTATGTTCCAGGTTCTATCGTGAAGCCATTCATGGCGCTCGGAGCATTGACTGAAAAGACGATAGACCCTCTGAAGCAGATCGAGAGCACGGGATCTATCTCGGTGCAGAATGATTATGATCCGAAACTTTCTACAATATTTCGTGATTGGAAAGCCCTCGGTTGGCTCGATATGCGACACGGTATTGCAATGTCATCAGATGTATATTTCTATAATCTCGGAGGTGGATATAAAGATCAGAAAGGTCTCGGTATAGCAAATATCGACAAATACATGGAGATGTTCGGTTTCGGACAGAGGATTGAAAACTCATTTTTCACTGGAGCAAAAGGGGTTGTTCCATCTCCAGAATGGAAAATGAAAACTTTCAATGGAGAAACATGGAGGCTTGGAAATACATATCATACTGCCATAGGACAGTACGGTTTTCAGACCTCACCTATTCAGATTGTTCGCGCTATGGGCGCAGTCGCTACGAAAGGTACATTACGCAATCCTTCAATTATAAAAGGGGAACAAGGTCCTGTAGCGCGAACACTTCCTATTGCCCAGGATTCATTTACTATTATCCACGAGGGAATGCGTCTCGGAGCGACGATCGGTACAGGTAAAGCTCTCAATGTTCCATATGTAGAATACGCTACGAAGACTGGTACAGCAGAGCTCGGAGTAGAGAAGTCGAATGTCAATTCTTGGGTTACAGGATTCTTCCCCTATCGTTCGCCTCGTTATGTATTCGCAATTGTGATGGAAAAAGGATCAGTCCACAACCTTATCGGAGCTGTAGCTGTTATGAAGGAATTGTCAGATTGGATGAGTATCAATACACCAGAGTATTTCAAATAAGTACATATGATGCAAGTTTGCATTTTTTATGGTACTATACCCAACATTAAATAATTATATTTTCACCAACATGCCGGATACAATACAATATCTTACCAAAGAGAAATTCGAAGAGTTCCAGAAGGAGCTCAATTTTCTTCGTACAGAACGTCGCAAGACAGTAGCAGAAAGTCTCGAATATGCCAAGAAGCTAGGAGATCTTTCTGAAAATGCCGAATATCACGAAGCTCGTCAGGAGCAAGCAGAAGTAGAGGATCGCATCAATCACCTCGAAAATCTTCTCAAGACCGCATCTATCGTAGGTGATGAACACGGAGATACTGTGCGAGTCGGTACTACTGTGAAGGTGATGAAGGAAGGTGATAGTGAAGCAAAGATTTATAAGATAGTAGGATCAGAGGAGGCGGATATGGCTCAGGGTAAAATATCGAATATATCTCCTATCGGCTCAGCGATCATTGGGAAAAAGGAAGGAGAGAGTTTCAGCTTCCAGACACCGAAAGGAAAAGTTTCATACAAACTCATTAGTATTGGATAATTGATTTCTCATATATAATACACATATGGCGTCACTAGAGGAACTTCGCGCAACGCGCCTCAACAAACTCGAGCTTATAGAGAAAGCTGGTATGGATCCGTATCCTAGCAAGGTTCCTAGGACTTTCTGTTTGCAGGATGCGCGCACAAATTTCCCAGACTATGAAAAATCAGGAAAAGAAGTCTCTATTGCTGGACGTCTAATGGCTATTCGTGGACAGGGAGCCATACTCTTTGCAGTACTTTTCGATGGCAAGGATAACGGTAAGGCAAAGTTCCAAGCAGTATTGAAGAAAGATGTTCTCGATGAAAAATTATTCAAACTTTTTACTGACGCTGTAGATATTGGAGATTTCATCTCTGTTACTGGTACAATGTTCACGACTGAGCGTGGTGAACCGAGCCTTCTTGTGAAGAGCTGGACAATAGCCACAAAGACACTACTTCCATTGCCAGAAAAATGGCACGGTATACAGGACACTGACGAACGCTATCGCAAGCGTTATCTCGATATTCTCATGAATCAGGAGCTCCGCGAGCTTCTCATCAAGAAATCAAAATTTTGGGATGTCACTAGACAATTCTTGAAAGATAAAGGTTTCCTCGAGGTTGAGACACCGACTCTCGAGATCACTACTGGTGGAGCCGAAGCAACTCCTTTCAAGACTCACCACAATGACTATGATCTAGATGTCTATCTCCGTATCTCAGTAGGAGAGCTCTGGCAGAAGAGACTTATGTCCGCAGGATTCCCAAAGACTTTTGAGATCGGTCGCGTATATCGCAATGAAGGATCGAGTCCAGAGCATCTCCAAGAGTTTACCAACATGGAATTCTATTGGTCTTTTGCGGACTACAATGATGGTATGGATTTAGTACAAGAAATGTATCGGAAAATTGCACAAGAAGTCTTCGGTACAACCAAGTTCACAACCCGTGGACACACTTTTGATCTAGCCGATGAGTGGACGAAGATTGACTATGCGGAAGAAATCAAGAAGCAGACTGGAATTGACATAGCGAAAGCTAGTGACAAGGATATTATGAAGAAGCTCGATGAATTGAAAGTGACTTATGAAGGGAACAATCGCGAGCGACTCACCGACACCCTATGGAAATATTGTCGTAAGTCTATCGCTGGTCCAGCATTTCTCATCAACCATCCTATACTCGTAGCTCCTCTTGCAAAGAGTATAGAAGGTAAAGGTGTGGTCCAGATGTTCCAGCCAATTCTCGCTGGTAGCGAAGTCGGTAGAGGATACACCGAACTCAATGATCCTCTCGATCAGCTTGCTCGCTTCAATGAACAGAAGAAGCTCATCGATTCAGGAGACACCGAGGCTATGATGGCTGATTATGAATTCGTGGAAATGCTAGAACACGGTATGCCACCGACCTGTGGCTTCGGCTTCGGTGAGCGATTCTTCGCATTTCTCGCAGATCGACCAGCGCGAGAGCTTGTGATGTTTCCGCTTATGAAGCCAAAGGAGGGGAAATAGGAATTCATTACCAAGAAATACCGATAGTAATACAATTTTGTTTTTATTTACTTCTCAACACCTTATCCACAGGTGTTTTTCTGTTGAAAATAATAGAAGTGGTATATAATATCCATTAAGTGGGAAGAAGTGGTATGGAAATTTAAAAGTATATTATATCGGATATATTTTTAAATTTTCTTGAAACTTCTCTCACGAAAATATGCTCATCGGAGAATACAGACATGTTATTGATGATAAGAATCGCCTGTCTCTTCCGGCGAAGTTTCGTCGTGAGACAGGGAAGAAGGTTGTCATAACATCGGGACTCGATTCTTGCCTCTTCATCTTCACTGTGAAGTCATGGGAGTCGATCACTGAGCGTCTGTCATCACCTGATTCTTCGATGTTGAGCGCAGATAGTAGAAGTTTCAATCGCTACCTCCTCGGAGGAGCGGTAGAAGTCGAAGTCGATGCGCTCGGTCGTATGCTCATTCCAGAATATCTCTCTACTCGCGCCAAACTCGGACGAAATGTCGTCATAGTAGGTGTGCGAGATAGAGCGGAAATATGGGATACAGCAAAATGGGATGCATATCGAGCTGATGTAGAGAGCAAGGCAAATGCTCTTTCGGAAAAGCTCGCGGGGAAGCTCGGAGAGGCGGGAATGATATAGATATATGTCAGTTCACACCTCAGTTCTTTTACACGAATCAATCGATGGTCTCTTCGTCCAGAAAGGCGATGTATATCTAGATGGCACTCTCGGAAGTGCAGGGCATGCTCTCTATGCTCTCGAGAAGGTGGGCGGTGATCTCACTGTTATAGGACTTGATAGGGACATCGATGCTCTCGCTCGTTCTCACAAGACACTTGAGAAACATATGAAGAAAGCACGACTCCATCTCAAGCAGGCAAGTTACGGTGATCTAGATACTGTGCTTGATGTATTGAAGATAGATAAGGTCAATCGTATCATGCTCGACCTCGGTCTATCGTCCGATCAGTTCGAGACTTCTGGTAGGGGATTTACTTTCAGAAAGGATGAACCTCTCCTCATGACTTTCAATAAGCATCCAGCGACAGATGATCTCACCGCTCGCTATATTGTGAACAATTGGGAAGAGACGACTATAGCAGATGTGATCTTCGGTTATGGTGAAGAGAGATATTCACGACTCATAGCTCGAGCAATCGTCGCCTATCGTAAGAGAAAACCGATAGAAACCACTACTGAACTTGTAGAAATCATACAAAGCGCAGTACCCGCAATATATAGAAGAGGTCGCATTCATCCGGCAACTAGGACATTTCAAGCTCTACGCATAGCTGTGAATGATGAACTTAATACTTTGAAGCAGGGAATCAATAGGGGTTTCGATAGGCTTGAGAAGAATGGCAGAATGGCGGTGATCTCATTTCATAGTCTCGAAGACAGGATAGTCAAACATTTTTTTAAAGAAAAAGCAGAACAGGATATGGCGATACTCATTACCAAGAGACCGATTGAAGCAAGTGAAGAAGAAGTACAGAGAAATCCACGATCGCGAAGTGCAAAATTAAGAATCATAGAAAAAACAATATAAAAAATAATTTCAGAATATGACGCAAGCAATTACAACATTATTAAAGTTTCCTTATTTTCATAAAGAAAGAATTTTCAAAATACTCATAGCTACTATACTGCTCATTTTAGCTGGGTATGTATTCATGCTTCAGAAAGCAATTGTCAATGTCGTAGAACGTCAAAAAGTCTCACAACAGGCGACTCTTGTCTCAGCTGATATCGGTGATCTTGAATCGAAATATTTCTCACTCAAGAATATGCTCACTCTCGAGCTTGCATATACGAAAGGCTTGAAGAATGCGCCAGTGACTGCATATATCTCGAAGAAGCCTCGTACCGCTATGGCCGTTTACAATGAATTCTAATTCATCTTCACGTATTCGTTTCGTACTAGGATGTATTTCTCTTTTTGCATTGATACTTATTTCAAAACTTTATTATATTCAGATACTTCATGGTGATGAATATACGAGTGAAGCAGAAGCGCAATATAGCCGGCAAACAGCGACATCTTTCGAAAGAGGCACTATATTTTTCGAGACGAAAAATAGAGGAACTATCGGCGTTGCTACAGTCAAAGAAGGATATTCGCTCATCATGAATCCAAAAGTTCTTCGTGCGGAAGTCAAGGATATCAGCAGCTCATTTGATGCTCTCACCCAGTATGTGAAGCTCGATAAAGCGTCTTTTATGGAAAAATCGGCAAAGCAGAATGATCAATACGAAGAACTAGACAAGCGTCTAGATCGAATAGCCGGCATCGCTATCGGAGAGCTCAATATTCCAGGCATAGAAGTACATAAGGATGCATGGCGAGTCTATCCTGGTGGATCACTCGCTTCTCATACTATCGGTCTTGTCGGATACAATGATAAGAATGAGATTGCTGGTAGATATGGACTAGAGCGATTTTATGAGAAAACCCTCAGGCGCACTTCTGGAGCGTCTAATATAAATTTCTTTGCAGAGCTTTTTTCTAATATCAAGGGCCATGATGGCGGTACTTTCAGTGCCCAAAATAAAGAAGGAGATATAGTGGCTACAATTGATCCAACAGTAGAAAGTGAACTCGAGAAAGTATTATCGCGAACTCGATCGTTATGGAAATCAGATTCAATCGGAGGAATAATCATGAATCCTGCCACAGGTGAAATATATGCAATGTCGTCATTGCCAGATTTTGATCCAAATAATTTGAAAGACATCAAAGACCCTGTGGTATTTTCCAATAAACTTGTGGAAAGTGTATATGAGATGGGTTCAATCATCAAACCTCTCACAATGGCAGTCGGACTTGATTCCAAGGTCATTACCTCAGAATCAACATATGATGATGCGGGATTTCTACTTCTCAATACGAAACGTATATCGAATTTTGATGGTAAAGCTCGAGGAGTGATACAGATGCAGGAAATTCTCAGTCAGTCCTTGAATGTTGGAGCAGCAACTATTGCTCTCAAGGTTGGAAATGAGAATTTCAGCAGATATTTTCTAAGCTTTGGTTTCGGAGATATTACAGGTATAGATCAACCAAATGAACAGAAGGGAAGAGTTACTAACCTCAAGAGCGGTCGTGAGATAGAACAAGCAACAGCATCATATGGACAAGGAATATCGATGTCGCCCATGACTACTATTCGAGCGCTTTCAGTTATTGCTAATGGTGGAATGCTTATTCGGCCACATATCGTGAAGGAGATAAGGTATACTGATGGATCTATCGAGAAATTGACACCCAATCCAGGAGTGAGGGTGGTACAAAAGAGTACTTCAGATGAAGTGACCCGCATGCTCGTCCAAGTTGTCGATAAAGCTATAGCCAAAGCTCACCCAGAAATACATATGGATAGATATAGTATCGCTGCGAAGACTGGTACGGCCCAGATTGCAGATCCAGTCAATGGCGGGTATTATACAGATAGGTATTTGCACTCGTTCTTCGGCTATTTTCCAGCATATAGCCCGAAATATATAGTGTTCTTATACCAAGTCTATCCGAAAGGTGCAGAGTACGCTTCCCAGACATTGACCGACCCTTTTACTGAACTCGCTAAGTTTATGATCAATTATTATGAAGTACCGCCTGATAGATAATACCCATACATGAAATCAATTTTTAAAAAAATAATCACTTTTATTATAGAAATAGAAGCGAGGGTCATTATCAAGAAATATAACCCATACATTATTGCTATTACTGGCAGTGTCGGTAAGACATCTACAAAAGATGCGATCTATTC
>CAZAEF010000013.1:0-21003 GCA_964484315.1 uncultured Candidatus Saccharibacteria bacterium | reverse complement strand
GCTTTTTTATATATGAGGAGTATGATAATACTCCAGATGATAGTGTGATCCCTTTAGAGGAAGGTGTGAACATTGTCACAAAAAAACGACGGAGAAAATAGTAGTTATGTCAACCACATACACGGTAATGGTTCAAGGAAGGAAAATCTCCTTGGCTGGAGATGAAATCACGAGGGTTCAAACTGAATTGCGGAAGAGGAGAAGTCCCTTCTCTTCCGAGGAGGAACTCAAGGGTTTTCTGAAAATTGGAACAGTACCCCAGTCATCCAAATGGAACACGACACAAGGGCGTGCGCGTTTGACTGCGTAAAGAGAGAGGAGTCGGTTTTTTCGTTCGACCCCCATGGCTACAAGCTATGGGGGCCGTTCTTTTTAATATATATGTATGGTAAAATATCGCTAAAGAATCTCCAAATTTTATGAATGAAGAAAGAGTTACATACTTTGCTCAAACAGACGCTCGAAACAAGAAGATCACTTTCGGTATCAAAGCCAAGGATCGTACGAAGCATGTCTATGTTATTGGTAAGACAGGTATGGGAAAATCGACTCTTCTCGAGAATATGGCAGTGCAAGATATCAAGAATGGTGAAGGTCTAGCCTTCGTAGATCCCCACGGCAAGACTGCTGATCTCCTCCTCGAATACATTCCTCCAGAACGTGTGAAAGACGTGGTTTATTTTGCTCCATTCGATATGGAATATCCTATCTCTTTCAATGTTCTCGAAGATGTCGATCCAGACAAGCGTCATCTAGTCGTGTCTGGTCTCATGAGCACTTTCAAGAAAATCTGGCAAGACGCATGGTCTGCTCGTATGGAATATATCCTGACGAATACTCTCCTAGCCCTTCTCGAATATCCAGAAGCAACTCTTCTCGGAGTCAACAGAATGTTATCTGATAAAAAATATAGAGAGAAGGTGGTTTCAAATGTCACTGATCCTGCTGTGAAATCTTTCTGGGTAGAGGAATTCGCTCACTATACAGAGCGTATGGCTGCAGAAGCTGTCCCTGCTATACAGAATAAGATAGGGCAATTCACCGGTAACGCTCTCATCCGCAATATGATCGGTCAGGCTAAGTCTTCATTTAACATTCGCGAAATGATGGATAGTAGAAAGATCATGATCATCAACCTTTCGAAGGGTCGTATCGGTGAGACGAATGCCAACCTTCTCGGTGGAATGCTCATTACGAAAATATACCTCGCAGCGCTCTCTCGAGCTGATGTTCCAGATCGTGTGTTGAAAACTTTGCCAAACTTCTATCTATTCGTCGACGAGTTCCAGTCATTTGCCAATGAATCTTTTGCAGATATTCTCTCAGAGGCTCGCAAGTATAAGCTCAATCTCACTATTGCGCACCAATATATTGAACAGATGGAGGAAGAGGTGAGGGCTGCGGTATTCGGAAACGTCGGCACCATGATCATATTCCGTGTTGGCGCATACGATGCAGAAGTATTAGAAAAAGAATTTGCTCCGCAGTTCACCGCAGAAGATATAGTGAATCTTGGATATACACAGATCTATCTCAAACTCATGATAGACGGCATCAGCTCCGCGCCATTTTCCGCGACGACACTTCCTCCTATTCCTCAACCAGAAAAATCTAGTATGCAAGAAGCTATAGAAATGTCTCGCAAGCAATTCTCTCATACGCGAGCAGAAGTCGAACAAGCCATAGCAGAATGGCACGAACCTGTCGCCCCACCACCACCGAAGGCAAAACCTAGAGTTGATGGTCCTGCGCCAAACCCCATACCAGTACCACGACCAGCACCTCTCCCACAGCAACCGCAACCACAATCTACCACTCAATTACAACAACCTTCTCCACAGCCAACACATCAACCGTTCCGTACAGCCATATCGAGTGTCCAGGCTCAGTTCAACAGACCTTTACAACAGACACAAAAACCAGTACCTCCTCCTTTGCAACAACCTATTTCTCTAGCGTCTCTTGCTCCGAAAGCTCCACACAATTCTCATCAACCAGTGAAGCAGTCTACGAAGAATGTGAAAGACGCTACGCCAGAGAGGGTAAATGAACTCCGCAGTGCACTAGCTGACGTCCTAGGTTCTGCACCACAGAAAAAAGTTGATAAACCGAAAGATAATCAAACCGACAAACCACCAGTACGACCCCAAGAAAAATCACAACAAAACCCAGAGGAAAAAAAAGAGATACACACAGAAGAAGTATCAGAAGAAACGCTAAAAAATGTCCTTAAGGTAAAGTGATTTTGGTTGTGATACCATATATCTATGGCAAAAAGAGCCCTTATATTTTCTCTAACATACTACCCACATCTCGTCGGTGGAGCTGAAGTCGCGGTGAAAGAGATCACTGATCGCATATCTCCGAATGAAATAGAGTTCGACATGGTAACGCTATATGCTGGCTCATCCCGCTATGAGCGTATTGGAAATGTGCATATATACAGAGTAGGCCCTCATATTCGTGTTCATGGCACGACGATGCCACACATCTCATATTTGATAAAGTTCCGCTATGTCGCTGCTGCTTTTTTCAAAGCTATCTTGCTCCATCATAAATATCATTATGATTTCATCTGGTCTGTGATGGCGAGCTTCAATGGCTTCTCCTCTCTATTTTTCAAATTCATTTATCGTAAGGTTCCATTTCTTCTCACACTACAGGAGGGAGACACCCCTGAACATATCAAGAAGGCGACAGGTATCATGTACCCTCTATACAAAAAGATTTTTACTAATGCAAATCATATCCAGTCTATATCAAAATTTCTCAACAAATATGGTAGATCAATGGGCGCGACATGTCCGTCGACCGTAGTCCCTAACGGTGTTGATGTGGAATTATTTTCGCACACATATACTTCGAGTCAGATGAAAGCGCTCGAGCATGAGCTTGGTCTAGATCCTTTCGACAATGTACTCATCACTACATCTAGACTAGTTGCAAAGAACGGCATAGCAGATATCATAGATGCGCTTACTCATCTACCTTCTCATGTGAAGTTACTCGTACTAGGCACAGGTCCACTTGAGAAATTCCTACGAGACAAGACTATCCTCCTCAAGCTAGAAAAGAGGGTGACTTTTGTAGGTTTCGTACCGAACAGGGAGTTGCCACTATATATGCGTGTCTCAGATATATTCATCCGTCCATCTCTATCCGAAGGAATGGGAATATCATTCATCGAAGCTATGGCGAGCGGTCTCCCTGTTATCGCTACAGAGGTCGGGGGAATACCAGACTTTCTCACTGATGGTGTGACTGGACTCTTCTGTGAGGTCAATAATCCCAGAAGTATTGCAGAAAGAGTGGAACTTCTCGTGAGTGATGAGACTCTTCGTAATACTATCGTGAAGAATGCTCGAGAAATGGTTAGGACAAAATATGACTGGAAGTTTCTCGTGGGGGATATGAAAAAAGTCTTTAATCTGCTAGACTAACTTTATATGAATAATACAAACACACATCATTTCTTCACAGGTCTGCTTTTAGCAGTCTTTGTTCTCGCTTTATATATTTTTTTACCATTCCTTACTCCGATTATACTCGCTATCACCCTTACTATTATATTCGGTCCAGTATATCGTTTCTTCGCTAGAAAACTTAGTAAAGATCCAGAAAAAAGCACAATATCAGCAATTATTACACTTGGTCTCGTAGGTTTGATCGTCATCATTCCAGCTATATTCATTGTTGGCAGACTATACAAGGAAATCCAGGATATGTACTACTTCCTAACTGACGAATCAGGCAGATCATCTATCATACTGATCATGAACGATATTTCCACTCGTATTTCTTCTATGCTCTTCGATCTGTATCCTGCATTCTCATTTGATTCTCTAAACATCACTGAATATCTGAAGAGCATGCTCGAATGGGGATTCTCACATGTAGATACGCTTTTTGCTGGTGTGAGTAGGATAGTCCTCGGGGCATTCGTGATGTTCCTCGCACTTTTCTACTTCCTCCGAGATGGACGGCAGTTCAAGAAAGATATCATAGCAGTGAGTCCGCTCATTGACTCAGATGATGAGACTATATTGAAGAAACTTGAACAGGCAATATACTCTATCGTTGCAGGAAGTCTAATTGTCGGAGTGATACAAGGCATACTCACAGGTATCGGTTTCGCTATCTTCGGCGTACCGAACCCAGTTGTCTGGGGAATAGTTGCCGCTGTTGCCGCTCTCATCCCAGGTATAGGGACATCTCTCGTCATCGTTCCAGGTGTCCTCTATCTCTTTTTCACAGATTCTACTCCATATGCTATAGGTCTTCTCATTTGGGGAATGCTTGCTGTGGGACTCATAGACAATATTCTCGGTCCTATTCTAGTCAATAGAGGTATTAAGATACATCCACTTATCATCCTTCTATCAGTTCTCGGTGGATTTGTGGTATTCGGGGTGGTGGGATTCATCCTCGGTCCGCTCGTCCTCGCTTTCCTCTTTGCTCTTCTCGAAATATATAAGACTTCAAAGGTTCAAATCTAGGATAATTAGCGATAACATCTGTTTACTTTACGATTCAATATAATTTTTATGGCATTTATCGACGAACTGAATATACATGTGAAAGCCGGTAATGGTGGCGATGGTGTCGTGCGCTGGCTTCATGAACGCGGACGAGAATTTGCCGGGGCTGCTGGTGGAAATGGCGGACGCGGTGGGGATGTCTATGTTCGCGCCATACGCGACCTTTCTATACTCGGACGATATAGGAATACAAAAGAATTCACTGCAGAAAACGGTATATCAGGAATGAAAAAAAGTATGCACGGCAGAGACGGTAAGGATCTCGTAATAGACTTGCCGATCGGTGCTATCGTGACCGATACTCGCACGAAGAGGAGCATCAACCTTCTCTCTGATAATGAACAGGTACTCATTCTCAAGGGTGGAAAAGGCGGGCTAGGTAATGAACATTTCAAAGCAAGTACGAACACTACTCCTATGGAATCAACAGATGGGAAACCTGGAGACGAGGCAGATTTTCATATTGAACTAGAGCTCGTGGCAGATGCTGGACTGATCGGACTTCCGAATGCCGGCAAGTCATCGCTTCTCAACGCTCTTACGAATGCCAATGCCCAAGTCGGTAGTTATGCTTTCACCACTCTCGAGCCAAATCTCGGAGCTCTTCCCGGAGGTTTCGTAGTGGCTGATATTCCAGGACTAATAGAAGGCGCGTCAGAAGGAAAAGGTCTCGGTCACAAATTTCTCCGACATGTGAAGCGTACTCATAGACTGTTTCATCTCATCTCTCTTGAGAATGAAGATGTTGTGGATGTGTATAAAACTATTCGTGGTGAGCTCGTGAGCTACGGTCAAGGTCTAGATGAAAAAGAGGAGACTATCATACTTTCAAAGACAGATATGGCTGATGATAAAACACTGAAAAATGCTAAGAAAAAACTAACAAAGTTCAATAAAGATATTATATCCGTGACAGTACTCGACGATAAGTCAATAAAGAAAGTTGCTGATGAGATTGTGAAAAGGTTGAGGAAATAGTAGTATAAGTATATGGAAAAAAGTACTCGCAAGTATATACCGACGATCGGTCTCGAGATACATGCAGAGCTCAAGACAAAGTCGAAGATGTTCTGTGGGTGCAAGAACGACCCTGATGAGGAAACTCCGAATACAAATATTTGTCCCATATGTCTCGCGCATCCGGGAACTTTGCCAGTGTTGAACAAAGAAGCTATCAAGCATGTTATAAAGGTTGGTTATGCTGTGAAAGGGGATATAGCAGACTATACGGAATGGGATAGAAAGAACTATTTCTATCCAGATATTCCAAAGGGATACCAGATCAGTCAGTACAAGTATCCGCTAGTCTCTGGTGGATCGCTTGCTGGAGTTGCTCTCACACGCATACATCTCGAGGAGGATACAGCGCAGTCTACACACGACACGCATCATAAGAGCTTGATAAACTTTAATAGGTCTGGAGTGCCTCTCATGGAGCTTGTCACTGAACCTGTGATACATGATGCAGAGACTGCAGTCAGATTTGCAAAAGAGCTAAAATTGGTACTACAGTACCTCGGGGTAGGGGAGGCCAATCTAGAAAAAGGCGAGATGCGTATCGAAGCCAATATCTCTATGGCGACAGAAGAAGATACTCGAGCAGGTAAATTCGGTACGAAGACTGAGGTCAAGAATCTCAACTCCTTCAAGGTAGTTGAAAAAGCAATTCTCTACGAGATCACTCGTCAGACTGCACTCATAGAAAAGGGTGACAAGGTCACTCAAGAAACTCGAGGTTGGGATGAAGATACTGGAGTAACATATTCACAGAGAGCAAAAGAAAGTTCTCATGACTATAGATATTTTCCAGACCCAGATCTACCGAAGCTCGATGTATCTCTTGTAAAAGAATTTTCTCGCGATGAGGTCTCGCGCAATATGCCAGAGTTGCCAGAAGAAAAAAGGGAGCGAATGAAAAAAGATTTTGAAATGACAGAAAAAGAAATCTCTATTTTTATAGATGTCCCAGCTATCGGACTGTACCTAGAAGAAGTAGGGAAGTGTCTCGATCATAATAAAAAACTTGTACGAAGCGCCATCAACTATATCGTCTCCGATTATCTCGGTTTTATAAAAAAAGAAAATATGAATCCAGAGACTGCGATCGATACGATAGAACCGAAAAACTTTGCGACAGTGATGTCGATGATCGGCAGTGGTCTCATATCATCGCGTGGAGCGAAAGATCTCCTCGCTCTACTTTTCAAACTTGGTCTAGAAAAATCTGGTGCGGATACCGATGTAGAGAAACTTGCGGAAGAGAAGGGGCTCATTCAGAAAAGCGATGAGGGTGAAATAAAAAAAGTCGTAGAGGAAATAATAAAAAATAATGCGACAGTTGTGGAGGATTATAAAAAAGGAAAAGCTGTTGCACTCATGTTCCTTGTTGGACAGGGAATGAAAGCAACGAAAGGATCAGCAAACCCAGAAGTTTTGAAGAAGATAATCATCGAGTTGATAAAATAATTAGGTAATAGATATATTATAATAAATAAAAAGCACCTGTGATCGGGTGCTCTTTATTTATTATATCTACAGACTCTCGTCATTACTTATTCACTAGGAGCATCCTCGTCCTCTAGGTGTCTCACTATGAGCTTGCGAGCTTCATTTCTAGATGGCTTGCGATTACCCTTGCTAGCCTCTATCTCCATAAGTATTGCTTCTAGGTCAGATACCTTATAGACCCGATAGTTGCTGATAGGGTGACGACCAGCGGGGAATTTGCCACTGTTATCCCAATTGCGAAGTGTGAGAGCAGAAACTCCTAGAATTTCTGCCGCTTTTTTTATTGTTATGTAAATTTTTTGTGTATTCATATATATTATTAAACATTACTATACCTTATAACATCATTATAGCAGTAGTAGTATGTATATACCAATCATTTATCCACATTATCAATCTTATGTAATGAATAGTAGGTATCATATACATCATATATATTGTCTAAGCAAACACTTCGATATTGAAATCAATATTTTTACTAAGCTTTTAAATTCGATATATGCATTTTTAATTAGTCCAATCGATTATTAGGCTGTCTTATTTTTTCTCGCGTCTGGTGTGAGCTAGTGTGACCATGGACCCTCAGTGTAAGTGTTGATTTTTTCTTTTTGTAAATAAATGATTAGTTGAAATAATGATTGTTATCCACAGTTTTTATGACAAATTTCTATCCGAGATAAGGTATAATTATAGAAAGAAAATTATGAAAGATACTCTTATTTTAGAAGGTAAAACTTATATCTCGGCTAGACGAGCTTCTAAGGTAATTAGTTATGCGCAGGATTATATTGGACAACTTTGTCGTGCTGGTAAACTAGATTGTCGTATGGTGGGTCGATCATGGTTCGTGACAGAGGCTTCTCTCATCGCTCATCGTGATGCCACTCTCGATGTCAATCTAGAGAAGGTTTCTACTACTTCGAAAAATACTGAATCTGCAATTGATATTAATACTGAGAATATAATTGAAAATATAAAAACGGATGAGAAAGAAGGGATAGAAAATGTGAAGCAAACGATCAAGGATGCTTTGAAAAAGGATGCCTTGAAATCTGATATCGTTCCCATGGCTTTACCAAGTCCATTTACTTATGAGTCTATAACTGCTCCAGCTCTCCCACCACTTGCGAAAAAAGTTCCATCTCATTTTTCTATCCCTACTACTAAATTTATTGAGCAGGTGACTCCAACTTCTCATGCGCGCGCCATCTCCTATGTTGATGCTAGCAAATCTGTTCTTCTCATTGCTCTTCTAGCGGTGACAGGAGCTCTCGCTACATTTACCATGACTCCTGTCGGTTCGACTTTCACTACGAATCTAACTTCTTCAATCTATTCAGTTAGTCAAAATCTTATTGAAAAGACTTCTCATGGACTCGGAGTGCTCGCTACGAACGTCGGTGAATATTTCGGACAAGGTGCTGATGTTAACACTCAAGTTGCTATAGAAACACCTACACCAACTCCTGTCTCATCTGTCACCAATAAGACTGTAAACACAGAAAACTTCTCTGGCATCAGTATTGTTCCATCGAAGAATTCTGCCAATCTCGATGAGGCTACAAAAGCGAAAATAAGAAATACTTTTTCTGATGAAGTCGTGGTGAATGCGGATAATAGCGGGACAGCTGGTATCGTGCGTCCGGTTTTCAAGAAGGCTGGCAGTGATGACTTTGTCTATGTACTCGTTCCTGTGAAAGAAGCTGTGAAAGGGAAATCGAGTAAAGACATTCAGAATGTTATACAGAAATAATATATGAAACTATCTCTTATCACAGCTCGTCTTCTCTCCATCATTTCGATCATCTCTTTTACGATTGCTCCTCTGCAATCAGTCCATGCAGAAGCGATGTCTAGTGGTAGCTATAAGATACAGGAAGATAGTCTAAATTTCGGTGGAGGAAAATCCAATTCTGGATCATATATAATCGAAGACACTGCGGGTGAAGTTGGCACAGGGGAGCTTACAGGAGGAGCTCTCAAGGTTCAAGCAGGATATCAACAGACAGATACTGAAACAGGAACAAATGGATCCAGTGGGAATATAGTTGCGTCAGCTGGAGGGGCAGACACAGGGACATCGGTATCTACACCATCAGTAAATGTGATGTATTTCAACGCTGTACCATCAGTCCTTCCTACACAGAGCATTCTCCTATCATGGAAATATCCTCTGGATGGGAACATCGTATCCGTTCGTATAATACGATCAGATAAATTTTTCCCAGCAACCATGGACGAGGGTGAGGTGATATATGATGGAGAGACGAATGGAGATGCAGAATCAGTTATCGATCACAATGTGAAGCCTGGTGTGCGATATTATTATGCTCTCTTTGCAAAGAATAAGAAGGGAGAATGGTCTTCTGGAATGCTTACTCAAGCGCGAATAGTTCCTGTCGATGAAAAAGCTGGAGCAGAATCGAAAGACCCTTTTGCAAATATTCCACAAGCTCTCGATGTTGATCCTGCTTTTTTGAAACTCTCTCTCGATGATTTCGATTTCATCCAAGACGGACGATTCATCGATCATGCTGGCGATACTATAGCGCTCGATGCGAATAAAATATTCACGGTGAGATTGAATTATACGAAGGTTCCAGAAATGTTAAAGACCATTGCTATTTCGCTCGCTCATCCTACTGACCCTACGAAGGTTTTCACTTTTCTTTTGAGGGTTAATAAGGATAAGACTGCATATGAGGCCGTCATAGGTTCTCTAGAACAAGCTGGAATATACAAGCTTCAGGCAGTTGTCCTAGATTATAAGAATCAGAGCTTGAAGCGCCTGTCGGGCGATGTTCGCGCATTTGCTCTCGGAGGAGTGGAGAATGTAGTGCGTGATGTATTGAATAATAATCGCTTGCTCTATGGAACACTCGCTCTACTTATTCTCGCTTTTATCCTCGCTCTGATATTCGTAGCTCATTCTCGAAAGAAGAGAGATGTGATTGTCGGTCTATTCCTTCTCGTATCATTACTTTCTTCACTTCTTCCTACACGAGTATCAGCTGCGATCAATCAGCAGATCAATTATCAAGGTAAGCTTACAAACAATCTCAATCAAGCAGTCGGTGGTAATTATCATGTACGCTTCAATCTATATACTTCATCTAATAGTGTGACCCCTATCTGGACACAGACGACTCAAGTCTCTGTTTCGAGCGGACTCTTCAGCACTATGCTATCGAATTTCAGTGGAGTAGATTTCAACCAGACCCTCTATCTCGGTGTAGAGATCGGCGGGTATCAAGTCGCTCCGGTATGGGATGGGGAAATGTCTCCACGAAAAGTGATCGGGGCTGTGCCAGCTGCCTTCGTTGCCGATACTCTCGACGGACTCGATAGCACGCAATTTCTGCGCTCTGATACTGGAGTCGTTACTCAGGGATATTTCGTAGCCACCTCCACTACAGCTTCAGTATTTCCTTATGCTTCTACCACCGCTCTCACTGTATCTGGCCTAGCTTTTCTGAATGGCGGTTTCCTCTCTCTAGCCTCTTCCACTCTCCAAAACTTCACAGGATTAAATGCTACAACTACGAATGCTACAACCACTAGCTTTTTTGCAACTACAGCTTCATCGACCAATTTGTTTGCATCATTGTTGAGAGTCGGTGGCAACACTCTTATCACGAATTTGAGTGGCTTCGTCGGTATTGGGACGACTAGTCCAGGAGACAGACTGGATATCAGTGATGGAAGATTGATTCTTACAGATAGCGATGTCAATCATGGTGTGACGGGATATGCCACCTTCAATTCTTACGGAAGAATTGAAGCAGAATCCGGTACTGACGGGGGACTTGCGATCAAGGGTATGACTGATGCAAATGGCACAAGCGCATTGAGGCTCATGGGAATACTCGGTGTCACTGATCCTACAGATACATTGCCTGCTGTATATATAAGAGCTGCAAAATCAGATGGTAGCACTGTGGTGACGACATTGGGTGATCTAGAAACAGTGTTTCAGGTATCGAATGACACTACGAAACTTCTTACCATTTTGGGTAATGGAAATTTTGGAATTGGTACCACTTCTCCCAACAACAAACTCGACGTCGCAGGCAACGGCTACTTCTCCGGCAACCTCTTTGTGGGCGGGGCAATAACGGCGACTTCATCGCTCACTCTTTCATCTGTCGCAGTGAACTCACTCCTTTCCACCAACGCTTCCGGAGTCGTCACCGCAACCTCAACTCCAACTTTTGGAAACTTTAATGCCACTTCAACTGTCGCAACATCAACGATAGCGGGAGGTCTTGCCATAGAAGGTTCAGGATTTGTGTATGACTTCTCTACGAATAATGTCGGTATAGGAACCGCAAAGCCAGGTTACCCTTTGCAAGTATTTGGAAATGCGGCTATTGGTGGAGATGCTTCGGGCGCAGGGAATGCGACAGTATTGAATGTGTTAGGAAACGTTACCTCTACGTTAAAGTTTGGTTATACGGCTGATATTGCTAATTATAATAATACGATTAGTAACAGCAGTTGGGGCGGAGTAGGACAAAATATGAGTTTTGCGTTGACTAATGGCGGTACTGCGGTAACAGCGATGACACTATTAAGTAATGGCAACGTCGGCATCGGCACAACGTCTCCATACCGCACACTCTCCGTCTCCGGTTCCGGAGTCTTCACCGGTGGCGATGTCCTAGCTTCAACTTTCACCGCAACCTCTTCTATCTCTACCCCAGCTCTCACCTTATCTTCTGTAGCAGTCAACTCACTCCTCTCCACCAACGCATCTGGAGTAGTTACCGCCACTTCAACTCCAACATTTGGAAATTTTAATGCGACGTCAACGGTTGCGACTTCGACAATTTCAACAGGAGGCTTTGCAATCGGCACTAATCAGTTTGTGGTACAGCAGAATAGCGGGAATGTGGGAATCGGGACGGCGGCGCCAAGTTCAAAACTAGATGTAACTTTTTCTCAGTCCGGGACTTCGGATGGTCTCTCAGTTTTTAATCTTGCTCCGACATACACTGGTGCTGCTGCAGGCACATTTAATTACGGTTTGAATTCACTTGCTACTGCCAACTTCTCAAGCGGATCCGTGACCTCATTTGTGGGCGCGCGATTTGATGCACTTAACACAAGCGCTACGGCTCCTGCAAACATGACAGGTCTTCGAGGCCGTGCAGAGAGTTCTGCGGGGACTACCAATCTTTACGGAGCGACTTTCGATACGGTTCTGTCCGGAACGGGCAATGCAACCAACGCATATGGTGTGTACATTGATGACGCCACAGAGTCTAGTTCTGGTGCGATAACAAACCAATACGGCCTCTATCTTGCGAGCCAGACGAAGGGAAGTACGCTTAATTACGGTATTTATTCAGCTGGAGGACAAAATTATTTCGGTGGTAATGTCGGCATCGGCACCACCACCCCCGGCTCCATCCTCTCTGTGGCAGGAGTTGCAAACTTCGCAAGTACGGGTTCGACACTGTACTCGACACTTACAGTACCAACTCTTACCGCAACTTCCTCTATCTCAACCCCATCTCTTACTCTCTCGAGTGTCGCAATCAACTCCCTCCTTTCCACAAACGCAAGTGGCGTAGTCACCGCAACTTCCACTCCAACCTTTGGAAACTTTAATGCGACGAGTACGGTGGCGACTTCTACCGTAGCATTCGGACTTTCGGTTGCAAACCTTGCAAACACATCAATGACCGCCGGTTCGATCCCATTCTTTGGTGCTGGCGGATACATGAATCAAAACAACGCGAGCCTCTTCTGGGATGCGGCGAATGCGAGGTTGGGGGTGGGGACGGCGGCGCCAGCCACTGCACTCGAGGTCGTAGGTCATATAAAATTGTCTGCTACAGGAAATCAGCTCCAGGATTTTAATGGCAACAATCTCCTCGGCAATAGCGCAGGAACGGTCACACTCGGTAATGCTGCAGTAAACGTCGCTCTGAATATTCAAAATGGATCAGGTGCAGACTTCTCATACAAGCGCGGCTCGGTAACGGATTTCTTTATTGGTTCAACAGGCAACGTCGGCATCGGCACAACGACACCCGATTCCACACTCACTGTCAAACAGACAACAGGGGACTCGAATAACGGCATCTTGAAGCTTGCAAGTGCAAACGCAACCGAATTTGCAAACATGACTTTCTGGAATGGAGCAACTTCAAAGAGTACAGATGCTCGCAACTGGCAGATTTCTTCGAACTACCAGGTTATGGGAAATCTTGACATCATGAGAAGCACAACAAATGTCGGCAACCCTATCACCGCCGTTCTCTCTCTCAACTCCGATGGACACTTGGGAGTTGGTTCGACATCCCCACTCGCAAAGCTTTCGGTAAAGGGAGATGGATCCTCGACCGCAATAAACTTCCAGACCACGAACTCGTCGAACAGTCCACTCTTTACAATTCTCGACAGCGGAGCGATTACAGCAGCAGGAACGCTCACACTTTCTTCTGTCGCAGTCAACTCCCTCCTCTCCACTAACGCATCTGGAGTCGTCACCGCCACTTCAACTCCAACATTTGGAAATTTTAATGCGACGAGTACGGTGGCGACTTCTACAATTTCAACCGGAGGATTTGCAGTTGGGACTTCACAGTTTGTGGTGCAGTCGGGAAGCGGAAAAGTTGGGATCGGAACATCGACCCCTGCATTCCCTCTCGATATTTACAGTACTGGTTCAGATGCAAAGATTCGACTCGGTGGTGGAGGACTCAATTCACAAAACGGAATCTACTACGATGCTTCTGGTGGTGGCGATTCGTTCTACAGCTACTCATCTTCACTCGGATATTCCATCTTTAACAATACTGACAGCAGAAGCGACTTCACGATCGATAATTCCGGAAAAGTCGGGATCGGGACGATAATCCCAGGCAAGAAGCTTGAAGTCGTGGCTAGTGACGGGAACTTATTGCGACTTTCTTATGACTCCATAAATACTGCCGACTGGGATTTCACTCGAAATGTGTCGACAGGAGCACTATCAATACAGGGTAGCCAGGTAGGAAACAATAATCTTTTGTTGGTTCCAACTTCCGGCAACGTCGGCATCGGCACCACCACTCCCGGCTCTATTCTCTCCGTCGCGGGAGTGGGGAACTTTGCTTCAACAGGGTCGACGCTTTACTCCACTTTGAATATGCCATCATTCACTGCTACGAGCACGACAGCAACATCTACTATTGGAACTGGAGGACTCGCTGTTGGCACATCCACACCATTCGGTAATGGATTATTTACTGTAGGCACAAGCACCCCACTCTTCTATATCGATCGATATACAGGAAATGTAGGAGTTGGTACAACAACAGGGACAGATAAGTTGGCGGTGAGTGGAGCTATCAGCAGTATTCTAGATAATACTAATACACCAACATTACTCTCAAGCACGACATTATCACAGACCTCTATACAAAATATGACCATATCTGGTCGGTACGCATATATTGTAAGTCGTGAAGCTTCAATACCTTTCAGTGTTGTTGACATATCTAACCCAAATATCCCAACTGTCACTTATTCTGGCACACCATCACTTTCTGGTCCTGTCGGTATTGCAGTCTCTGGAAAATACGCATATATAGGAGATAGGAATGCCACATCTTTTACAATTCTAGATATTACTAAGCCTGCCGTACCTGTGTATAAATCATCAACTGGTATGACCACAACAGGTTCATTCTCAAACCCGCTCGTATCTGGACGATATGCATATGTTGCAGAGCATGGGACAAATAATCTTCTTCATGTAATTGATATTTCAAACCCATCAGCCCCTGTAATTGTAGGTAGTGTCACTGTAGGTAGCGCCACACTTTCACTTTTCATGTATCAGAATTATGTATTCAGCACAAATCGTGATTCTAACAACATCACAGTTATAGATGTATCGTCTCCTTCTAATCCTACAATTGTCAATACACTAGGATCAATAACAGGCAGTCTGTATCTAGTAGGTTCTGGAAAATATGTCTATGCCATATCGGCCGCAGGAGTCATCACTGTTATCGATGTCTCAACTCCAACAGCTATTTCTATATCCAAGACTGTTGACCTAGGTGTATCGAGCTTCACTAGCCCTGTCCTATCTGGCAGATATATCTATGGTATTACAGGAGCTTCGAGCAATAAGATTAGCGCTATAGATATCTCCAATCCTCTTACACCTCGTATCGCTTCTACATATACAGTACCAGTGGGAACATTCAGTTCACTCGGAGTATCAGGACGCTATCTATATGCTACTAATGGTATTAGTTTTCTCTCCTTTGATCTTCATGGTGTTGAATCAAATTCAGTATTTGCTCACGCTTTCGAAGCTGGTACACTGCAGGTTCAAAATAAGGCAATATTCGATGCTTCTGTATTTATAAATAAAGACTTGAATGTTGGATTTGGGGGACTCCTAACTCAAGGTGATTTCACAGCAATGGGCGCTGGATATTTCGGAGGTCTTCTCGGAATAGGTACTACTTCTCCATATGCGAGACTTTCTGTGGCAGGTTCTTCTATAGCAACAACAACATTTGCTCTACGTCCATTTGCAAACCAGACTGCAAATATTGTAGATATATATAGTACGACAGGAGCACTTACTTCCGTCATCAATTCTTCAGGAAATTGGGGAATAGGCACCACCACCCCCAACAACAAACTCGATGTGAATGGCAACGGCTACTTCTCCGGCTCACTTTTTGTCGGAGGCGCAATCACGGCGACTTCATCCCTCACACTTTCCTCTGTCGCAGTCAATTCACTCCTCTCAACCAACGCATCTGGTGTAGTCACTGCAACATCAACACCGACATTTGGAAATTTCAACGCAACATCGACTACCGCTACATCTACCATTGCCGGTGGCTTCACAGCTGGTGCTGGCAATTTCATAGTTGATTATAGTACAGGCAACTCCGCGTTCGGATCAGTGATAACATCCGACAGAGTCAATGTTAATGGAAATATCGCTATTCCTAACAATTGTATTACGAACGGTATAGCAAATAATACACAGGGTTATTGTAATAGTTCTGGAGTCTCCAACATCAGCGGTGCTGGAGGAGTCAATGTATATTCAAGTCTAGCTGCTCTCGGTTCGCAGACACTAAGATTGTCGATTAATGCGACTAGTGGAGATGTGAATGTGGCTAATTCTCTCAGTGCATCGAAAACTATCCTAGGTGGTACCACAGGTTCATTAACACAAATTCAAGGAGCACCACTTCCGAAAACTTATATAGCTTTCGGAGACTCTATCACCTCTGGAGATTTGATAACTACTCCATATCCACAAGGTGTCGGCGCTTTCAAAGGTCTTACTACAACAAATGCGGCGCTTGGAAATAGAATGGTACTGGATTTTGCTACAAGCACATATAGTTATCAACCAGTAGCTTCTTCGACTAATGTCTATACATATTCATTTGGCGCAAATGATTCTCGTACTTATCTAGCGAGTGCAGATCTTCAATCATACTTCAAAGCTGGTCTACAAGCAGAAGTCGCTTTCCTAACCGCAACATCAACCACAGCAACATCTTCATCGATGACTTTCTCTGGTTCATGGACGACTAATAGTTTGAATAATGCTGGAATTGGTAAGTATACTTCTGATTCTGGAGCCACCGCTTCTGCAGAAGTTGTCGGACGCACTGTATATGTCGGTGTCCCTGTAATGGTAGGAGGTAATGGACAATTCTCCATCACTATTGATGGTGTAAACAAAGGAACTTTCAATAATTATCAATCAGGAGATATCACTTCTCGTGTAGGTATGACTTATGGTCCGAAACTCCTTCGCTTCACCAATCTTTCTGATAATGTACACACTGTGACATTTACGCGTGTAGCTGGAACAGCTTATATTGATTGGATAGGAGGTGTGGGAAATGGACAAGGACCGAGTGTATATGTTCTCGGTATTATTCGTCAGTCAGCGAATGGTTATATCAATAATGGCAGTTCAGATGCCAATATAGCCGTCTATAACAAGCTTATCCGTACAGCAGTTCAAGAGCTTTCTAGTGATGGACTCAATATTGCTTTTGTAGATGTTACTCAGCGTCTGGATAATATAGATGGTTCAGATATTATCGCTGGAGACGGTGTCAATGGTTATGGTATTCATCCTACACAACAGGGAACGAATAAGATGCGTGATGCTGTACTCGAAGCAATGTCTCCATGGGCAGGAGCAAAAGAGAAGCAATCAGTGAAAAATCTAGGATATATCTTCGGAGCGGATGGTCTTACATTCGATAATGCCACAGGTTATCTAGGTATCGGGACGACATCACCTTACTCCGCATTATCAGTTGTGGGGCAAATAGTTGGAAGTAATTTTGTCGCAACTTCCACAACAGCAACATCTACCATTGGGACTGGAGGATTTGCAGTGGGGACTTCACAGTTCGTGGTGCAACAGAATAGCGGGAATGTGGGAATTGGTACAGCTACACCTACTGAGAAACTTACAATAAGTGGAGATGGAGCTTCACTTGCTATTCGTACTACATCAGATCCGACAAATTATTATGCCAAGCTACAGGCAAATTATGATTCAAATAATTCTGTCAATCTTTTTGGAACTGCCGGTATTGAACTCCTACGACAAAACTTCAATACTGGACTAGCGTTAATGCCTACTAGTGGTATTGGTGGAAATGTTGGAATTGGTACTACCTCGCCTTGGGCAGCACTCTCGGTCTCGGGGAAGACTACAACAACAAACGAAGTCGTCCAATCATGGGCCTATGGCGGAGGTTCAGGTAATAATCAAAATTACCACCTAGATCTAGTACAGAATATTCCTCCAGGAGGTGGTGTGGTCAACTGGTCTTTCAACAACACTAATAACGGCACTAAATATAGTAATGTACTCAATCTCAATCAAGGTAAAGTTGGTATAGGTTCTACTACCCCTCTTGCTTCGCTTTCAGTATCAGGTGCTACATCTAATACCTCAGCTTATAACACAGTATTTGCGGATTCTACAGGACTCTCACGATTTACACTGTTGGACTCTGGACTTCTAGGGTTGGGAGGTGGAAATTATGGTAATACCGCACCACTTACTTCATTACATATAAACGCTTTTAACTCTCCAGGATTTGGTCAAAGTGGCCGTTCCGATTATAAAGGTACGATTCTTCTCGATGAAACAGGAAATGGTCCACAGGTGGCTTCAGGTATTGAGTTCCAAAACTCTGGGACTGGAGCTGGGTATGGATACAAGATATACACCAACAACGGAAATGATACGTTCGGTATCGCTACAAGGTTTGGTTCTGCAACATGGACACCTGAAACCTTTGTCATAAAACAACAGACGGGAAATACTGGAATTGGGACAACTACACCTCTTTCCAAACTAACGATATCCGGTGGAGTAAGTATCGGCGCTAATTACAACATTGCCGCACCAACGAATGGAATGATAGTTGAGGGCAACGTCGGTATAGGTACTTCCACCCCTATCTCCACTCTTTCTATCCAAGGCTCTCTCTGCGTCCGCAATACTGGATCATGTGGTACAACAGCTGGAACAATATATGCAACTACGAACACTGTACAGGCTATAGACCTCGCAGAGAATTATCCAACAAACGACGATACTCTGGTAGCTGGAGAGATAGTCTCACTTGAGGGAATGCTCTCGACTTATATACACCGCGCAAGTATCGGTGAGATTCCACTCGGTATCGTCTCTACAGCGCCAGGTATCCTCCTCGGAAGCGATGTGTTGAATTCGAAGCCGGTCGCTCTCTCTGGACGCGTGCCAGTCAAGGTTAATAATGAGGGCGGAGCCATAGCTGTAGGAGATAGGATAACTCTCTCATCGGTCGCTGGAGTTGGAAAGAAACAGACGACCTCTAGTGAGACTATAGGTATAGCACTTGAGGAAATGACAGGAGTAACAGGGACAATCAATGTCTTCGTCAATCTCAAACAACATACTATGACTAGCGAATTCATGATTGATTCCTCAGGAAATATCGGTATTGGTACAACTTCTCCAGCTTACAAACTCCATGTTATGGGAGATGTTGCGGCGCAATCATTCGTGAATATTTCTACTCGTGATTCAAAGAAAGATATAGATTATGTTGATTCTACAGATTCAACAAATGTTTATGAAAAAATAAAAAACATAAAGATCGCAAGATATCACTACAAAGATGAAAGAAATACAACACCACTTCACCTAGGTCTTATTGCAGAGGAAGCTCCTAGTGAAATTCTTTCAGCAAGTGGTAAGGGAGTTGATATATACAAACTAGTCTCATTTACCCTCCTCGGTGTACAGGAATTGCAGAAGAAGACGGATGCAATAGAAGTTCGTCTCTCAAAGCTCGAATCTACTGCATTCACAGCGACATCAACACCAGCTCTCACAGCTTCATCCACTGTGGCACTCATACTAGGAGAATTCAAGGCTCTTGGCGCGGAGATCACAGCATCTGCGGCAAACTTCGTAGCTGTGGTTACGACGAAGCTCACTGTGGGAACAGCGACAAAGCCTACAGGTATCACTCTATATGATGATGTAACAGGAGCTCCATACTGTATACGCATGTCTGGTGGTTCTATGAAGTCTGTGGTAGGTGAGTGTGTAGTTGGTACAGTCACTCCTACACCTTCAGCAGTTCCAACTCCAACCACTACGACAACTCCTGTAACAACCCCTGTTTCTACAACTCCTACTACTTCATCAACTCCAACAATGTCGACTACTCCAACAACTTCGACTACACCAGAGACAAGTTCTACACCATCTGAATCATCAGCACCTACTACCACATCGACAGATACCACTCCAGTTACTTCATCTACACCAGCAAGTACGGATTCTGCTCCAACAACTTCATCTGCTCCAGAAACAAGTTCGACCCCATCTACTCCTGAAACACCTACAACAACATCGACAGATACCACTTCGACCACTTCATCTGCACCAGCAAGCGTAGATTCTTCTTCTACAACATCAACACCAGCAAGTACAAATTCTTCTTCTACAACATCAACACCAACAACAGATTCAGGTTCAACAGCTCCGGCTAGTTCAGATTCATCTTCAGCCCCAGCCCCAGCCCCAGCATCATCTGATTCTTCGTCTACAACTCCATAGTTTAGGGTATTCAATGAGAATTTTCCCAAAAGAATACTTGTGCTAGACTATACCCATGAGAATCCTCATCGCTACAGGAATATATCCGCCAGCCATAGGTGGTCCGGCAAAATATGCTGAAAATATAAAGGCTGAATGGGAGAAAGAGGGACATACTGTAAGAGTCAAAACATATAATTTTGAGCACAATCTTCCGTCTGGAATTCGACATATCTACTACTTATTAAAGATTATACCCTCTGTTATCTGGGCAGACTTCATATTCGCTCTAGATACATTCAGTGTCGGTTGGCCAGCGACCATTGTCTCTAGAATATTCCACAAGAAGATCATCATGCGTACAGGAGGGGATTTCCTATGGGAAGGATATGTTGAGAGGACAAAAAATGGGATTCTCCTAAAGGATTTCTACAAGTTTTCTAGAGACACATGGTCAATGAAAGAACGCATCATATTCCGAATCACAAAATGGACATTGCATCATGTCGACACCCTTATCTTCAGCACAATATGGCAAAAAAATATATGGATGGATCCATACGATCTCTCATCAGTGAAGATAGAAATTGTAGAAAATTATTACGGGACAAAGGAACAGTCTTTTGAACCAACGAGAAAAGATTTCATAGCTGGAGCGCGTCCATTGCAATGGAAAAATATTGAAATCTTAAAAGATATATTCACATCAGACGAGATCATAGAAGCTCATGCTACATATCATCGTGAGACATGTCCGCATGATGAATTCATGGATAAAATATCTCGATCGTATGCTAGTATTCTAGTTTCGCTAGGAGACATAAGTCCAAATATAATACTCGATACTATTAGACA
>CAZAEF010000012.1:0-22603 GCA_964484315.1 uncultured Candidatus Saccharibacteria bacterium | reverse complement strand
ATATGGTATAACCTTGCTAGATAGTTGTAACCTTAAATAGTACTACATAATTATGGATCTTTTAAAAAAAATAGGGGCACTTGCGTCCCTTGAGCGGGAACTTCGTTACCTGCTCATGTATTCACCCTTGCGTTTCGATAGGCGCTTCGGCGCTATCAAACCGGAAGGTTCACTCGGACTCATATACCTTGTGGGTGCCCTTTCTCAGAACGGCCACCATGTCGATCTTCTCGACTGTGCTGTCGGAAACGAAAAGTATAGTCTGAAAGACACTTTTTATCGGGAAACAGAATTGCCGAACGGCATGCGTCGTGTCGGAATGTCCATCACCGAAATCCTCTCCGAAGTGGCATTATACGATGTCATCGGCATCAGTTCTATCTTCACCGCGCAGACAAGTATGGTAAGCGAGATGGTGAAAGCCATTTCCACAGAGTATCCAGAGAAAATTATTTTGCTTGGTGGGGTCAATGCCCGATCTCAGAAAAAATTATTCTTTGATGTCGGCGCTGATATCATAGCCACATCCGAAGCGGAGACGACAATCATCGAGATCGCGCGCCAGCTCCGGACTAGGAATATAAACCTTTCTCTCATCCCAGGAATAGCCTTCATGAACCAAGGGAGTATAAGCATCAATCATGCCCAAGTTCTCCAGAATCTCGACCTTTTGCCTGTCCCTCGTTGGGATATGCAACCATATAGGAAATACCAGGAAATTGCCCGGCCTCATGGAGGCGGATTTTCGAAAGATAATCCTGTAAAATACGCTCCCATCATGACATCGAGAGGTTGCATATATGAATGCGACTTCTGCCACATTGCCAATGAGAATGAGAAATCCGACTCCGGCAACCTCCGGAAACTGCGCCTGAAATCCCTTGATAGAGTAATGCATGAGATGGCAATCCTCAAAGGACTTGGAACCGAGCATGTCTTCATTGAGGACGATTCCCTTCTCGGATACAAAAAGAGAATGATGGACATCCTCCGCGAGATCATAAAGCTCGACGTAAAGCTGAGCGGGGTAAACGGGATCAACATCTCGCATCTCTGCACCACCGACAACAAGCCCGGAGTAGACCATGCCCTCCTCGAGCTTATGGCCGAGGCCGGATTCCAAAAGATAATGCTACCCGTAGAGTCGGGCTCTCGTCGCATTATAAAAAAATACGCCACAGGCAAGCTCGATCTCGACAGGCACGACATCATCGGCCTTATAAAAAAGGTCAAGAGCCTCGGTATGCATGCCGGTGGAAACTACACCTTCGGATATCCAGATGAAACGATTGAGGAGGTCAAAGAGACATTCGAGATAGCCAAAGTTCATATGTCTGCAGGCCTAGACAATGCCAACTTTATGATCATCACCCCATTCCCCGGGACGCCTTTCTACGACCGTGTAGTAAGAGACAATCTCTTTCTGCCGGGTGTGAAGATCGACGAGCTCGACTGGACGCAGGTGGCAATCAAAACTATCGTACCCAAAGAAGTACTCGAAGAGATGATTACCAAGGGATGGGAATCAGTCAACAAGCCCGAAAGGATCAGGAGAATTCGCGAGCTCTCGACGATTCCTTCCTGAAATTCACAATTGTAAATGAGCAAAGCCGGAAGATTTCTCTTCCGGCTTTTTGTAGTATCACACATCATCTTGAGATCTGATTTCTTTTCTGCAATTGTTCGAAGATCCAGGCGTATGTCTTTCTCATGCCAACTTTTAAAGATGTGTTCGGCTCCCAGTCAAACCGCTCCTTGATGAGCGTATTATCACTATTCCTTCCTTGCACGCCCTTTGGGGCGTCGAGGATGTATTTTCGCTCGAGTGTGACTCCTGCTATCTGCTCGACAAGGCTCACGAGCTGATTCACGCTGACGAGCTCGCTTGAGCCGAGATTAATAGGGTGAAAATGGTCTCCGTTTGCAATCACTTTTATTCCATGTATGCAATCGTCGATCCACATGAAGCTTCTGGTCTGGGTGCCATCACCCCAGATTTCGATCTCTTTGCCACCGGTCAGAACCGCTTCTGCCACCTTCCTACAGATGGCGGCCGGTGCCTTTGCACGTTCACCTTCAAATGTCCCATGGGGTCCGTAGACATTGTGAAATCTGGCAACGCGGGTTTCAATACCGAAATCCTCGCGGAAATGCTGACACATGAATTCGGAGAAAAGTTTCTCCCAACCATAGCCGGCTTCCGGCATTGCAGGATATGCATCTTCTTCCTTGAGGGCAACAACGTTTGCATCCTTTTGCTTTAAAGCATTGTAGACGCAAGCAGATGAGGCAAAGAAGAAACGTTCTACTCCATGCATCTGGGCAGCCTTGAGGAGGTGGGTGTTGATGAGTACACTCAACATACAGAGAGCTTTGTGCTTCTCTATGAACCCCATGCCACCCATATCCGCCGAAAGGTTGTAGACCATTCCGGCATCTTGTAATGTTAACTCGCAGTCATGAAGACGAGAGAGATCATGAATGATGTTTTGTGCATCCGAATGGAGCTGGTACCATTCGGGGAATGGTTTGATGTCGACGGCTCTCACGGACAAGCCTTCTCTGAGCAAGTCTGCCACGAGATGTCCGCCGATGAATCCACCGGCTCCTGTCACTACTGTTATTTTTTTTTTCATAATAAGATCTTTGAATTTTCTCCAATCTACGAAGAACCGTAACAAATAGTCGTGTCCATGTCAACCTCCCCCGTAATGACTAGTACAATACATTTACAGTGATTATCAATTCTGATACACTCATCCTTATGAAAGGAGTAATTCTGGCTGGCGGTAATGGAAGTAGACTGTATCCACTCACCAAGGTGACAAATAAGCATCTTTTGCCATTATACGACAAACCGATTATATACTACCCCATAGAGAAGCTTGTAGAAGCTGGAATAGAACGCATTATGATTGTCACCTCTCCTCACCATCTCGATGACTTCGTCTCCTTGCTTGGTTCGGGCGAGAACTTCATCTCGAAAAAAAGCGGCAAGCAGGTCCAGATCGTCTACGGCATACAGAATTCTCCGAATGGAATCGCATATGGTCTATATATTGCTCGTGAATATATTGGTAATGATAATTGTATACTCATACTTGGTGACAATATTTTTGAAGATAATCTCACTGATCATGTGAATAATTTCAAGTGTGGAGCTAAAATATTTTTAAAACATGTTGATAATCCTAAACAATTCGGTATTGCTACTCTCGATAAGAAAAAGGAGGTTGTCGAAATAGTTGAAAAACCCCATAGCCCAAAGTCAGATCTGGCCGTTGTAGGAATATATATGTATGACAATACTGTTTTTGAAAAAATGATAGGACAACCTGCGTCAGCACGAGGAGAAAAAGAGATAACCTACATCAATAATAAATATCTTGAGGAAGGAGCACTTAGTTATTCTATATTGAAAAAACCTTGGTATGATGTGGGAACTATCGATGATTTATTGAAGGGATCGATACATATGTCCAGGAAAAAATAGGAGTGGAGTAAAACCATGCGTATGCCGACAAAAAACTTTATAAAAAAAATAATCGTCACTGGAGGAGCCGGATTCATCGGTAGCAATTATGTGAATAGCATGTCAAAAAAATACCCTGGGTATTTATTTATTATCGTCGATTGTATCACATCAGTAGGAACTCTTGAAAATATAACTGTGCTCAATAGAAAGAATGTGTGTTTCGAAAAAGTTGACATACGACATGTACTTCAATTAGAAAAAGTATATCGAAAACATACACCAACTGATTGTATTCATTTTGCAGCAGAGAGTCATGTGGATATGAGCATAAAAAACCCCTCTATTTTTGTAGAGACAAATGTACTTGGAACCAATAATCTTCTTGTACTTCACAGAAAATACAAACTCAATCGTTTTCATCATATATCAACAGATGAGGTGTATGGTAGTCTCACACTCAAAGAACTAGCATTCAAAGAAACTTCTCAAATCGCACCGAATAATCCATATAGTGCATCAAAAGCAAGTTCAGATCTCCTTGTGAGAAGTCACGTAAAGACATTTGGTCTAAATGCCGTTATAACTCGTTGTTCTAACAACTACGGACCTCGTCAGGACATTACAAAACTTATTCCACGCTTCATCACACTTCTCTTGCAAAATAAAAAAGTTCAATTATATTCCCGCGGTGAACAAATACGTGAATGGATATATGTCGATGATCATGTAAGAGCGATTGATCTTATATTTCACAAAGGAATGTGCGGTGAAATATATAATATACCAGGATTTTCTGAACACACCAATAAAGAAATTACTGATATACTTATCAAAAAAGCTCATAAGGATGAGAATTTCATTGAATTTGTAGCCGATCGACCTGGTCATGATTTTCGTTACGCTCTTAACGGTGATAAGATCTTCAGAGAACTGAACTTCAAACCGCAGATATCACTCGAAGAAGGTATACGTATGACATTTTCATTTTATGAAAAAAGAAAATCAAAGAAATCTTAATCTTGAACATATTCACGGCGTTAGAGTACTTATTCTAGGAGCATCAGGATTTATTGGTAAAGCATTGTCTAGTACATTTAATGAATACGGTGCTCTTGTTACAGGTACCACAACTGATGATTTCGATGCTCTATCTCAACACACATCAGAATACCTTAGTGAGTTAGTAACGAACAAAGATGTCATTATAAATCTTATTGGCCTCAAGAATTCTCATGCATCTATGTCGACACAGGAGAGCAGAAAAATAAATGTCGAATTTTGCAAGACACTTCTTGATACTATTGGTATATATAACCCCAAAGCAAAAGTCATCTTTCCAAGTTCACAGACCATATATGGAGACATTCCTAATTATGAAAGATTCACCGAAGAACACGTCTGTAATCCAGTGCGTATATATGCTCAAGAGAAAAAGGAAGCGGAAGATATACACTTGAACTTCGTGAAAAAACACCCCAATCAAGTAGTAATTTTCAGACTTACAAATATATATGGACCGGATAAGAAAAATACACAATCAATTCCAACTCTATTCACACTGAAAGCAATGGCAAATGAAAATATAACTATATACGGTGATGGAAAAGACATGAGAGATTATATATATGTAGACGATGTAGCTCGAATATTCATGTATGCATCAATCACTAAACTTAATCATACGATATATAATCTTTGTTCTGGACAACTCTCATCACTGAACAATATTGCAGAAAATATAGTGAAGAGAGTGGGAAAAGGAACAATTGTCCATGTACCCTTCCCAAAAGAATATACATACCATGCTGGTGATATAATTATCGATAACTCACGTCTACTATCTGAGATCCAAGTGGGAGATTTTGTGAGAATTGAAGATGGCCTAGAGAGATTATACTTGGAATATAACAAATCATAATATGATCATAATAAAACTAACAGGCGGTCTCGGCAATCAACTCTTCCAATATTCCTACGGTAGGGCTCTTTCACTCGAGACTGGAGAGACTCTTCTCCTCGATACCTCTTGGTACAAAGGAAGAAGAGATAGGACATACCTCCTCGACAACTTCTCAATACATTCAAAAAAAGCCAATATATTTCATAAACTATTATGTAGTGGTTCATACATAGAAGACACTCGTGGTGAATGGCATTCTGAAAAACATTTCCTAAAATATGCAAGTACGATTGCGAGTGATCTTACGCCAAAGAAATCCATAACACCAGAATCATCTATGAGAAACTCCGTGAGTATTCATCTCCGTGGTGGAGATTATGTGCAAGGAGATAAAAGTAATTTTCACGGAACATGTTCGCCTGAATATTACACAGGAGCAATTCAATACATCAAAGACAAGATTTCAAATCCTCATTTCTATATCTTCACAGATGATATAGGATGGGCAAAAAAATACATAAATTTCCCTGAACCGTATACTTTTATAAGTGATTCAACGCATCTTGTTCATGAAGAGCTCATACTCATGTCTCAATGCGAACATAATATAATTGCCAATAGCACCTTCAGTTGGTGGGCTGCTTGGCTTAATAATAACCCCGAAAAGATAGTAATCGCTCCGAAGAAATGGTTTAATAATCAAGATATCCCTAGTGATGATATCGTTCCAGCATCATGGATAACCATATAATATGAACCCGAAAATCTCTATACTAATGCCCGTCTATAATGGTGAAGCATATCTCCGTGAAGCTATGGACAGTCTTCTGCGACAAACTTTTTCTGACTTTGAAATCGTCGTAGTAAATGATGGATCAAAAGACTCTAGTGCCACTATACTTGCATCATATTATGATCCGCGCATCAAAGTCATACATAATGAAGGAAATAAAGGGCTAATAGCAAGTCTAAATATTGGTCTGAAGCACATACGAGGTCATTACACAGCACGACTAGATCAAGATGACATAGCCCTGAAAGATCGGCTGCAGATACAATATGATTTCATGGAATCACACCCGGAAATAGATGTAGTAGGATCATATACTGAGTGCATAGATAAGAGCGGAAGAGTGATCAAGATCTCGAGAAATCCTATTGATCCTATTGCAATAAAATATGAGTTTATATTTAACAATGTGATGTTTCATAGCTCTATCTTTTTTCGCACAGAGAAAGTGAGAGGTTTCGGTGGATATAGTGAAGAATTTATTCATGCCGAAGATTATGAAATGTATTCTCGCCCAGATAAGGAACTGATTTGTACGAATATACCGAGTGTATTATTCCAGTATAGAGTGCACGGAGACTCAATCACTGGCAATGCGACATCACATACACTAGTACATAAGAATGCCCTCAATGTTGCATACAGGAATATGTCAAAATATATCCGTATTGAAAGAAATAATTTTGACAGGACTAAAGACATCCTCATAATCAAAAAGCCTGCTCCTCATATATCTTTCTCTACGCTTATATATTCCCTTTCGATATTGAAGAAAGTTACAAAAGCTTTTATACAACAAAATAAACTGTCAAAAGAGGAAATCTGTAGTGTGATGACAAGTTATCGTGGTCGGAGAAAGATGGTGTGGCAACATTATCTCATCGGAAAATACCATAGACTTATCAGCAAACATGCTTAAAACCCCCACCATCTTCCTCACCTTCAATCGCCCTCTCGAAACACAGAGAGTTTTCGACATGATACGCAAAGCTCAACCGAGCAAATTATTCATAGTAGCCGATGGACCGAGAAATGATGAGGAAAAGAAACTTACTGATTCTGTGCGTGCTATATATGAACATATTGATTGGCCATGCGAAGTCTATAGAGACTATTCCGAAGTCAATCTGGGGTGCAGAAAGCGTGTAGCTTCTGGTATCAGCTGGGCGATGAACCAGCTCGAGAATGATACTGATGGAGCTATTATTCTCGAGGATGACTGTCTGCCTGATCAAAGCTTTTTTTCATATTGTGAAGAGATGTTAGAACGACATAAAAACACGAATGAAATCATGCATATAGGCGGTACCAATTTCCAAGAAAATAATTCGAAATTTACAGGATCAATAGGTCATGATAGCTATTATTTCTCTCATATAGCCCAGATCTGGGGCTGGGCCACATGGAAACGAGCTTGGAAGCTCTATGATAGCTCTATGTCTTCATGGGGAGAATTGAAGGGGTCTCAAAAGCTTATTTCATCTTTTCCCAATAGACTGACTTATGACTATTGGGCCAATCATTTTCAAAGATTATATGAGAATAAAACAAATACATGGGACATAGCGTGGACATATACATGTTATAAGGAACATGGACTATGCATCATGCCGAAGATCAACCTCGTCGAAAATATCGGCAATGATATAGGAGCAACACATAAAGCTAGCGCTTTTTCGAATATAAAGACTTCTCCACTCATTTTTCCATTATCTCATCCGATAAAAATAGAGGTGAATGAAATTGCTGATGCATATACCTATCGCACAGTCTTCGGAATACGAAACACTCTTACAAACTCACTCAAGGCACTTATAAAATCAAAATTACCTTTTATGTTTGAGTACATAAAGCGTCTCATGAAATAATACTGGAAATAGATTCAGTATATATTCTAGAAGAGGCTGGAGAATCATAGCGATGAATGGAATAGCCCAAAGTTTCGGTATGAAAAGACCATAGGGAATCGAATCTACTATTTCAAAATCTTTCTTGAGAAATTCCTCATATTGCCTGAATGTCCAATAATCATTGGTAACCTCTTTATCTTTCAGTTTTAGCTTGGCATAAGGTGAATTCCTCGACGCGAGAGAGACGATGATCAAACCGTCGTCTTTGATATGATTTCTTATAAATCTGAATTCATCATCGAATATTCCTGGACTGACAAAACCGACAGCGAGGAATACATCTGCCTTCATTTGTTCACCAAGCTCTTTTTTTATATTGAAAGTAATTCGTGGGTTTTTATTCAGAATTCTCGCTTGTTCAATCATCTTCGGAGAAATATCTAGACCTATTCCTTGAGAAAAACTTTCTTTGTATATATTCATAACTGTCTGTGCCACGACACCATCCGCACAACCATCTTCTATGAGGAGTTGATCTTGTCTATCTGAACAGTTTCTCTTTATGAGAGTGATAATATTTCGGAGTCTTGTTTGAAAAAAAAAATGTATGAATGACTGAGGATGCACATTGTACCTCTGTTTCGAATACTCACTGCTTGCAGAATCATAGAATGATGTATTGAAGAAATCCATATTATTTTTTGAGAGCTCTATCATACCACGATAGAAGTTTCTTCATGTGATTTTCAAGTGAGAATTCACTCTTCACCAGTTCTATACCTGCTCTACCGAATGATTGGGCTTTTAGAGGATCATTTATCAATTCGAGAATCTTACTAGTCATAGTATCAATGTTTTCTGGATTTACGATATACCCAGTCACACCATCCACCACCATCTCCCTTGATCCACCGAAGCAAGTTGCTACTACAGGCTTGCTACATGCCATAGCCTCGAGAATAACCGTGGGAAACCAGTCGAAACATAGAGAAGGTGCCACGACTAGAGAGGATTTCGCATACATATGTTTCATATTTTCTCTAGATTGTGGACCGGCTAGAACGACATTCTCGGTACCTATCTTTTCTACGAGTGACTTTGTATATTCATCTATATTGCCGACAAGAAGCAACTTCGTCTCTGGTCGCACAGCGATCACTCTCTTCATCACATCCACCAGAACATCCCCACCTTTTGCGCGAGAGAGTCGTCCACCGAAGAATATAGCTGGTTCTTTTTCCACGACTTCATCACATTTCCATTCACTCGCATCAATACCGTTGTGAAGTACCTCTACATTCTCTATTCCATTATCCTTGAGCGCTTGAGCAAGGGCTTCACTCACAGCGAATATCTTGTGGGGAATTTTCAGGTATGTCCGTATACTGATATTGCGAAATGGATTGTATTGCCATTTGAAATTCTCTATCTGCTTCCAAGGTGATACCTTATAACTTCTCACATTGCAATCATCGACATTAACAGTCGATGGAAAAAGCTTGCTGTAGTGAAAAGGCATAGAATCATGCACAGTTAGGAATACCGCTTTGGAATAGGCATGAGCCTCAACGAGCGAAACGTAAGAGAGATGACTGTGTATATTATGCGCATGCACTATATCTGGTCTAATAGATTGCAAGATGGCGCGCACTTTTCTCACAACTTTTGGATTATTAAGAGATTTATATGCGCGGAATATAGGATGGTACATAGAATATATAGTATGTATAGTGATTCCATCTTGTTGCAACTCCCCTTCTTTTTCTTTTTCCTGAGATGTTGTAATAATTGAAACATCATGTCCGTGTAATCGCAAAGCCTTGGCATGATCCCATGCCACAACTCCAGCACCACCACCATGCACTATATCATCTGCGAGAATTATTATTTTCATAGCAGTTTCTTGTATAGATCGAAGTACTTCATACCTATGATTGACCAGTCATGATTCTCTGCAAAAACGCGTCCTCCTTGACCAAGTTCACGAGCCAACTCTGGTGACTTGAGCATTTTTTCTATTGCTAGCGCTGTAGCAGAGACATCTTCTTCGGGAACGATAATACCTGTCTCACCGTCAACGACAGCATCTGGAGCGCCACCAGCATGAGCAGCAATAGAAGGCTTGCCACAGGCTCCAGCCTCTAGATAGACGATGCCATATCCTTCGAAATTCCAATTCACTACACGCGTAGTATGTACATATATGTCGCATGCTTGAAAGTATCTCACTATATCATCATCACTACACTCACCTACAAAAGTGACATTATCCATCAAACCTTTGTCAGCGATGATAGCATGCAAAGATTCAATATATTCATTGCGATTCTCATGCGGTCCAACTATGAGATAGTGGAAATCCGAACGCTTAGCGATGACTTTCCCAAGCGCTCGTAGAACAATGTCTTGACCTTTTCGTGGCTTGAAACCACCAACGGTGAGGAGAAGTTGTTTTCCTGGATATTTCGTCCGAATATCCTCTATATTTTTCTGGCGTGAGAAACGAGCAAAATTAACTCCATTATGAATTATGTCGATCGGTGTCTTTGTACCAGAATGTTCAATGATAGCGTCTTTGGTAAATTGGCTAGCGGAAACGATTCGATCGGCATTATTGTAGATCCACTTCAAAATATATTTCTGTGGAAATTCAAAAAGGGGTTTTATAGCGTATGTCCCCTGAGTACCGATAATAAATGGCTTATCATACTTTTCTGCAAGACGCGCTCCGATAAATGCATATGGGAATTCGAAAAGTGAATGAACAATATCGAAACCTTTTGTCTGAGAATATTCAAACATAATATAATCTAATATTGTCGGAGTCTTTACATCGAAAATATATGTAGGCAAAACATACTCGATCTTATATGTAGCATAATCATACTTAGGAGCATCCTTTGGAAGCAGAAGAGTGATGTCACATCTCGTAGCGAGGAATGAACAAAGTTCGTGAGTCATGTTTCCTCCACCATTCTTTATATTATTTGTATTAGAGATAAGGAGTATTTTCATGCTATCTTTTTATAGCTATGAGGTAGTACCCGCTTGCAAGTATCCCTGTCTCCTTATTTTTACGACCAATATCCCCATATTCTTCTTTGATCAGCCAGTTGCAATGAAGAAGAATTTTTGCGCAGGTAAAAATAATGAACTTCATAGGTTTATTCCACGAAAGTTTCGTCTGATAACCAATACGCTGTAGTAGAATAGCAATAGTAGAAAAGTTGGTCGTCTCTGGTTCGAGCTCAATAATATCAAAATCCTTGAACAATTCTCGTAAACCGTATTCCGTAAAACGCCAGAAATCATTCGGGGAGTCATGGATAGGAAAAATAAATCTGGTGCAGAATATCACTTTTCCTCCTTTTTTCAACACTCTATTCATTTCTGATACCGCTTTCACTGGATCCTTGAGATGCTCGAAAACATCCGTAGAAAGAATATTATCAACCTCCCCATATGTAAATGGAAGATTGTGTGCGTCGCCTATGATGTCAGGTTTGCGTTCAGGATCAATATCTACAGAAACTCTATTCGGAAAGAAACGATAATACGATGAGTTGCCAGAACCGACATCTATGATTCTATCAGATGTAGCGTGCTTTTCTAAGAATTTATCTAGGTTTTTCCTAGTTATTTTGGATGTCATATCGAACATGTTTAACTATTATACCAATTGTACTTTCATGATACAATCATTTTTATGCAAGAAAAAATCTACGATATCGCTATCATAGGTACAGGTCCAGCAGGGCTCACTCTCTGTGCAGAAATTTCCAAGTCTGGCAAAAGGATTGCCTTGATAGAATCTGGCACATATCGTAGACAAGAACATACGGAATCATTAAAAAAAGTTTTAAGTGATGGAGAAATATCTATACGGCCGGGATCGAGAGAGCGAATTGTCGGTGGCACATCTACGACATGGGCAGGGTTGTCTGCGCCGATGGATAAAGTAGATATAGAAACATGGCCTATAGAATACGACGAACTCAAACAGTATTATACTAAGCTCAATACGTATGGTTTTCCTAAATTAAGCGACTTCGATCATTCTACATTGGATAATCTTCGCAAGAATGCAGATTTTAGTCTAGAATCTAATGTTCTCGAAGAAAAGATATTCATAGCCAAGGATCCTCCATGGAATTTCGCAAATGAATTGAAAGATGTACTCGATAAAAGTAACGTTACATTATTCCATGATTCAACAGTCATTCATCTCTCCTCAAAAAAGTCTCCTACTGGCAAACAAACTGTCAACGGTCTGGTTATTAAGAATTCGAATGGCAAAGAAAATACCCTGATTGCCAAAACCATTATCCTTTCTGCTGGAGGTATTGAAAATGCTAGACTACTGCTATTATCTCGAGACACACAATCTTCTGGACTAGGTAATGAATATGATCAAGTCGGAAGATATATAACCAATCATCCGAAAAATAGTTACGGAATTATAAGACTTTATAAACCTGCCCACAATCTCAATCACCTATTCGGATATCTGCATTCTGGTTGGGCAAAATCCGCAGGCGTCCGTATACGCGAGGACATGCAGAAGTCACTCGGTATATTGAATAGCTATGTTCGCATGGAACCAATATTCCCTTGGACAGACAGCAAGGGTGTTACAGATCTGATCACTATTACAAAGAAATTCAAGCTTTTTCTTCAGTGGTGGAAAAGATTTCAGAAGAAATTGATAGGGTTGAGAGACTGGACTGAGACCGGTGACGACGTTCAGAGAAAAAGTTCCTTCAGTTGGTCATCTGCTTTTCTATCCATAGTTAAAGATATGCCATCTGTTGCTTCTTATATTTTCCATCGATTAGCGCACTCAAAAAAGATACCTGTACATACTATTCGTCTTAGAAATTTCATGGATATGGAATCCCGTAGAGAAAATAGGATTACGCTAAGCGATATGATGGATGGGAATGGAAAAGCTATACCTGTAGTTACTCTAAATATATCAGAACGCGATAGACGTTCTGTCACAGAATTGCATAGACTTATTGGTGTAGAGCTTCAGAGAAAAAATATTGGAGTATTAGAAAGCAATCTGGACAAGGTGAATCCTTGGCCGATCAACACCGAGGCTAGTCATCATATCGGGGGAACGATCATGGGTATGGAGCCGAAGACTTCAGTCGTAGACTCAAATCTCAAAGTCCATTCTGTGGATAATCTATATATTTGTAGTAGCTCAGTCTTCCCTACTAGCGGATGTGCAAATCCTACATACACCATATGTGCATTGGCCATAAGATTGGCGAATCATCTCAATAATGTATAATCATTACATGATAGAACATACTGCAGACAAGAGATTCGAACCTGTGCACAAGTCGCGGACCTTCAACACTATTCTCGATACACTGAAACTCAGAAATAAGAAAGTACTCGATCTAGGCTGTGACTATGGTGAATACCTCGTAGAATTCGACAAGATGAGTGTTTGTGTGACTTCAACACTTGATGAAGTAGAATTCGGTAAACAAAGAAATATACGCATCGTGCGGGGCAATGTGGAGTTCATAGATGAACTCGGACTCAATGAATCGTTCGAGGGGATCTGGGCAAATAACCTTTTCGAACACCTTCTCGCTCCACACGCTTTTCTTATCAAATTAAAGACGGTTGCTGATCCGAAAACCACCCTTATCCTCGGTGTCCCTGTAGTACCTCGCATAGCAAGTCTTATGAAGATTACACGGTTCCGTGGAGCTCTCGCCGGAGCACATGTGAACTTCTTCACTAGAGAGACTCTGAGACTATCGGTTGAGAAAGCTGGTTGGAAAGTTCATACCGTCCGTTCATTCTATTTCAAGAATGCTCTTCTAGACTGGTTCTTCTCATTCTTCGCACCACATCTCTATGTCGTCGCAGAGAATAATATTGATTTCAAATATCCTGATAAAAAACTCAAGGAATGGAAGGATGAGCCTCATTATGCAAAAGTGATTTCCATTGCAAACAAGATCTAATTAGTATCTAAAATTTCGTATAGAACGTAACCATTGAGAAATCTCTTTTCTTCAATGGGGTCAATAGGCGATCTAAAATATAAAGTTTCGTGTATGCGCCGAAAGCAAAAGTCATGTATAGCAATCTAAGAATGGACTTATTTTCTTTATACTTCTTCAATAAATGCATTGAGCCTAGTTCATACATCAATCGCGGTGGGTGGAGATAGAATTGTGATATTAGGCTAAATGCTTCATCTCTCATCAGCCTGTTAATATTATTGAAAGAAAATTGGAATAGATGATATGGTGGTGTGACTGATGACCAAGGTATATTGAACCATCTATAGAGTTGGAATGTCATCCTCGACCATATACAGTCAAGATTTGGAGTAGAGATGATGATCAATCCTCCACGCTTGAGTAGACGATGACAATCTTGTATGAATTCTCGAGGGGAATTGACATGCTCGATAATATCGCCGAGAAATATCACATCGAATGAATCTTGAGCAAAATTTGCATCCTTGAGAAATCCATTGAAAACATTGAGTCCGTACGATCGAGCAACATCTGCTGTTCTTTTGTTGAGCTCGACACCATAAGTGTCAAAACCTAATTTTCCAGCATGATACATGAATTCCCCACTAGAACACCCTACATCTAGTAATTTACCCTTCACGACATTACCCTTGAGAAAATCCATTATCTTTTCTGTCTTCTTATCTGGTATCGTTTCTCCGAAATCCCCTTTTTTATTAGACTGATAACCAGATTCGAACGAATATACTTTATCTTTCAGAAAATCACTCGCAGGTTGTGGATGGACGAAGACAAGACTGCAACTAGGACATCTGTATAGATCATAACCATCTTTTTTCATAAGAAAAGATGATGCAGAATTGCAGATGATGCATACAGGTTTCATAAGGATTTTTGCAGTATATACTCGACGCGAGCTCTGGAGCTATGTTTGCTCAATATATCTCTATATTCATATATCATATCATTCTGATTATAGGTCATGCGGATATATTCCCCAAGCCCGATCAATTTCTTCTCAAATTCTTCGATAGCGCTGAATTCATAAATACGAGAATATGCGAGACTTTGTGGTATATCGATATCAATCCTTTCAGTCAATAACATACAATTATTCCCGAGAATCTCCCAGAATCTGGCAGTATCGAACCCACCACCTCCTATAGATATACCGACTTTTCCACGAGCGAGAAGTGAGTAGAATTCACTGCGCCCAGCAATCTTGGTCGAATCATCAAAGTCGAAACCTTTCGTCTTGCTAGTCGCGCAAGTGAAATTATTTTTCTTGCAAAATTTCTCGAGAAGAAGACGAGCTTCCTTTCTCATCTTCGGATAATTCTCCTGCCCGAATATGCATACAAAATCAATATCTTTTTTTATCTCGGGACTATAATGTTCTCCGTATCGTCGTTCAATACCAAATGGAAATGACAGTATCCCATTTCTATAAGGTTTTTCTCTTCGGAAATATCGTCTACACTTTTCAAGCATGGTCTGATCGATGGCTCCTATACCATCATATGTACCCTTCATTACCTGATCTTGTATATCTATATTGAATCTATTATCCTTACCGAGTTCAGAACCATCGACAAAAACCGTCTTATTCCACATTCCTATTTTTTCTGCAAGAGCATAATTTGTGCTTTTCTTTCCCCATGCGAGGATAATAAGATCGGCAGATTTCGCATACTCGATAAAATCTTCATCACTTAAGACATAGGAATTGACCTCAAAAGGTGTAGGATAATTACCTGTCATCCTGAATTCTAGCTCGCCAACACTTGTAAGTTCTATGAGCCCATCGAGAACAGTATTCGCTAAGTAGTCACTCTTATTTATAGGTGTTATAACTGCAATTTTTTTCATAAAAATTTCAGAATATTATCGATTGTATTCTTCTTTCCAAATCTAGTTATGAGGAATCCTGTAGTAGCCATACTCATGGATTGATGCAGACCAACATCATCCTTGAGCTTAAGTATAGCATCGAGGACCGCTCGCGCTTCGCGCTCGCTCACAGCTATACCTGTTTTGTCATTGACAAAAGCCTCTGGAATTCCGCCACTTATCGTCCCAATAACAGGCACTCCATACGACTGCGCTTCGAGAAGGACGAGACCTAGTCCTTCGAAATCACCCTCTTCTTTTCTCATATATGATAGAAGAGTGACACAGTCAGCTATGGAATAATATGGGGTGAGATCTGGGGCTTTTCCGACAAACTTAATACGATCTGCTAGACCAGCTTCTCGCACACGATCCTCGAATCCCGCACGTTCATCGCCGTCACCGACAATAATTGCCTTTATTTTCACATCATCTGACATAGAGAGAGCATCTATGAGATACTCGACACCTTTGCGCTTCACAAGACGACAAATAGAAACAACAACGAAATCATCGAGAGCGAGACCCATATCACTTCTCGTAGCTACTGGTACTATCTTCTCGTTTTTTACTTGTGGAAGCAGTGGGTATACAACCTCTATATTATTACCAATGATTCCATATTTTTTTACAACAGCATCACGAGTGAATATGCTGATGGTGATTGCTTTGTACGCATGAGTAATAGCCCATTTCTGCAACCATACAACCTTTTTACTTGTCCTAGTATCACATGCATCAGCCCCATAAAATGTGATTATTCCTTTTTTATGAAAAATCTTCGACCAAAATATTACCCAGAAACCTATAGGAAAAAGATTCAGTGCATATAGCACATCATAATCATGATGCGTGATAATATCGATTAAAATCCTCCACCCAACATAGAAGAAATTGACCGAACGGACTAGGATAATTTCGAGTTGATTATTGAGTGTTTCCGTACGCGGATTCTTATTGCCAAATATTCTCGCTCGTCCCTCTACCCCACTCTCGCGTGACATGGCTCCGAGTAAGTTAGTGGTATAGGTTGATATACCTCCATTTGTCGGTGGATAATCTGATCCGAAGAAATAGATTTTCATAATTTTCGTGTGAGAGACTTTTTAATAAATATGGTGATGGCCATAGCGCGATTTACCCAAGTCATAGTAGAGACTTTCTTGCGAGCATTATCACTGATCCTCGATCCTAATGATTCATCATCAAATACTTTTTTAATTCCTTGATAAAGAGCGTCAGCATCATCAGGCTTCACAAGAACAGCAGTCTCTGGATCGAGTACCTCACAGAGTGAAGGAAGTTCTGAAGCGACGATCGGTCGTCCACTCGCCATGTATTCGAAAAGTTTCATTGGCGAAGTATAGAGACGTGATATGGCTTCTTTGCCAGAGTTCGGTAGTACGAGGACATCAGCCGAAGCGAGATAATATGGTATATCACTATGAGACTTGTGTCCTACAATCATCATATTTTGATTATCCTTATTGATAATCTTGAAAAGTCGAATATCGTTCTCAGTACCACCGACGAATACTGCAAGCTCGTTATTGTCAAACTTTTTACTCGCTTCGGCGAGGAATTGCGCCCCTTTCCACTCATATAGGTGTCCAGCATAGAGAGCAATTTTCTTATCCAGAGGTAATCCGAGCTTAATACGGCATTCACTCTTACTCATATTGATTGAAAATTTTTCAACATCTACCGCATCTGGTACTACTATACTTCTATCAGTGTTTTTTATAAATGGAGAATAGAAATTCTGCAGGCCGTGAGTGATAGCAAGAAGTCGAGCTTTTTTCAAAAGAATTCTCGTTACGAAACCGCTATCGCCACGATGAGCTTCAAAAAATATATTCTTAAAAACAAGAATGAGATTGATAAGGATAATCGGATCTCGGGCATATATAACATCTGGTCGGATTTTCCATATTTTCCATACAGCCATTTCAGAAAATAAAAGTGTCTGTATCCAATATCCAATACGCCCCAAAACAAGAATATTCAAACTAGGAATAGCTATGACTGGAAACCTAGTCTTGATCGAATAATAATCAAAAATATCACCCTTGAGTGGATTGTCACGACGAGGAATGATAAGTGTTACCTCATGACCGAGCTCTGTGAGTGCTTCACATGTCTTCATAATCTGAATACCATGAGCTTTCTCGGTCGGTAGGCGTATGTTGGCGATGTAGCAGATTTTCACCGCTTAATAGTACCCTTTCTCCATACCATTTTCAATGGAGCCCATATCCCTTCACTTATCACATGATTAGAAATTTTCGACTCACCGTTGATGCGATTCTTGAAAATAATTGGGGTTTCAATAAACTTAGCTCCTATGGTATACAATCTGTATTTCAACTCTATAGCAAATGCATATCCTGAAGAATTTATATTATCAAAATCAATCTTGCGAAGCATATCGGCTCTGATCATATTGAAACCACCAGTGCAGTCATGAATACCCATCCTCGTAATCATCCTACAATATATATTTCCATACCTGCTGAGCAACCTTCTCCATAATTCCCAACCAATAGTGCCGCCACCGCGAATATATCGTGATCCAACTACCACATCATATATCCTAGAAAGTCTTATCAACTCTAGCAACACAGATGGATCATGGGAAAGATCAGCATCCATCATAATGATAGATTGTACATCCTCATGGACTAGTACCTCCCTAAAAGCATGTATATACGCTCGCCCTAGCCCCTCCTTCTTGTCTCGAGATATGAGACTAACATGAGGATATATGGTCATGAGTTTTCTGACATTATCTGCAGTACCATCAGGCGAATTATCATCAACTACGACTACATGTATGTCTGGAGTATATTTGAAGATAAGAGGAATAATAAGTCCTACATTTTCTCTCTCATTATATGTAGGCAAGATGATAATGTCTTTCATGTTTATGAAATATATTGTTTTAGTCTATCACCTGTGAACATATATGTGAAAAAAGCATCAATTCTTAAATATGAATCAAAAGCTTTCCGAGCTGATTTTTGCATCTCTACATAGTCTTCTTTGCTTAATGTCTTATAGAACTCTTTTACAATTTTCCCTGTATTATCTATATTTCTATAATCAACTTTCACAATAAATGTAGAATAATCAATAATATCTTCGAGTGGCAATGAGCAATCTGTATCAATCAAAAGCGGGATCCGACCAAGGCTCAATGCTTCATAGAAACGAACAGAAAAATTTCCATCACCCTTTGGAGCAAGAATAAAATCTGAATTCTTCATATTCTCTATGTACTCTCTGCGGGCAACTTCTGGAGATAAACCTATTGTCTTCATATTACCTGTGTATGAAGAACGGATAATGAAATTGGTCTTTATCCTTTTCTCTTTCTCCAGAATCTTTATCGTCTTACGCCTAAAATAGAGACCTTTCTTGTAAACACCTTGCGTGCGAATGTATTCCATACCGTATCGTAACCAATCTAGTGGCGTGCCAAGTCCAGCCCAACCACAGAAACCGATCACAGGCTCAACACCCTTGTCTCGATATATTGGTTCGCCATTCGCGAGATCGACTGCAAATGCGGGCATTATGATCTCATTATGAGCTTTCACAGCGCGATACTGAGAGTTACGAAAAACAATAGCATTCGAGAATACAACCTTCTCATCACTATCTCCAGGAAAAAATACGATAACTTTCTTATCAAATTTCTTCGACAATTCTTCGTACCGAGCTATATACTCATGATTATTTTTTATTACATTATAATTATGCGGAAGGAGAATACAGTCTGCAAGCGACACATCATTCACTATATCAACCAATGGTCGTGTGAATGTATTGAATAGAGTTTCTCCGAAAACATTTGGTCGTTCAGTACTGCCTAGATTCGGGTATAGAATCTCCACTAATCGCGTATTCCCGAGCGGTGTTCCTATATATACGTGTATCATGAAAATATTATGAAGACTTTGCCGAGACTGCAAGTATTTTATTGATAAATGATTCTATACCGAAGTTTTTCTTAACGACAGCAGTGAGGTTGTCAGTGAGAATCTTCCTGTCTTTCTTTCTGAGCTCAATAATCTTCTGAGCAAGATCCTGAGGATCTCTCAATTTGAAACTGAGCAGGTCATTATACTCACCAAAAACTTCCTTAAAAGCAGTATTCGAAGCGAGAGGAACCGAACCTGCGACGATACCCTCTAATACTGCTTTGTCGACACCACCCGTAGGTGTTAGATTCACATGTATATCATTTTTCCAATAATATTCGCGTATATTTTCGTGAGATACGGCATCGATAAATATTACATCGCTCTCTAACCTTTTCTCAGAGACAAGTTCCTTCAACTCCTTCATATATACAGAATCGTCTGGAGTAACTTGGGGACCGACAATCTCACAGACAAAGTCCATTCCCCTATCCTTGAGGATAGAACAAGCCATGATAAGCGTATCGATATTCTTGATACGAGTAATACGCCCAACACTCACGAGACGGAGCTTGTCTGACTGAGATATGCGCCGAGATGGAATATTGAAAAGTTCTGTATCGATACCATGGCCAATGATATGGAGTTTCTTCGTAGGTACATTGAATCCTTCTTTCGAAGCAGTGAATATGTCATGCGCAAGGATAGTAGCTATGCGCAAATCCATACTCACAGCACGATGTGTATACCACATAGAGATCTTCTTGTGCCATAGCCTCCACAATAGACCTCCGAGAACAACATAAATCTGATTCATATGGACAAAGACTGAATCATAATTCTTACGCTCATGTATGATGTACCAATAAAAATGAATCAAGTATTGGAGTCTGGATTGGCGCTCCTCTTTTCCGAGAGATAGGATCTTCACATTATCAGGGAGACTATGTTCGCCTTTATATAGACATATCACTGTTACCTGCTCGCAATGTTTCGCGAATTCTGTGACCCAATTATGAAAAAAACCAAGAATTGCATCATTCTTATCTACCTTCTGTGTGATTATGAGGATTTTCATAGTGTGTTTAATACTATACCCTACTTATATCTAGAGGTGCAATCTCTTTTTTCACACCAAATACCTTGCTTTTATATAAAAAATAACTCCAGAAAGCGACTATTCCTGATGCGATAATCTGACCAAGCATATAGTGAATCTGGAGAAATTCTACGCATAAAAATAGAAATAGTGTATTGGCACCTAGATTCACGATAGCAATGATGGTGAATACCACGAACTTTCTATGTGTATTCTCACTATTATTATCCTTGAATGTCCATTTCTTCTGGAGATAAAAAGAGACGAAGACAGAACATATAAAGGCGATAATCCCTGATACAATATAATAAAAACCAATAAAATGAGTGAGAATGAAAAGCATACCCAGATTCGTCACTGCTCCAATTCCACCTGATGTGATGTAGCGTATCACTGGATGTTTGAAAAAAAAATTAATACTTTTCATATTTCATTTTTATGATATAACTTCCTCTATTCCCCTTACGATATTATTTTTCTCAAAACCTACTATTATTGCTCCCACCTCTCGCGCAACTCCGACATCGGTCGAGACAATAGGCAGGCGTGCTGATTGTGCTTCTACTAGGGTCATACCATACCCCTCATACCATGAGGTATTAAGGAAACAATCAGCTGTCTTATAATATGAGGTCGTATTATCCTGCCATCCTTCGAATATGACAGATTTATCTATTCTCAACTGTACCGCAAGTTGTTTGAGGTACTCTAGCTCATTGCCAGTACCGACAATTACTAGTCCAACAGTAGGTATTTTATCAAGTACAATTTTAAATGATTCTAGAGCCAGACTGATGTTCTTTTCTCTCTCGAGTCTGGATACCATAAGAATAATCTTCGAAAATTGAGGATACTTCTTATGAAGATCGATAGGGGTTGCAGATGATTGGAATATACTAGTATCGATAGCTATCGGCCGTACTTCTATTTTCGATACATCGACACTGCGTGCAACATAATTCTTTATTCTCTCGGATACTACGCGCACATGGTCTGCTCGCGCGAGAGTATACTTCGATATGCGGGTTCTGATGCGATTTAGGATAGTGAACTTCTGAAAATATATACTGCCTATATCTGTATGGACTTGAAGTTCAAGCTTTACATCATGTCGATTTTTCACGAGAGAACCGACGAGTCCTGTCTCGAATGGATCCTGACAAGTCACATGTGTGATTCCCCGCTTCTCAGTGATGAATCGCGCGAGACTGAGGGCATCGAATATATACATCCACCGATTCCATGATCTTGTAGGATATACCCATATGTTCTGACCTATTGTTGTTTCCATATAATCCTTATTAGAGAAGACAATGATATGTACTTCTTCATATCTCTTCGCATATTCGATCTGACGCTGTGCCACAGCGCTTCCCTTGTCGAATATCCGTCTATCTGTAGAGATCATCAATAATTTCATAGAAGTTTTTTATAAATATCTATTATCTCTTTGGTAATATCACCCCATGTATGGGTGAAATTGAAATCCTTTATTTTTTTGACTTGAATATCATAATTCTCTCTTACACATAACCATAGAATTTTATTTTTTATATCTTCTTTATCTTTTGGATTCACAGCTAGCGCTATGCTTCCTATACGATCCATCAATCCATTTTCTTCTGTAATAATAAAAGGTTTATCATGTCTAATAGTATCGAGTAT